>NZ_CP179868.1:2669925-2994281 GCF_051379705.1 Ekhidna algicida | reverse complement strand
ACTAAAACACACTTATACCAGTTATCTATTCAACTAAAATTCTAATTAACTTTAACCCATGGATATTAAGAGTTTAGAAGATCGATTTAACGAAAAAATAGACGAAGACATCCGCATTGAGCCAAAAGACTGGATGCCGGAAAACTATCGTAAGACATTGATTCGTCAGATTTCGCAACATGCGCACTCTGAAATCGTGGGCATGCTACCGGAAGCCAACTGGATTTCACGCGCCCCCTCTCTCAGAAGAAAGGCCGCTCTATTGGCTAAAGTGCAGGATGAAGCAGGGCATGGATTGTACCTATACAGCGCTTGTGAAACGCTGGGCGTTGAAAGAGATCAACTACTTCAAGACCTACATTCGGGCAAAGCAAAATATTCATCCATCTTCAATTACCCTACCATTACATGGGCTGACATGGGAGCTATCGGCTGGCTGGTAGACGGTGCCGCGATCATGAATCAAGTACCACTTTGTAGAGCTTCGTATGGTCCCTATGCACGTGCCATGGTTCGAGTATGTAAAGAAGAATCTTTCCACCAGCGTCAAGGCTATGAGATACTATTGACCTTATGCCGTGGATCTGAAGAGCAAAAGCGAATGGCGCAAGATGCGTTGAACAGATGGTGGTGGCCTTCGCTAATGATGTTTGGACCAACTGATGAAGCATCTACACATACAGAGCAATCCATGCGATGGGGAATCAAGCGATTTACCAATGATGAGCTCAGACAAAAGTTTGTTGATGCTACCAAGCCGCAAGCAGATCTCTTGGGATTGACTATTCCGGACGAAGACCTTAAGTGGAACGAAGAAAGAGGACATCACGACTTTGGTAAAATCAACTGGGAAGAGTTCTTCAATGTGATCAAAGGAAATGGTCCTTGCAATAAGCAAAGAGTTGATGCGAGAAGAGCTGCATACGACAATGGAGCATGGGTTCGTGAGGCAGCGGCTGCACATGCTGAGAAAAAATCAACTACTAAGCATCAAGCTGCTTAGTAGATAAGAGTTTACTCGGCTAAGTACTATTCAACTAATAAATCACTAGTCAACTGATTAACAAAAAGAAAATGAAAAATTGGCCACTATGGGAAATCTTCATTCGAAGCAAAGCCGGACTTAACCACAAGCATGTAGGCAGTCTCCACGCGGCAGATGAAGAAATGGCAATTCAAAATGCCAGAGACGTATACACGAGAAGAAATGAAGGTGTCAGTATTTGGGTAGTGAAATCCGAGCATATCACTGCCTCTGATCCCGATGATTCTGATCCGCTATACGAACCAGCAAAAGATAAGGTGTATCGTCACCCTACTTTTTATGATTTGCCGGACGAAGTAAAACACATGTAATAGAAGTAATAAGTTGATTAGTGGTGAGCAATCAGTATTGATTGCAAAGGCTAGTTAACTCATCAATACTGGTTACGAATTAACTAATGACTGATTTAACTAAATACAACTACGTACTCCAGCACGCCGATAACTGCCTTATTCTTGGTCAGCGCCTAGGTGAATGGTGCGGACACGGACCAATCCTGGAACAGGATATTGCAATGACGAACATCAGTCTGGATCTAATAGGTCAGGCACGCATGTGGTATCAATATGCCGCGGAAATTCAGGATCAGGACAAGTCAGAAGATGATATTGCTTACTTGAGAGATGCTTGGGGGTACCGAAATGTTTTGCTCGTAGAACAGCCGAATGGTGATTTCGCGCAAACCATCTTCAGACAATTTCTTTACGACACATACAGCTGCTATTTCTATGAAGCACTGATGAACAGCTCAGACGAACGCTTAGCTGCAATCGCTGCTAAATCGCATAAAGAAGCCTTATATCACATCAAATGGAGCAGCGACTGGGTGATCAGACTAGGTGACGGAACGGAGGAAAGTAGAGAACGGATAAACGCTGCGATCGTGGAGCTATGGTCATTCTCGGGTGAGTTAACTAAGCCAAACGAGACCGAATCTAAGGCAGCCGAAAGTGGATACGGTGTTGACTTAGCCGCATTGAAGGAAAAAAGAGATGCGAAGATTCGTGAAGTGTTAACAGAAGCGACGCTTGATATTCCTGAAAGCACCTATGCGCATGAAGGAGGGAAAGACGGCCGCCACTCGGAGCATTTAGGATATATCCTTGCCGACCTACAATTTTTGCAACGTACCTATCCGGGTTTAGAGTGGTAAGATGAATCTCAATCAAGTGACCGTGCCTTCTCGTGATGTGCTGAAAGCCATCCCATTTTATGAGAAGCTAGGTTTTAAATTGATTGTTCACACCCACGATAAATATGCAAGATTTGAATGCCCTGAGGGTGATTCTACCTTTTCCATTCACTATACTGATGATATTGCTACTGGCAATGCTCCGATTATCTATTTCGAATGTGATAATCTCGACGAGCAAGTAGAAATGCTGGTGAACAATGGCGTTGAATTTGCTGAGATGCCTAATGACAAAGAATGGCTTTGGAGAGAAGCGCATGTTTTTGATCCTGACTGGAATCATTTGATCTTATTCAAAGCAGACGAGAATAGAAAGAATCCACCTTGGAGAAAGAAAAACTGATGCTAGAGCTTATTTCTGACAATTTCCTTCAACACGCCTCAAAAGTTCCTGATTTGAATGATGCCATGAATGTGTACCATCTGGCACATCTCACCTATGTAGACAGTGGGCTTTCATGCGACACCTTCAACATTATCTACATCCACCATCCAGAGCTGACAAAAGAAGAGCTCAGCCAGGCACTTGCTCACTTTCAATCTCGGAATCTGGATTATTGCATTTGGATAAACAAGGAAAATTTGAGTTCAAACACTCAGATGTTGTTCAAAGAACTAAACATAGAAGAACAGGCCAGCGAGGTTGGAATGGCCATGCAGTTTAAGCACTATCAATACGTAGAAAATATAAATCATCTAAACATCAGACAGGTAAATGATGGAGAATCGCTGGCTATCTATTCTCGCGTCATTGCAGAGAATTGGTCTCCTACCGATCAGAATGTAATTGACTACTACAATCGGACAGCCAAGCACTACCTTGATCCTAACAATAACATCAAACTCTACATATATTATCACGAAGATCGGCCAGTTTCTTGTGTGGAGCTATTTCCAACCAATTCGGATACCGTCGGGTTCTATGGGTTTGCAACACTGGAGGCTTATCGAGGAATGGGAATTGGAACCACCTTGCTAACTTTCGCATTAAATATAGCAAAGGAGTTAGGCTATAAAACAGCCATTCTTCAAGGAACAGAAGATGGGCTTAACATTTATAAGAAGTTTGGGTTTAAGGATTACACCACGTATTACGAATTTGTCTAATGGTAATTGATAAAGATTATATTCTCGATTTACTTCAAACTGTCACCGATCCGGAAATTCCAGTGATTTCTGTCATTGACTTAGGCATAGTCAGAGATGTAATCGTCGATGGAGATTCCCTTGAAGTCATCATTACTCCAACCTATTCCGGCTGTCCGGCCATGCTGGAGATTGAGAAAGAAATCAACAATGCCTTAAAGAAGAAAGGCATAAATGAATTCAAGATCACAACTGTGTTATCACCTGCCTGGACGACCGAATGGATGAGTGAAGAAGGAAAAAGAAAGCTCAAGGAGTACGGCATAGCTCCACCCAACCCAACCAATCCGGAAGATATTGAATGCCCACAATGTGGTTCTAAAAACACGCAATTAATCAGTGAATTCGGCTCTACAGCCTGCAAGTCACTATTCAAATGCAACGATTGCCTGGAGCCATTTGATTACTTTAAGTGTCACTAAGCTCGCTCGCGTCAAGCGAGCTCTGGCAAAATCACGTGTAGGCCTGGCGAGTAAGCTGGATTGATTTTGCCTAGATTTTTGATTCCTTTTCATCGATGGAAAAGGAATGGCCTCCCCGGCCTAAGTGGAAAAACATCAAATCTCTTAACTTCGCCAATCCAAACATTATCCAAATGTCAAACACCCTTCAAATAACCCAAAAAGACAATCTAGGCATCCTAACCTTCAACCGTCCGGATGTCTTCAACAGCTTCAATAAAGAGCTTGCACTAGCCGTGAAAGAAGCACTGGATGAATACGCAAAAGATTCCAGCATTCGAGCCATCATGCTGACCGGAAATGGAAAAGCATTCTGTGCCGGTCAGGATCTGCAGGAGGCCATTGCTGACAATGGACTTGAAATAGAGCAGATTGTAGACGAGCACTACAACCCCATCATTAGACAACTTCGAAGCATAGAAAAGCCAATCATAGCAGCTGTAAATGGAGTGGCTGCCGGTGCCGGAGCAAACATTGCCCTGGCTTGCGATGTGGTGGTAGCTACAGAGTCTGCCGCATTTATCCAGGCATTCAGTAAGATTGGATTGGTGCCAGACAGTGGCGGAACATTTATGCTACCGCGAATCATTGGATTTGGAAAAGCATCTGCACTCATGATGCTGGGAGACAAAGTATCCGCTAAAGACGCCGAGCAAATGGGAATGATCTATAAAGTAGCGAGCGACGATACCTTTATGGATGAAGCAGAAGCTGTGGCTCAAAAGCTTGCCATCATGCCTACCAAAGGCTTAGCCTACACCAAGCATTTGTTGAATCAATCTTTTGTTAATGATTTGGATCAGCAGCTGAAGTTGGAGAAAGAATGGCAGTTTAAAGCCACCGAAACACACGACTACAAAGAAGGTGTGAATGCCTTCATCGAGAAACGAAAACCAGAATTTAAAGGAGAATAATGCCAAAGTTAAGCGTGATAGGAGCCGGCACCATGGGTACCGGAATAGCACAAGTTGCAGCCACGGCCGGCTGGGATGTGGTGATCAACGATACCAACACTGAGATCTTGGAAAAGTCTTCCGCCAGTTTGGTAAAAGTGATGAACCGATTGGTCGAGAAAGAAAAGATCGATCAGGAGACAGCCGATAAAATCCTGAGAAGAATAGACTTTACCGATGATCAGCAGTACTTTGAGAATTCAGACTTGGTGATTGAGGCGATCGTAGAGAATATAGACATCAAGAGGAAGGTCTTCGCGGCAGTAGAGAAGATCGTACGTGAAGACACGATCATCGCGTCAAATACCAGCTCGCTTTCGCTTGCTTCCATTGGTGCCTCTTTGGAAAATCCTGCTCGATTTGTAGGCATACATTTCTTCAATCCGGCACCATTGATGCCATTGGTAGAAATTATCCCAGCCGTACAGACCGCTGAGGAGACAACTAAGCAAGCAAAAGATTGGGTGGATAGCTGGAAGAAACTAACTGTGCTCGCCAAAGACACTCCCGGATTCATTGTAAATCGTGTGGCACGTCCGTTTTATGGAGAATCCCTGCGCATGTATGAAGAAGGTATCGCTGACTTTGCCACCATCGATTGGGCCATGAAAGAGCTCGGTGGCTTCCGAATGGGACCATTCGAGCTGATGGACTTCATCGGAAATGACATCAACTATACGGTAACAGAAACCGTCTTTCAATCCTTTTTCTACGATCCACGCTACCGACCATCGTTTACACAAAAGCGCATGTCAGAAGCCGGATTTCTTGGACGCAAATCCGGACGCGGATATTACGACTATGCCGAAGGAGCAACAAAGCCAGAGCCTACCAAAGACGAAGAGCTAGGTCATAAAATCCTCAATCGAGCATTGGTGATGCTCATCAATGAGGCTGCCGACGCACTCTTCTTGAATATTGCCAGCCGAGAAGACATTGATACGGCCATGACCAAAGGAGTTAACTACCCAAAAGGTTTACTCAAATGGGCAGATGAGAAAGGCATCGATTGGTGTGTGGAGCAACTGGATCTTCTTTATGATGAATACCGAGAAGATCGCTACCGATGCAGCCCACTGCTGAGAAGAATGAAATCAAAAAAGCAAAGGTTTTATTAAATTATTATCGTCATTCCGAACCTGAAGAATGAGGGTGCTGGAATCCCACTAATTGGGGACTCCTTCGGCTTTCGACTTCATCTCAACCCTCGGAGTGACGTTTAGAAAAAATGAGCAAAGCGAATAAAATAGTATCCGAGATGATGGCCAAAGACACCTTTAGTCAATGGCTGGGTATTGAAGTTCTGGAAGTAAAAGAAGGGTTTGCTAAAATCAAGATGACGGTTAGAAATGAAATGCTCAATGGCCATCTCGTGGCACATGGAGGCATCTCTTTTTCACTCGCCGATTCCGCTTTTGCCTTTGCATCCAATTCGCATGGACAAAAAGCTGTCTCCATCGAGACCTCCATCAATCACATCAAACCTATTTTTGAAGGTGACGAGCTCATCGCCACAGCAGAAAAAGAAAGCACCTCGAAGAGTTTGGGACAGTACATTGTGCGTGTCACACGGGGAGAAGAGCTTGTTGGATTGTTTAAAGGAGTGGTTTTTCGAAAACAAGAAGAATGGAAAGTATAATTAATATCAAGATGAAAAATCAACTAGTCATCCTTACTTTTTTGTCCTTAGTAATGCTCTCATGCAGTAAAGTAGATACGAGTATTTCAAGTGATTTTTCAGGAATCGTTTATGAATATGCAACAGAAAGGCCTTTAGCCGGAATTGAGGTTATCATGAGCGCCAAAAATTCTCCTACCGATCTGATTTTTTCAGGAACTACCACAACCGATAATGAAGGTAGGTTTTATTTCAACCCCGAACAAAGCGATACAATACTCGCATATAACTACAGTGCCAAAGCGGAAGGTTTTGAAATCGAAGCACCTACTGAATTTCTCATTGCCTATCAAAACAACCCTCCAAACTATGACACGCTAATCGCTTATGAAGATGCCTATATTAAAGTCATAGTTAACCCAGCTGGAGGAGCTGACAACTATGGATTTAACGTTAGCTTGTTTAATGACGAAATTCCCTTTTCATTTTTCAATAGATTGGCTTTCCAAGATTCTGATGAGGTTCAGGTAGGCATCAAAAAACTTTTTAAAACAAAGACACCAATCAAAGTTGTTTGGTATAAAGACAATCAAGATTTTGAAGAAGAAATAGAGCTGCTGGCTCAAGACACAGTATCAATTACAATAAGCTACTAATGAACGTACAAATACCTGATCATATCGCCGCAATTAGAAGCTACCAGCCAGGTAAGACCATCCCACAGCTACAAGAAGAATACGGCTGGGAAAAGGTGGCCATTTTGTGGAACAATGAAAATACGCTGGGCTACTCGCCAAAGTCCAAAAAAGCCGTGATCGACGCGTATGAATCGATCAATTACTATCCGGACCCAGTGAGCCGAGACTTGAAGGAGGCGCTTGCAAAAAAATACGGAAAGAAACCTGAGCAGATCTTTGTAGGAAATGGATCAGAATCTGTGCTGATGCAAACGCTACGTGCGGTTTGCACCGGAGAAGACGAGTTCTTAACGTCTGAAGGTGGCTTTGTGATCATTTATAATTGGGCGAAAATCAACAACGTGAGATGTGTGGCCATGCCGATGACTTCCACCTATGAGTTTGACTTGGAGGCCATCAAGAGCCGGATCAATCGCAACACCAAGGTGATTTACCTCGCCAACGTGAATAACCCGACAGGCACGATGATTACGCAAGCCGAGCTCGACAGCTTCATGCAGCATGTCCCTGATCATATCCTTGTCATCATCGATGAAGCCTACTTCGAATATTCCGAAGCGCTGCATCCGGACTTCCCTGACTCGCTGAAGATGAACTATCCAAACATCCTGACCCTACGTACTTTCAGCAAAGCGTACGGTATCGCCGGGGTGAGACTGGGATTTGGTGTCGGAGACGAAAAGATCATTGATGCACTCAACAAGGTGAAGCTGACCTTCGAGCCTACCGCCATGGCGCAGGCCGCCGGCATGGGCGCACTGAATGACACTGCATTTCTCAAGAAGACCATCGACAACAACACCAAGCAGCTGAAATACTTCTACAAGGAGTTTGATCGGCTAGGCATAAAGTATGTGCGTTCATACGCCAACTTCATCATGACCGTCTGGAAAGACAAGGAAGAAGTGATGCAGATTTTTGAAAAGCTCATGCAGCGTGGCGTACTTGTACGACCTCTCTATGACCCAATCAGCCACTGCATACGCATATCTGTAGGCAAGCCGGAAGAGAATCAGCATTGCGTAGAAGCGCTGGGTGAAGTCCTCTCGTAGTTGTCATCCCGGACTTGATCCGGGATCTTCCTATGCTGTCATACCGCACTTGATGCGGTATCAGGAGAGAACACCTCCCTTTCCACTTCCGCTGATATCCGCGCTGTACGCTTTACTTCGTGTTCGCTCCCATCCCGTCTAGTGGCTAAGAGGTTTGCCTTGATAAACTGATGCTATCTAAAAATTAAAAAGTCACTCTGAAGATGCCGTTTCGGAGAACGGCATGACAGAGCGCAATATCAACTATTCAGTCATACCTAACTTGATCAGGTATCTTCAGAGATAGAGCACAAGCTACAAGCTTGCGGTAGCGAGGGGAATTGGGGCACGCGTTGCAAACGCGCGCTAGCACATTTTCCTAAAAACATAAATAATTAATTGTCAAATCCCGACATTCAGTTATTTGTAGTACCTTTCTAGATGTTCATCACTAGTAATTATTTTGCAAAACGCCACAGCTCTTGAGCTTGATTTAGAAATTTTAAATGATCTAATTGAGAAATTAGTTAGAACAAGTTTATTCGATATTTCCTCAGTCCTTAAAGAGGTTACCATATATGATCAGGTTGATGGTACGGAAGCATTATCTCATTTTTATCATGTAGAGCTTGATGGTAATGGACGACCTAGAACTAAGGATTTCATAGAGTATATAGCAACTAGAGTTGTCGACTATTCAATACCACGATCAGAAATAGAAGAAGCCAGAAGTTCCACTTCAACAGGATCTCTATTGGCATTGCAAAGAAAAGCAATTAGTCTATTTACACATCTAAAAAACACAGGTGAGGGTGGTGAAATACTGCTTTATATTTTGGCTGAGGAAATTCTAAAAATACCCCAGTTGATATGCAAGATGCCACTTAAAACAAGCTCTCAAATGCACTATCATGGTGTTGATGGAATTCACGGCGAATATGATCCTGTTACAAATCAACTAGCCTTGTATTGGGGGGAATCAAAGTTGCATGCTAATGTTAGTAGCGGTGTCAAAGCATGTTTTGAAAGTATCAAAGATTACTTGTTAAGTCCACACAGCTCAACATCAACTCAGGAAAGAGATATACAATTGATTTCTGCTAATTTGGATTTAAGTGATACGCAATTAGTAGAAGCTTTATTGACTTATTTTGATAAGGGCAATCCTAATTTTAATAAGGTTAACTATCGGGGACTTTGTATGGTCGGTTTTGATAGTGAAAATTATCCAGACAAACCAAATCATATGACTAGTCAGGAACTCACTAAGCTTATAAAGAAAGAAGTATCCACATTCAAAGAGCTAATCAAAACAGAGATAGAGGAACATGATCATTTAAACACTTATCACATTCATATTTTTATGATTCCATTTACGTCGGTTGCCGAGTTTAGATCGGAACTTTTAAAAGCTTTAGGGATCAAATGAACAATTTAGCAAAAAGCATTTTCGAGTCTTCTTCCTTTTCAGAGTCATATGAAGAGGTACTTTTGAGATCAGTGAGAAGAGGGTTTGACACCCTAGTATATTCTGGTGAAAAGGAAAAGGAATTAGATTGGTCTCATTTAATTTCCTTGGCTAGAATACTTCAAGAATCAGAAGAGTTTCATCACCTTGATGCCTCCCTCAGAATAACACAACATTGCTTGAATGATTCAAAAAGCACAGACCAACATAAGCTAGCGGCAGCCATCGTACTTGAAGGCTTGACCAATAAACCTGCAATCCAATTAGCTATTAAACGAAATTTTTTAGAGGAAACATATCTTGATAAAGTACCACTACCAATCTCATGGGAGATTGCCAGAAGAAATATTGAGTATTCAATATTTGGCGGAAAAAATGAAATAATCTCATTAAATAAGTTTCAAAAGAAAGTTTATAATGAGTATAAAAATCAAGACTTAATCAGTATTTCAGCACCTACTAGTGCTGGTAAATCATTCATACTTGAAAGAATTCTTTTAGAAGAAATCACAAAAAATGATGATATTCTAAGCATAGTTTTTATTGTTCCTTCAAGGGCATTGATAAGCCAAGTTGAGCAAGAATTAAAGGATATGTTTGCTGACAATGAGGTTGAGGGTGTATATATCTCCACTGTACCTCAATTCACTCAGGAGTTCAATCAATTTAATAAGAGAGTTCTTGTTTTCACGCAGGAAAGATTGCATTGGTTTAAAACTGAAGTTCCAGATTATAAAATTGATATTCTTGTTGTGGATGAAGCTCATAAAATTAGCGACGGAACCAGAGGAATTTTATTACAGCAAAAGCTTGAAGAACTATTCGTAAATGGCGAGAAAGGTAAAGTGTATTTTTCGAGTCCATTCACATCCAATCCAGGGGTGCTATTAGAATTATTTCCTCAAATAAACAATAAGGCTCCGGTTCAAACTGAATATGTTTCAGTAAATCAAAACCTAATATTCGTTACCCAAAAACCTAGAAAGCCCAAGGTTTGGGAATTAAGGCTAGCTACTAAAACAGAATCATATGAACTAGGTGAGATTAATTTGAAGTTTCGACCTGATCGCCAAGGTAAAAAATTCATGTTTATTGTGCATGAATTGAGTGATCAAACAGGTGGCAATTTGATCTACGCAAATGGGCCCGCTGATGCTGAAAAGTATTCCTCTATCCTATTTGATCTTCTTGAAAATATTGAGGATGAGGAGCTAGATGATCTAATTGATTTGGCTTCCAAAATTGTTCATAAATCATATGCTCTTACTAAGGTTCTGAAACGAGGTGTGGCATTTCATTATGGAAATATGCCTTTGATTATTAGAACTGAAATAGAGAGACTTTTTAAGATAAATAAGATAAAATACTTGGTCTGCACTTCTACACTGCTGGAAGGTGTCAATCTGCCAGCAAAATCAATATTTATTAGAAGACCAACAAGAGGACCAGGAAACCCAATGGATGCATCAGATTTTTGGAATTTAGCTGGTAGAGCTGGTCGATGGGGTAAAGAATTTCAAGGAAATGTGATTTGTATTGAACCTTCTGATTGGGACAATCCTCCAAATCCAGCAAGGGATAAAATCTATATCAAAAAAGCTGTTGATGGACTGCATCAAAATAAAGCCAAGCTAATTCAATTCATAAAAGATGGAACTCCACGAACTAGGTTAGATATGAATCTTGAATATGGCTTTTCATATTTTTATTCAAAATACCTAAACAACAATCTGAACACCGATATTGACTTAGAAAATGAACTACTTCCAATCTTCAATGATATATCTGAAGCGATTTCTATACCTAAGGAAATAATTTTAAGAAATCCTGGTATATCACCTATTGCCCAACAACGTTTGCTAGAAGAGTTTCAAACCTTCTCAAATGACTACTCACAACTAATTCCCGAATTTCCAGAAAGCGAAGACGCGGCTATTAATTCGTATGAACCAATTCTATCAAGAATCAACAGACTCCTTTCTGGTGATCCAGAAACATTATCTCCGTATCAAGCGATTCTCGTGGTAAACTGGATGAACGGTTATCCTCTATCTACTCTGATTGAAAGCAGCTACAGATATTGGATAAGAAGAAGGCTCCCAAAGACCATATCGAATGTAATTAGGCAATCAATGAAGGATGTCGAGGAATTCGCCAGATTCAAGTTTGCAAAATATTCAGGTTGCTATATTGATATATTAAGACACCTGCTCCGAAACGAAGGAAAATTAGATTTGATTGAAAATATACCTGAGTTGAATATCTGGTTAGAATTTGGAGTATCTAGGCAGACTCAAGTCTCTTTAATCAGTTTGGGATTAAGCAGAAACACATCAATAATGTTATCTGAATTTATAGCTGATGACAACCTTAGCAGGTCTCAATGTGTTGAATGGCTTATGAAAAATGATTTTAGGAAGCTTGACTTATCTCCCATAATTATTAAAGAAATCGAAAAAGCTATTAAAATCGCTTAATTGTATTCAGCCGGTACTTTTCGCCTTGGTTTGTGTCCTCAACAAACAGAGATTTCGATAAATACTCAACAGGTTGGTGAAGACACCAACCTTGGCTTAGGAATAATACAAAATAGAAAATAAAGGATAAAAATGAAGGTCTGCATTACGTAAGCTCCACCAACTCACTAAGCGAAACGCCAAGCACATCAGCTACTTCATATAAGGAATACAAGGTGGGATTTACTTTTCCGTTTTCGAGCTTTTCTACAGCCTGTCGGTCTTTGCCAAGATGCCGTGCAAGATCAGATTGGCTCCAGCCTTTTTGCTGCCGCAATTCAATGATTCGCTGGCCGATCTTCGTATTGAGTTGATCTTTGGTCACAAACCAAAAATCTTGCAATACATGGATAAGTTTGTCATATTAAAATATGACACAATCATTATCTTTAATTAGCTTAGTCTTTATTCCAGCTATGACAACCTTAACTCCTGCCTGCATAGAAAGACTTGATGACTTATTCGGACTGATCCATGTGAGTGAATTCAAATCCAATCTGAGAAACTTGCTTCTCTACTATCTCATCCATGAAGCAGAAGAGCTCCCTGAAGGTTATGGCCATTTCATAGAGGATATGCAGTTCGTTCTTAATTGCCTGGATGAAATAGAAAAAGAACTTTCGATCGGAAATAAGTGACCGCTACACGGAGGACAATACCCTCAACCCGGGGAACAATAACCTCAACGTGGAGAGCAATAACCTCAACACGGAGGATGATAACCTCAACACGGAGAGCAATAACCTTAAGGCGGAGGGTGATAACCTCAACACGGAGGAGAGTTCCGTCAACACGGAGAGTGATAACCATAAGGCGGAGGACAATTCCGTCGACACGGAGAACAATACCCTCAAGACGGAGAGTAATAACCTTAAGGCGGAGGATAATAACCTCAACGTAGTTGAAAGTACCCTCAACTTTGGGAATAATACAGGCGACTTAGATAATGATACCAGCAACATAAACGAAGATGCCGTGTCAAGCACGGCATAACAAAGTACACCACCCTACCATTCAGTCATACCTGACTTGATCAGGTATCTTCAGTTAAGATTGAGAGTACGATTTATGTGTACAAATGGTCAATGTGATATAGTTGGTATTGGAAGTCAAATCCTCCCCCTATTAAATTCCAAATAAGATTCATTGATCAAAAGCTCAAATAATGTCACATAAAGAATACTATGTTTATATCCTTACGAATCACTCGCGAACTGTACTTTATACTGGAATGACAAACGATATTGAGCGAAGAGTATTTGAGCATAAACAGAAACTGAATCCAAAATCATTTTCAAGTAAATATCAGGTGAGTTTATTGATGTGGTTTGAGACTCATAATGATGCGAACGAGGCAATAAAAAGAGAGAAACTAATTAAGCGGTGGAAAAGAACATGGAAAGTAGAACTTATTAAAAAGGAGAATCCCGAATGGATTGATTTGTCAAGAGATTGGTTTGATTAGTATTGGTGAAGGAAGATGCCGTGTCAAGCACGGCATGACACTGACTGCACCGCCCAACCATTCGGTCATACCTGACTTGATCAGGTATCTTCAGATTCTAACATTCAACAAACTCGAAGGAAGATGCCGTGTCAAGCACGGCATGACAAACTGCACTACTCAACCTTCAGTCATACCTGAATGGATCAGGTATCTTCAGATTCCAATAATCAACAAACTTGAAGGAAGGTGCCGTCTCGGAGCACGGCATGACAAAGTACACCACCCTACCATTCAGTCATACCTGACTTGATCAGGTATCTTCAGATTCCAATAATCAACAAACTTGAAGGAAGATGCTGTCTCGGAGCACGGCATGACAAAGTACACCACCCTACTATTCAGTCATACCTGACTTGATCAGGTATCTTCAGATTCTAACATTCAACAAACTTGAAGGAAGATGCTGTCTCGGAGCACAGCATGACAAAGTACACCACCCTACTATTCAGTCATACCTGACTTGATCAGGTATCTTCAGATTCCAATAATCAACAAACTTGAAGGAAGGTGCCGTCTCGGAGCACGGCATGACAAAGTACACCACCCTACCATTCGGTCATACCTGACTTGATCAGGTATCTTCAGATTCTAACATTCAACAAACTTGAAGGAAGGTGCCGTCTCGGAGCACGGCATAACAAAGTACACCACCCTACCATTCAGTCATACCTGACTTGATCAGGTATCTTCAGAGTCTAATATTCAATAAACACAAAGGAAGATGCCGCGAAGCACGGCATGACAGAAACATTATTTGCTGCGGCCATGCCGCACGCCTCTGATCGCTTCAGCCGTCCATGGATCGTCCGGCCAGTGGTGTTTGGGATAGCGACCTTTGAGGTCTTTGCGCACCTCGAAGTAGGTTTCATTCCAGAAGTTTTTCAGATCGGATGTCACCTGCACAGGTTTGAAGCCCGGAGATAATAAGTGAATCAGCAACGGCTGCTTTCCATCGTTTACTGTCGGAGTTTCGGCCATACCAAAGAGTTCCTGAATGCGAGCTGCTAAAACAGGTGCTTCGCCATTGTCGCGATACATGATCTTGATGCTGGAGCCGCTGGGCACTTCCATTTTGGCTGGAGCCAAACGCTGCAACTCCTGCTGCATCTCGTAAGGCATGGAATGTAGCAAGACCTCATATAGGTTGATCTTCTTCAGGTCTCTCGGATTCTTTACATCCTCCAGATATGGCGCAAGCCACTCCGCATTGGTCATCAATAATGTTTCCGTGCTGAGATCAGGCAAGTCATTTAAAGGCTCCCATTTTTTTATGCTTCTAACCCTGTTCTGCAGTTGCTCTACCTCTTCATTCCAATCCAGTAGGGTGCGACCTTCACGCTTGATTGCCTGAACGATGGCATCCTTCAAGTGTGAAGGATCGGGATCCGGAAGTGGCACAGATTTGAGTACAATACTCCCGATGCGCAAGTCTTTGCTGGCGTTGAGGCCTCCATCTTCGGTATCCCATTCCACTACGTCCACTTCTTTCACGCGAGGAGCCAGGTCTTTGGGATTTAGTGGAGAAGCCATGAATATTTTTCCCATGCCATCACGCGCATCAAGGTTGGCAATGGCAAGCCACGACTCATGTGCCAGATCGTCTTTGTGTCCGGCCATTGCAATACGGCCGTTCGCAAGCTTGAATTGAGCATTGTTGCCCGGTCGGGCAAATGCAATACGTTCAGGAAAAGCATGTGTGAGCAGTAAGCCCGTCTCATACGGATCGAATGGATCATTATCTACCTCCGCATCGAACAGCTGGCGGTAAGAACCGGCAATTTTCTCTATGCGATCAAAACGTCCACCTTTTCGGTCTTCTCTTCGATGTGTTCTCAGCGCTTCAATCCGGCTGTTGATATCTATGCCCGCTTCTCTTCCCAATGGATCACGTTCCTCCAACAGTGCGGCAACATCTGCTGCCAGGCTCACGAGTCCCTCCTCCTCAGCCATGAGCATCATGTGTGCGAGTCGCGGATGACAAGGCAGTCGGTGCACTTCTTTTCCATGCTCGGTGATGCGACCATTTTCCAATGCCTCTACCTCGTGCAATGTCTGCACAGCCGCTTGCCATGCGCCTCGTGGTGGCGGAGAAAGCCAGGTCAAGCTCATCGGATCGCTGATGCCCCAGCTTGCCAGATCCAGTGCAAGTGAAGCCAAATCTGATTCCAGAATTTCCGGTGTGCGATGTTCTTGCAATCGGCTGTCGGTCACCTTGGACCACATGCGGAAGCACACACCCGGACTTAATCGTCCGGCGCGTCCGGCGCGCTGATCTGCTGAATCTTTGGATATCTGCACAGTTTCTAATCTCGACAGTCCAGATTTTGGATCCCATTTCATAGTTCTTCCAAAGCCCGTATCTACCACCACTTTAATTCCTTCAATCGTCAAGCTGGTCTCTGCGATGTTGGTGGCCAACACGACTTTCCGTCTTCCTTCTCTATCCGGGAGGATGGCCGCTTTCTGCTTGTTGTAAGGTAACTGCCCATACAATGGATGGATGGAGAAGCCGCGCAGCTTGGATTTGAGTATACCTGCACATTTGGTGATCTCGCCTTGACCGGGAAGAAACACAAGGATGTCACCCTCATGAACTTTGGAGGCTTTAACAATCGTATTGGCAGTCATTTCAGGAATCATGAATTGATCCTGATCGCCTACATATTCTATATCCACCGGATACTGGCGCCCTTTACTTTCCACTACTGGTGCTTTCAGCGATTGCATCAGCTGAGGCATATTCAATGTAGCAGACATAACCATGATTTTCAAGTCTGGTCGTAGGACTTGCTGAGATTCCCTGCAAAGCGCCAAGGCTACATCTGCGTGGATGCTGCGCTCATGAAATTCATCAAAGATGACCAAGCCTACACCTTCAAGCGAGTTGTCTCCATGGAGCATACGAGTGAGAATCCCTTCTGTGACTACCTCCACTTTGGTTGCGTCACTTATCCTGGTTTCAAATCGGATGCGGTAGCCGACGGTCTCTCCTACTTTCTCGCCGATCAGTTCGGACAGTCGCATAGCGATGGAGCGTGCAGCCAGCCGCCGTGGCTCCAGCATAATGATCTTTTGTCCTTTAAGCCACACTTCTTCCATCAAAGCAATGGGAATCAGGGTACTCTTTCCTGCACCCGGTGGTGCATGTACAATGAGCGTATTTTCCTGCTCAAGTTGAGATTTTACTTCATCAAGAATTTCTACAATGGGTAGGTCTATGGACTTGGGATCGAAAGGCATTTGGCGAAGTTAGTATTCTCTCTTGTATACAGAAGGATTCATTGAAGATGCCGTCTCGGAGCACTGCATGACAAACTGCACTACCCAACCATTCAGTCATACCTGACTTGATCAGGTATCTTCTTCTAAGCACAAGGGAGAAGTTATTCTGTGGAAGAGCCGTCTCGGAGCACGGCATGACACAGAGTGCAACTCCCAACCATTCAGTCATACCTGACTTGATCAGGTATCTTCTTCTAAGCACAACGGAGAAGTTATTCTGTGGAAGAGCCGTCTCGGAGCACTGCATGACAAACTGCACTACCCAACCATTCAGTCATACCTGACTTGATCCGGTATCTTCTTCTAAGCACAACGGAGAAGTTATTCTGTGGAAGAGCCGTCTCAGAGGACGGCATGACAAACTGCACTACCCAACCATTCAGTCATACCTGACTTGATCAGGTATCTTCAGATTCTAACATTCAGCTAACTCGAAGGAAGATGCCGTGTCGAGCACGGCATGACACAGAGTGCAACTCCCAACCATTCAGTCATACCTGACTTGATCAGGTATCTTCTTCTAAGCACAAGGGAGAAGTTATTCTGTGGAAGATGCCGTGTTAGACATCTTCAGTATTAATCATGTTACTTATTTGATCAAAATTTGGGGGCTTAAAACCATTTCGCTTACTAACAAGTAAATACCTTCATCACCCAATCCAGCTCAAAATGAAATTCACCACACTCACCATCTACCTTGCTGTATTTGCTTTAATAGTAAACACCTCTTTTTCTCAAACTCAATCTGACTCCACCAAGTATCAAATCACCACTACATCCGGTAGCGTCTTTGTAGGAATGATCATTGATGAGAATGAAAAAGAAGTAAAGATTGACGTTCAGGATATTGGAGTAATCACTATTCCAAGAGCTGAAATAAAAGAGATGATTGCGCTGGAGACACCTCCTTCGGCACAATCTGATCAGCTGTGGCCATACCAATATCAAACGTCTAATTATTTCGCATCATTGAGCGCGTATAGCCTGAAGAAAAAAGAAGGATATTATCAAAATGTCTGGATTCTTTTCAATAATGTTTCCTACGGACTTACTGACAATTTATCTATGGGAATAGGCACTATGGCCACTTTCTTTTTTACAGATTGGGCTCCTTTTTGGCTTACCGGCAAGTACACAGTCCCGATTGTCGAGAACAAATTTAATGCGGGCATTGGAGGTGTTTTTGGAGCAGTGGAAGACTCAAGTTTCGGGTTCCTTTATGGATTGGCCACTTTTGGTACAAGAGATCGGAACATTACGATAGGTGCCGGAAGTGCCTTCGGAGAAGGTGAAAACTCCGATATCCTTTTTACAATCAGCGGAACCTTCAGAACTGGCCCAAAATTTTATTTGATCTTGGACAGCTATCATATTCAGCAAGATGTCAGCTTCACCTTTATAGGAGGTCGGTCTATCATTGGTAGAGCCAGTTTAGAGTATGGATTGTTAACATCAAGAGACTTCAATTTTTTGGGGATTCCATTGTTGGGAGTGACGCTCCCTTTACATAAGAAATGATCGTCTCGGATCGATGATTTTCATTTTTCGACATCTGAAAATAGAAGATGCCGTGTCAAGCACAGCATGACAAAGTGCACCATCCCACCCTTCAGTCATACCTGACTTGATCAGGTATCTTCCTCTAAAAATTAAGGTCAGTTTTTACGGAAGATGCCGTTTCGGAGAACGGCATGACACAACGTGCAACTTCCAGCAATTCAGTCATACCTGACTTGATCAGGTATCTTCAGATTCTAACAACCAACAAACTTGAAGGAAGATGCCGTCAAGCACGGCATGATAGCTCTGGCTCAGGGTAAATCCTTTTCTACTTAGACGGGATGGGAGCGGCACGAAAGTAAAGCGTACAGCGCGGATATCAGCGGAGGTGAAATGGCACTTGTTCTCTCCAAATAAAAAAAGGGCACAAGCCATGCTATTCTTGTACCCTGTATAGACGCTAATGCGTATTCCTTAGTCTTCTTTTGTCTCCAGATTCCGTGTGATGAAGAATCCTACCACAAGGCCGAGTCCGCCAAAGACGAATAACATGGATGGGATGGCTACTTCTTCTTTCATATTCAGGCTATCCGATACCAGGTCTCCAATGAATATGCCCGCTCCAATACCCATGAAAAGCAAAGCAATGTTGAGGATAAACTTTGCAATAGAGAATTTTGATCCTTTGGAATTAAAAAGTGAAGCCTCTACTCCCTTTTCTATGAGAGCCAGACGTTCTTTATTTCTGGTAGTCAAAAACACGTATGCGATACCGAAAACGGTTCCGAAAAGTGCGAGGAAAACTATTAATGGTTCCATATCTATAATTTAAATTGTTACTGTTCTGCCCTTTTGACTACCACTTGTGGAAAGAGGTTACAGAAAGTGAAAATATTTCGTAACCTATAGTAGGCTTTGGTAGTCAAAGCTGAAAATGAACATGAAAACTGAGGCTGAACTTATCGATCGCATCCTAAAGGGAGAATGGCGCAACTTCGCCATTTTGGTGGATAAGTACGAAGCAAAGGTTTTTAATTACGTGAATTACCTGATGAATAATCGGGAGGATGCTGAGGAGATGGTACAGGACACATTTGTGAAAGCGTATCGATCGTTGAGTCAGTTTAGAGGAGAAGCCTCTTTCTCGACCTGGCTGATTCGTATTGCGCATCGGAACTGTCTCACACACTTTAGGAAAAAGGTACCTGCGAAGGTGTCTTTGGACAATGTGACGAATTCAAGTGCCGGCAACATGGTGAATTCACCCTCTAAAGATTTGCATCTGGATGATCGTAAGCAAGTATTGAATCGTGCTTTGGCACAATTGAAACCGGATGAGCGATCGGCGGTAACTTTGTTTTACTATCAGGAACTCTCGCTACAGGAAATATGCGATGTGACTGATCTGACGCTTTCTAATGTGAAGATACTTTTGCATAGAAGTCGGAAGAAATTACTAGAGATATTAAAAGATATGGGTGTTAAACAATCAACGTTATGATAGATATGAATCAGGAAGATGACTTGCTAAAACGATTGTTTGAAGAGAGTGAAGTACAGTCAAGCTCCAGCATCACCGAAAAGGTGATGCATCGGATAGATGTAAACCCGAAGGCTTTTGAATATGAGCCTGTGATCAGTAAGAAAGTTTGGGTGGTGCTGGGAAGTATGTTTGCGTTGGTCATGGCTTACCTCCTTTTCGATACCAGCGCTAACACCTTTGAAGTTCCAAAATTATTTGTCTTTCTGCAGGACAGCTTCTCGGGCCTTAGCGACAGCTTCACATTTGAGGTGACTAAACCAAGTCTTCCTAAAATCCCTTCTACGATACTTATCGCAATAGCTGCCATCAATGTCATTGGCATTTATCTGATGATCAGCTATAGATGGGTAAAAGGACTCTTCCGATAATAAAAAAGCCGCTACAAGTTGCAGCGGCTCATTCCAACGTGGTAAAATCATTCTTTATCATACTTGAAAACCCGTGTAGTTGCATAGCTGTCGTACTTCGGGAAGTATTCATTAAAGATCTTCTTATACTTCGGATATTTATCCCCCAGTACTTCCTTGCCATTTAGCAGATCAGAATACTGAAACATGAGTCTGACGCGCTTATTTTCAGCACTTAATATCCCATCTCGCACGAGTTCCTTTTTGATGTGCTTCATCATGGTTTCTCCTTTTTCTAGATTTTCACCGCTAATAATCGGAACTACTTTCCCATTTAATAGAAAAACGGTTGATGCAAAGCCTTCTTTACCAACACTTTTAATTGCTAGGCTAAGCTCTTCATTAGAATTCACTTTGACAGTATCCTGCTGGCTCAAAGGTGTTCTTACCTCATTCAGCTCTTTATCAGGCTCTGTTTTACTGATAAATGCGCTTCCTATAATGGAAGCTGCTAAAAACAAGCATATGATAAGTCCTGGTATCAATTTGCTCCTTTCATTTGAGTTGTTTGTTCTGTTCATCATTTTATTTATCCTTTTTATAAATTCTGAGTTGTTTCCTTTTGCAGCCAGACCCACGGAAGGTGATAGCTGTTGTTCCTGAAGCTTTAGCAAGGCATGTATATAGGTGGATTTTTTATGATCCTTTACCACCCGATCGTCACAAGCAAACTCCATGTCACTTCGTAGCTCTTTGATCATCACAAGTACAAATGGATTGAAGAAAAAAAGTGACTCCAGACTCGCCAGAAGTAAGTTGATTAGATAATCTTGCCGTTTTATGTGTACCATCTCGTGCATTAGGATGGTATCGATCTCATGATACGAAAAACCAGTATTCATGCCGATAGGAAGATAGATGATGGGTTTAAGCCATCCGCTGGTCAGCGGAGAGTTTATAAACGATGAAACTCTTACCTCCACATTGGATCTAATCTTCAGCTTCTGACTGATCTCCTTAATGACATCTAGAATCCTTTGATCTTCACTGGAATGAGAAACCCGCTTGATCCGTTGAATTTGATAGAATCCCGCATAGTATCGCAAGAAGCTAATAGCAAGTCCTATTAACCACACCATGCTAATCAAGACACTATTGGATGATATCCATAGTTCGAGTTTTTCAAACATTGAAAGCGAATCGTATTCAAAAAAATCTCCGTCAACCAATAAGAAGCCAATGTCATTACCTCTTTCAAATTCAATTTTTGTGACAAATACAATTCCTGTTACAACAAGAAATAGGATGATTGCACTCAATCGAATGGTGCTCTTTAGCTGGTGTTTGACTATGAATGTAGTCCCGACCTTCGCAACTAGCATCGTTAGTGCTCCGATCCAGAGTGAATGAACCAGCGTCCAAGTGAGGAGATGCGATAGTTGATTAAGCATCTCCATCGTTTTCCAATTTGTCTAACATGGCCCGAATTTCATCCAGCTCATCACGAGATGGTTTTTGATTACCCAGTGTTTGTAGAATCAGGTTTTTCGCAGAACCATTAAAAAGCTTATTCACAAACCCACCCAGCATCACCTGCTGAATATCAGATTGCTCAACAGCAGGAGAGTAAAGATGAGTTTGTCCTTGCGGCTGCCGAGAGAGCAATTCTTTTTCATGCATATTCTGCATGGTTTTTAATGTGGAGGTGTATCCCACTTTTTTATTCTGCGCGATAATTTCGTGTACTTGTCTGGTGGTAGCACTCCCTTTTTCCCACAATACACTAAGAATTTCAAGTTCGCTATTTGTTGGTTGATACTTTTTCATGTGATCTACGATTTTTTTCGTAATCCAAATAACAGATCATTTATTTTAACAAACAAGAAAACCTACGATTTTTTTCGTAGTTAGGTAAGAAAGCACAAAAAAACCACCTATCGTTACCGATAGATGGTCTATTTTCAATTAGTTTTAATTATACCTGACTCAACCCTCCATCCACTTCCAGTTCAACTCCATTGATATACGATGCATCATCAGAAGCCAGAAACAATACAGCTTTCGCTAATTCATCTGAAGATCCGAATCTGCCAAGTGGCACTTGCTGTGCAAATCCTTGTCCCATTTGATTCACCTCTTCTTCTGACATCCCGAGTTTACTGTAAATGGGTGTCTCAATTGGTCCGGGAGGTCTTTCTTTTCCGAAGTTCGCAAAGTTTTCGTTGGGTTTATCCCAAATGATCGTCCAGTCGATCCAACACATCGTCCCAGAATTTGTCGTAAAAGCCGAGCCAATCGTAAACCATTTTCAATGGTTTGGGGTCCGCCTGGCAAAAACGCTCTCTTCCTTGAGAAGTGATTGTGATCAGCCCGGCATCTTCCAGTGTTTTGATATGCTTAGTTACTCCTTGCCTGCTGATATCAAACTGTTCAGATATCTCTGTGATTGGCATGGCCACACTAGCCACTACAAGTGCGTGAAAAATCTCACGCCTCGTAGGGTCAGCTATGGCTTTAAATATTTTGCTAATGCGCTGGCTTGCTAATTTCATTTGTGAGGTATTCTGTTAGTCCTGAGATGCACATATTCCATCCTTTGTCGAAATGTCCAAGCATCTCCGTGGCTGCCTCCTCAGGATATTGAGATATGCCTGAATGCTCCAAAGTTAGCTTGGTACCATTATCAGATTCTTCTAAAACCCAAGATACCGTAGTGTCTATTTCGGTGTCTTCAACTCGCCAGGAGTATTTCAATGTGTAGGGAGAAGCCGCAAGTACTTTTCCTCGAATCTTCGTTCCTCCATGCTCTTCCGTGGCAGTAAATGTGTATTCATATCCTACCTGTGGCTTAAAGTCAGCTTGAATAAACCATTTGGAAATTTCCGCTCCTTCAGAAATAGCTTTCCATACTTTATCTATGGAGTGTGCAAATGTTTTTTCTTTTACTAGTACGTCTTTCATTTTTGAATCATTTATTATGCAACCATCTAGTTGCAAATATAGAACTAAAATATAGTTACGCAACTATTTAGTTGCGTAACTATATTTCTATTCCAAATCCTTTTTCAATACGGCAATCAGCTCGTCCTTTAATTCACTGTTTCGGTCAAATAGACGCTCATAAAGGATTATGGCTTCATCAATGAATTTGTTGCGCTGCTCATCAGAATCTGCATTTTTTGCTTTTTGAAGTAACTCAATAGCTCCTGATTTTCCGTACGTCTGCGCTGGCTCATTTACCATCGCTGATGTGGACGAATCAAAAAAAGTCTCGAAGTTTAGATCGTTCATCTCTAGTGTTAAAAATTTTCCAAGATTAAGATTGAATTGCTCCGAAAGCTTTTGGTGGAAGGTTGACTTGGCCTGTGTTTCGTAAAAATATCCAGCAACTTTCCCACGCTTAATGTCCATGAGATCGGCAAGTCTTTGCTGACTTAATCCCATTTTTTTGCACATAAATCGAAGATTGTTGTTGAAAATACTCAAATTGTAGTTAATTAGTAGATAATTGTTTCAATAGTAGTTAATTTCTACTATTTGTATTAGAATCTTAGACAAATATGTTAAAATCATACGTAAATACACACGATCTTGTGGAATCAGATTTTAGGAAAATTCAGGAGCTACTTGATCAAAAGTATGGAACAGAGTATACACTAGACTACATCCGAAAAGTCTGTAAGGGTCACAGAAACAATGCTGACATTAAAAATATGGCCATCAAATATTCAAAACTGCTTAACAAAATGAAATCAAAAATTGACAAACTCTCACAATAACATGAGCCCACTCGACCAGTTTGAATCCGATCAGAAAATGTTAAATGAATTGAAGGATATGTTTGAATTTGCCTCGCCAGCAAAAATCAGACGTAACCTCGAGGATCTATTTTTCACACATCTTACTTCCAACGAGCCTAGTCTTCCTAACGAGCAAGAACTGATCAAAAGCATCTACTATCTCATCAACTTCTTTAATGAGGTAGAATCTCAAAAAAGATTCTGAACCCTATTCGTTCTTTATTGCCTCTACAGGATTAGAGGCTGCAGCTCGCCATGTAGTTCGACTGACTGTGATTATTGCAACAAGGAAAATAATCAATACGGTAGCTATATACACCCAAATAGGCTGATCAATTCGATATGCGAAATCCTTTAGCCACTTGCTCATTAAGAAAAAGGTTATAGGCGTGGCTATAGCAGCAGCTATGATAAGAATTTTCATGAAGTTCTTATTGATTAATTCAATGACCTGCCAGCTACTCGCTCCAAGTACTTTTCTGAGACCTATCTCCTTGAACTTTCTTTCGGTGGTGTAAAGGACGAAACCAAACAATCCAAGCGTTCCCAGAAGAATAGATATGAAACTAAAAATGCTGAAGAGCTGCATTTCATTGTCTTCTTTCTGATACATGGCGGCCGACTGCTGATCAAGGTAATTGAAGAAAAATGGAACGCCATCCCCAAATACCTTATTCCAGATGTCCTCCAAGTGACTAATGTTTTTCTGGAAATTATCTGAAGCTAATCTCGCTGAGATGTAGTCCAATCGATCCCAGTTGACATACATAACAAATGGGGCAATCTCATGATGTAATGACCTGAAATGAAAGTCCCTAACAACTCCTACAATCTTGCCTGTCTTATCCAGACTAATATCCGTGATCGTTTTACCAATTGCTTCTTCAGGAGTGAGATTAATAGCTTTTATTGCACTTTCGTTGAGTATAAATGCCGTTGAATCGGATTGAATGTTACTATCAAATTCACGTCCGGCTATAATTTCCAGGTCGAATGTGGAAATGTAATCTTGCTCTACCGTGTACCGTTCCCACAAATTCTCTGCTTCAATCCCTTCAATATCAAATTGCGTGATGTATGTATAGTCAGTGAGCATCTCATGTGATGCAGCGGTCACCTGGCTAATACCGGCGTAGGATGCTATTTCATTGCGGAACGTATTTATTTTAGGGATCACTGCCTCATCATTATGAATGGGCATATTCACAATGACTGAATCATCGAATCCCAGTTTTTTATTTTTTAGATATTGAAGCTGTAAATACACGATACCAGTGCTAATAATTAACGCTGTGGTTATCGTAAACTGTGCGGTTACAAGAATGTTTCTGATGCTGCCACCACCTTCCAATGTCGACTGTTTCATAAGTTGAATCGATTGGATACGGCTAATGTACAATGCCGGATATGCCCCTGAAATAATAACCACCACGGACAGTATGATGACAAATGGAAGGTAGAATTCAGGCTTTATCAATTCCATCCACTCATACCTATGGGCTGTCAAGACACCTAATTTTGGTAGAAGTGCATATATCAATGCGATGGAAAGAACTCCGGAAACCACCACAAAGGTCATGGTTTCAAAAAGTGTTTGCTGGGCGATGTTTCTGCGATGACTTCCCAATACTTTTCTTACTCCAACTTCTTTTGTTCGCTGGCCAGCCTGCGCTGTGATCATATTCGTGAAATTGAAGCAACCCAGGCACAGTATGATAATCCCAATTGCACCCAAGAGCGCAAGTTTTTCCTTGTCATTATGACTACTCCATTCTCCAATATCCATCGCAGCGCCCAAGTGAATATCTGTCAGTGGTTGAATAGTAGATTCCCATGTCGAGGTGGATTCAGGGTCGAAATATGTCGTGGTGGCTTCCTGCACAAATGAAGCAACATCTTGCACAAACTCAGGCTTGACCAGTAAGTATGCACTCACAAACATATTTCTCCATTCATTGAGATGATTGGATGACCACATAATCCGGCTGCACGTTTCAAGACCCGAAATAAGATCAAATTGAAAACTCGTGTTTGATGGAAAATCCTTAAATACTCCGACCACTTCCAGCTTGTGTTTCTCTGCAGATCCAAACTCCACCATTTGTCCAATTGGATCATCTTCTCCGAAATACTTTTGAGCAGTGGTTTCACTCAAGACGATCGTGTTTGGTCGATCGAGCATTCCTTCCGCCTGTCCACTAACTAAAGGGATATCAAAAAGCTCGAAAAAATTTTCGTCAGCCCACCCCAATCGAGGTTCATTGAATGATCGCTGACTTGCTACAACTGTTATTGGGGAAGCACGTCGATATTTGAAAATCCGAGTCCCATCTACAACTGCCTCCGAATTTTGGATCAAGTAGGGTGTCATCGCCAAAGGAGCATACGCATACGACCTTTCGGAGGTAGTGCTTTTGTGATTGATTCGGTAAATCTTATCAGCCTGGCTGTAGATTCGATCAAAGTTTGCTTCCTTTTGGATATATAAGTGGATGAGGCCAGCACAGGTTATACCCAACGTTAAACTAGCTATAGAAATAGCTGTATAAACTTTATGCTTCCTAGCCATGCGATACAACACACGGGCATATTGTTTCAACATGCTGACCCTTCCAAACCCGGCACGGTTCTGATATTTTTCCATGATTCCTATATTTCTTAAGTTGAATGACTGCAGCACTTCTTTCCATAATTTGAGCTTTGCAGATCGTGAATTTTGCTCCAGTCTGTCTTGATAGGCTTCAATCAGATCTCCTTCGATCTCATCAATCAAAGCACTTTTGCAGAACCACCTCAAAAATCGGAGAGGTGATTTAGGTATGTTTTCCTGATAATTCATACCGACATCTTTGGGATCAGCGACCACAACTCTTCTCGTTGATTTCGAAGTTCAGCAATCAATGAATATCCAGATGAAGTGATTTGATACAGCCTCTTTTTGCGACCCCCACGTTTAGCTGTTGGTGCAGACTCTATGGATCTCACAAATCCTTTGGTCTCTAATCTTTTCAATACTGTATGAATCGCTGGTATCGATATTTGCTGAGAAGTCCTTCTTGTGTACTCTCTGGCAATGGAAACAGCATATGCTTCTTCCTTCATTGCCGCTGCGATCAAGATGACCATTTCTTCTAATGCGCCCATTTTATACATCTATTTAATAAACATTTGTATAAATATTACGCGAGAAAAAATTAGAAGTTTTCCACATCTGTATTTTTAATTCAATAGCTCTCCTATTTTTGGCCTCTATTTTTTGAAGACACGAATGAGACACGAAGAAAGAATTGCGCAAGAGCTATCCATTAATCCAAAGCAAGTAATCGCCACAGTAGCCCTTCTAGATGAAGGTGCCACTGTGCCATTTATTTCGAGGTATAGAAAGGAAGTGACCGGGAGTTTAGATGACTTGCAGGTAGCGAGTGTGAGAGATCGAATTCAACAGCTACGCGACCTGGATGCTCGAAGAGAAGCCATTCTAAAGTCCATCGAAGAGCAAGAAAAGCTCACACCTGAGCTGAAGAAGAAGATCAATGAAGCTCAGACCATGACTGCTTTAGAGGATCTTTATCTTCCATACAAGCCTAAACGTAAAACGAAAGCGAGCGTCGCTAAAGAAAAAGGCCTTGAGCCACTTGCTACAAAAATCTTATCTCAAGGCAATTTCGACCCACAGACCGAAGCTGCACAGTTTATTGATACGGAGAAAGGGGTTGAATCGGAAGACGAAGCACTACAAGGTGCACGAGACATTATCGCCGAGACCATTAATGAAGACGCAGAAATGCGACAGAAAATACGTGAGCTCTTCATGAAAAAGGGAATCATTTCTTCCAAAGTCTTGAAAAGCAAAGAGAAAGAAGCTGATGCCCAGAAGTATAAAGATTATTTTGAGTGGGACGAGCCAATCCACAAAATTCCTTCGCACAGATTGTTAGCGATTCGTCGTGGTGAAAAAGAAGGTTTTCTTTCCATGAATATTTCTCCCGAGGAAGAGGACGCCATTGGAATAATAGAAAGATCGTTTGTCAAAGCGAATAACGAAGCAGGAGAACATGTGAAAACAGCAATCAAGGATTGCTATAAACGCCTGATGAGTGTGAGCATTGAAACAGAGGTGCGCATGGAAAGCAAGAAAAAGGCGGATGAAGAAGCGATTGTTGTCTTTGCAGAAAATCTAAAACAGCTTCTGATGGCAGCTCCATTAGGTCAAAAAGCTGTAATGGCAGTTGACCCGGGATTCCGTACCGGGTGCAAGGTTGTTTGTCTGGACAAACAAGGGAAACTGCTGGAATTTAAAGCTATCTATCCCAACGAGCCGCAGAAGGACACTACCAGGGCTGGAGAAACCGTGAAGCACCTGGTTGAGAAACATCAGATAGAAGCAATCGCCATTGGCAATGGGACAGCTAGCAGAGAAACCGAATCTTTCATTAAGAAGCTCGGCCTTCCAACCAGCGTCTTAATCGCGATGGTGAATGAAAGTGGCGCTTCCATCTATTCAGCTTCAGAAGCCGCGCGTGACGAATTTCCTAATGAAGACGTGACCGTTCGTGGATCTGTTTCCATCGGAAGAAGGATGATGGATCCATTAGCAGAATTGGTGAAGATTGATGCTAAATCCATCGGTGTAGGTCAATACCAACATGACGTAGATCAGAATGCCTTAAAAAAATCACTGGATGATGTGGTGATGACATGCGTGAATAATGTGGGCGTTGAGCTAAATACGGCCAGCAAGCAATTACTTACTTACGTTTCCGGGCTAGGTCCACAAATTGCCGACAACATTGTGAAATTCAGAAACGAATACGGACCATTTGATTCACGTGAAGCTTTGAAAAAAGTACCGCGGCTGGGAGACAAAGCCTTTGAGCAAGCTGCAGGTTTTCTACGGATAGAAGGAGCGAAAAATCCACTTGACAAGAGTGCAGTACATCCGGAGCGCTATAAAACAGTTGAGGAAATGGCGAAAGATGCACAAGCTTCTGTGCGTGATTTGATGACAAAAGCTGAGCTTAGAAAACAGATCAACCTCAATCAGTATGTAAATGATGAGGTGGGGCTACCCACACTGAAAGACATCATGGATGAGCTGGATCGCCCGGGTCGTGATCCGAGAGATCAGTTTGAAGCGGTGCAATTTCAGGAAGGAGTGAATGAAATCACTGATCTGAAACAAGGCATGAGTTTGCCGGGTGTTGTGACAAACATCACCAAGTTTGGTGCTTTTGTAGATGTAGGCGTGCATCAAGATGGTTTGGTACACATCAGTCATCTTTCTAATTCCTTTGTCTCCGATCCTACGCAGGTAGTAAAACTTGGACAAAAAGTGACTGTAAAGGTCCTGGAAGTAGATGTGCCGAGAAAACGTATTTCTCTTTCCATGAAAAGTGATGCTCCGCAGGTAAAAAAGAGCGAGAAAAAAACACGGACGAAAAAGCAGTCAGAATTTAAACCAAGAGAGGAAAAACAACCCGATGGAGACCTTCAGGCAAAGCTTGCAATGCTAAAAGGAAAGTTTGGAAATTAAGGTTAGATTAATTCTACTACCTTTGTATTGTGCGAAAGGAGGTATGTTCAGAGGCGAGGGCTGATCGTACGGTCAAAATCCAGCCATCTATGATGGTTCTTCATTCCACTGACGATCTCTAGATATGAGATCTGAATGAAACCTTAAAAACAAATAACCATGCCTTCTTATCCGGTCAATCATAGTCTTTACGTACTTCTTTGGAATAAGTACAAACCAGTACTTGTTAAACTCATGCGAGATGCTGCTGAAGCTCCTCAAGAGTATCAATTCATTTCTCACGAATTTCGTGATCTCAATCCTAAAGAACGAGGCGGGCATTCATTCACACTGGAAGCATACAAGCGTAGAGCTCAGAACAACATCAAAATGTCTGTGGTTGCTCAGGATCTATTAGAGATTCTATTAAAGTCAAACACTGCTTACGAACTGATGGAAGAAGCCATGTACGAGTTTAAGATGGATAAGCAATTTATGCTCACTGTTACTCGCCACGAGGTTGAAACTGCTGCAGAAGATGTTTCAGAAGCTCAGCCTGAAAGCGAAACAAAAGAAGCAGAAGTAGTAGAAGAAACGAAGAAAGAAGAAGCGAAAGAAAACGCTTAATTACTTACCATCTCTTCTTTAGCTAGCGCTATAGGAATATTCCCAATAGCGTTTAGCTTATCAAAGAATTCACGCAGAACAAATGATTTGTTCTGCTTTTCTTTTTTATGGGCATATGCCATCATGGCATCTTCCAGCAAATACTTTCCAGTAATGTAGCTTGTACCATATCCCGGCTGCCTCAGGTATAAGTGCTGCTCAAAGATTAGCAAGTCCTTCTCCGTCTTCATCCAACCTCTGGGTGTGAATTCCGAATGAATTCTTCCAGCCTCTTCCATTGTCATTTCATTGGCATGAGCATATAGCGATCCCAAACCTCTGGCTGCACGTTGTGCGATCATGATGTAGACAATTTCGCGCACACGCGGATTATCGTCATACAAACCCGCATCCATAAACATTTCTTCCACGGCCGTTGCGGTTCCCTCGTTTCTGCTATCAAAGATGTTATAGAGTAATGGCCCCTTTCTGATAGGACTGTTGTTGGGTTCAATATCCATTCGTGCCAACTCAAACCAGTGATAGAAGTGTGAAAATAATGGGCGTGGATCATGGTGAGCAGTAATGGCAAAGAAATTCCGTGTTTCCTTCGGAGTAAACGAACCCAGATGTTCACGCAAAGCTGGCTCAAAGTAGTCCTTGACTGTCACGATTTCTTCATTATCTAAAAATTGAATTAAGCTGGATGCGGCACGATCTGCAATTGCGTCATAAGCTTCCTCTGACTCTACAGATTCGATTTGAGGCAACGCCCTGTTCCGATGTTCTTCCAGCTTCAATGCAGACCAGGCTCTGGCCAACTCACGTTTTAGAATCATTACTTCATCATCCCAGCTGAGTGGCACCAGATGTACATTTTGCAAGTACCAACTGTAATTCTCCTTTCCTATTCCTGAAGGTCCATCTTTCGAATCTACCTGATCTTCTAACCAAGAAATGAAATCATCGGTTGACGTTTTTGCAGATGATAATGCGTCAACGACTTCTTGATCACCCGATATCTCTTCTGAGCTTATCATCATGTCAAGTACCTCACTTTGAAATTTGATCGTCCGGATGCCTGTAATCCAAAGGTCACGAGCGTTTCCTGTCAAATTGGTTTTTGCCTGTTCATTCAGCGGTGGGATTACCGCTAAATCTGCCAGGAACTTTGCTTTGGCTTCTTCATCTAGCGGAAATTCATATTGCCAGATTTCTGTCGTTCCATGATGCGTAGGTCCCTCGTGAGCGGGCACATCACTTCGATAGGTCCATGCCGACTTATAGAAAGCAGGGTCGCGTTCCCATGGCTTCAGGATTCGTCGATTGAAATCATATCCATTCATTTCTGCCCAGACAATCTTCCAATCGATCTGCTGGGGAATACTCCAGCCGGTTGTGTCCATGGCTAGTAATCGAGTTTGCAGTTTTTCAAACTCTGGCTGCCGAGCATCAAATGTTTCCTTTGTGTAATCCGGTGCACCGTTCAGCAATGGCGGATTTTCAAATTCACGCCATTCTGCGAAAAGGGAAGTCAAATCCTCATAAGAGGCGCTAACTTTTTCTATTTCTTTCGACAGGTTCTTGTCTGAAACATTGGATGTGCAGGCTGCAATTACAGCGATTAAGGAAAGGAACAAGATAAAGGCTCTATTCATGGTTATAGGTTTTGCCTAAAGTTAGCACATGGAGTCTACTTGTACTCCTCCCACCAGCTATCAAGATTTCTGCTATCGGATAATGATATCATCTGTCCCACTTCTGGCGTGAATAATGATATGTTCTCTTCTTCAGCTTTTGAGGATAAGCGCTCGACAGATTCCTTCCATGGATGCAAGCTAAGATCAAACTTTCCCCAATGGATGGGCATTAGTAGCTTGCCTTTTACGTCTAAATGAGCTTGTGCGGTCTCCTCTGGAAACATATGGATTTCACTCCAACCTTCATTATAGGCGCCACATTCCATAAACGTAAGATCAAATGGACCATACTTATTCCCTATTTCTTTAAAACCAGGAAAATAGCCACTGTCACCGCTGAAATACAATCGTTTATTGTTCCCCATGATCACCCAAGAACCCCAAAGTGTTTTAAATCTGTCGCCAAAACCACGACCTGAAAAATGGCGAGTCGGTGTAAATGCTAGCTTCAATCCTTCCACTTCTACTTCATCCCACCAATTAAGTTCTGTGATGTGCGCCGCAGGCACACCCCAGGCCTCAAAATGCGCCCCCACCCCTAATGGCAAATAAAAACGGTTTACTTTTTCATTTAAAGCCTTAATAGTTGGGTAGTCTAGATGGTCGTAATGATCATGCGAAAGAATTATCGCGTCGATATCAGGAAGATCCTCGACACTTATATGATCAGAATAATCAAATCGCTCCGGGCCCATGAATGAAAACATCGATGCTCGGCTGCCTTCGAGAACGGGATCTGCAAGGATAGTAACACCATTCACTCGCATAAGAATAGTAGAGTGTCCGAACCATGCAAATGCTATACTATCATCGGGAACCTGTGCGAAGGCCTCCACATTAAAAGGTTGTACACGAATCGGCTGTTGCGGATTTTTAAAGGATTTATCTGCGAATAAATAATGTGAAAGTGACTTTTTCAATGTCTCCCAGGTCATCTCCATTTTCGTTTCCACCGTGTTTTGAAACTTTCCCTCTTTGAAATTTGGAGCATTTTGCATGCGTTCCAATCGATCTCCTGTGGCCTTTCCTCCAATCTGTGGTGCTGTTCGGAAGAAGATGACAACAGATAAGACAATCAAAAGGATAATAGAGATAATAACGAGCATAATTCGCTTGAATATTTTCATAATACTTGGCAAGTTAAAAACTTTTCCTAAATTTGTAAGTGATTACTCACTTTTATGACAGAGAAGCAAGAAAAAATATTGAATGCTGCATTGTCGCTCTTTGCAGAAGAAGGCTATCGGAGCACCTCCACTAGCAAAGTGGCCAAGCGCGCTGAAGTGTCTGAAGGATTGATTTTTCGTCATTTCAGAAACAAAGAAGGATTGCTTGAATCCATTATTCAGCTTGGTGAAGAACAAGCGAAGGTGCTTTTTGCTGACGTCATTACTGAAACTGATCCGAAACAGGTGATTCGCAAATTCATCGAAATCATTACAAAAACGAGTCAGGATCCAAATGCGATTGCATTTTGGAAACTCCAGTTTAAGATAAAGTGGGAATTAGAAATCTATGGTGAACACAAGACGGAAGCTGTGGAACAAGCATTGGTTAAGGCCTTTGCGGAGCTGCGCTACCTGAATCCAGAAAAAGAGGCGAATCTATTGTTAACCCTGATGGATGGTATGGCTACTCGCTTTATCCTTCAAAAGAACTTTGATCTGGAAGGCACGATCGAATTTTTAAAACAGAAATACAAAGTATAAATTTTTTAAATATATTATAAGTGATTACTCACTTATTATGAAGCGCAAGATTATGAAAACGAAAAAAACAGCACTCATTACAGGTGCATCATCAGGTATTGGAAAAGAATTTGCTCAGATTCATGCGGAGCAAGGTGGCGACTTGGTTATTGTGGCTCGAAGCGCTGATAAGCTCAAGGAATTGAAAGATGAATTGGAGAAAATTCATGGTGTGTCTGTGCATGTAATTGCAAAGGACCTGTCTGAACCCAATGCTCCAAAAGAAATATACGATGAAGTAAAAAGCAGTGGTATAGAAATAGACTACTTGATCAACAATGCCGGGTTTGGAGGCGTAGGCAAATTCCATGAAAGAAATCTTCAGGACGATCTGAATATGATCAATCTTAATATTTCAGCACTTACCGCGCTAACGCATTATTTTCTGAAAGATTTTGTCGCTCGAAACGATGGCAAAATTCTAAATGTTTCTTCCACTGCTAGTTTGCTCCCGGGACCACTACAAGCTGTTTACTATGCGACCAAAGCCTACGTTACTTCATTTAGTAATGCACTCATGGAAGAGCTCAGCGATACCAATGTGACTGTTTCTAACCTGATGCCTGGCGCTACTGATACAGATTTTGGTAAAGTTTCAGGCATGGACAAGACTGATTTATTCACCAATACTGCGAGTGCGCGAGGTGTAGCTCAAGATGGTTATGATGCCATGCTTAAGGGTAAACTGGATAAAATCTCCGGGTTGAAGTTCTCACAAAAACTGATGATGGCATTTCTCCCACTTACCCCTAAAAAAATGGTTTTGAGTCAAATTCGAAAAATGCAGGAAGTAAAGTCATAATTTAATGCAGGCTGCAGGAATTTTAGACAAAAAATAGCTTGATACTTCATACTTATCTTCAGCCTTTCTAATTTTCCTGAATGGCCGAATTAGCTATCATATAAGTTTTTGGAAATGAAATAATTACCTTGAAAACTTCTCCATCATCTTGTCAAATTGCCTGGCAACAAGACCGGGGAACCATTTCTTGAAGAAAAAAGCCCTTCTAGCTTCCTTTGGGTGAATGATATGAAACTTACCTGACGCTGATTGCTCCAAAACGACTTGAGCCATTTCATCTGCATTGGTGGTGGAATACTTCATCTGCTTCTCGGCAAAGTGAACGAATTGTTCTGAACCGCTCGCCTCACTCATAATGTTGGTCTTGAAAAAGGTGGGCGTCACCACGCTTACGTGCACTCCTTTGCATTTCAGCTCGTGATGTAAAGTCTCTGCTAATGCAAAAACGGCAGCTTTGGCCGCATTATACGCTGACATCCCCGGAGCATTCATAAAGCCTGCCGCACTGCCAATGTTCACAATCATTCCTTTTTGAGCCTCGATAAGGGGCAGCAGATAATGAGATCCATAATAGGTCCCCAACAAGTTTATTTTGACCATACGCTCCCAATGATCTATCTGATAATTCTGAAAAAGTTCTGCATCTCCGATTCCAGCATTGTTGATAAGCAAATCCAGTTTCACGCCATTTTTGATCAGGTCATCTGCAAGGTTTCCGTAAGCCATTTTTTCGCCTACATCTAACTGATACGTATGAATTTCTCCAATTTCCAAGGAAGGTTTCAGGCTTTCCAATGAATCAGGATTTATGTCGGAGAGATGTAATGTCCACCCATTTGACGCAAGCAGTTTTGAGAATGCTGCTCCCAGGCCTGAACCTGCACCAGTAATGAATGCTGTCTTGTTTGGATATTTCTTATTGAGCTTTTTTAGTTCTTTCATCTAGCGGTAAGTAATTAATTCGGCGTTGTGATCTAAATGACTGTATTCGTTGTATGTGCTGAGTGATAACTTATTTTTTCCTACCAGCACTTTTGTGATGCTACTGTTTACCAGCCGTCCTTGCAGGTCAACAAATTGCCTCTCCTCCAAGGATAAAAGCTGTATTAATATCGCAGAGATTGGACCTCCTGACGTGAAAACCCAGGCTGATTCTCCACTCCCAAGTTTTGATGCCACATCGTTCAAGGCCTCCCAAACACCTTGCTTGAATTCTTGCCAGCTCAGTGAATAATCATATTTGGCAGCTATCCAATCTTCGATTGAGTCATTAAGCACCTTCTGCAATACTCGCATAGGATTATCCTGCTTTTTCAGGTATTCGCCAATAGTACTGTAATCTGTAAATGCTGAATCGTGCTTCCCTAGCAATTCCATGTGGTCGTACTCATTCCATCGTTGATCGACCTGCGTGTTAAAAGACTGATCGAATGCCTGAAGGCAATGATCTGCTGTTTCTTTATGGCGCACGAGGTTTCCCCCTGCAATGATTGACGGTGTTTGATTCCGATTCAGTAGTGCCTGCCCGAGTATCTGGGATTGCTGCATGCCCAAATCGGAGAGTTTGTCGTAATCGTGCTTCAGAAAGCTGGCCTGGCCATGTCGGATAAGGTAGATCATAGCCATTGTTAATTCTTTTGCTTTAAGACGTTTTCACAAGTTTTGATCAGGTAAATCGAAATCATCCAGAAATTCTTGAACGTCTTATTACGTGTAAATCCTTTTGAATAGCGATAATAGATCTGCTGTGCAATACCTGCCAAACGAAACAATCCGTAGACGCGATAAAATCGGAAATCATCAATGGTTCTTCCTGTTTTATCTGCATAATAATTGATAATCTCCTGCCTCTTCATCATGCCAGCAGCGTTGCTTGCTTGCCGTCGCATCGACTTGATGAAAAAGTTATCATCCTCGTGAACCCAATAAGCCAAACTGCTTCCCAAATCCATCAAAGGATCACCTATAGCTGCCAGCTCCCAATCCAACACTCCAATGATCGAGGCTGGATCATTCAGGTCGAGTACTACATTGTCAAGTCGAAAATCGTTATGAATTACGCATAAATTCTCCTCCTTCGGCATGTTTTCCTCCAACCATTTCATCACTTTTTTACCTTCCGGAACATTCCATGTCTTGGCGTCCGAATACCTTTTGTTCCACCCGATAATTTGGCGCTCTACATATCCTTCACCTTTACCCAAGGTATCCAATCCATGCTTTTGATAATCCACCTGATGGAGTTCAATCATTTTATCCCAAAACGATCGACTAAGCACAGACACTGTTTTTTCATCCCATTGAACCTCTCTTGGTAAATTTTTCCTTGGGATCATTCCTTCGAGTCGCTCCATAAGGTAGAACGTGGAACCTAATACCTCCTCATTTTCACACACGGCAATCATACCGGGCACATAAGGATAGTGCGGCTTCAGTTTCTTTTGCAATTCGTATTCACGGGGCATATTGTGAGCGCCAGCAGCTTTCTTGCCTAGTGGTGCTCTGCGCAAAATCACCTCCTGGTTATCAAACTTCAACCGATAAGTCCAGTTGGATGCTCCACCCGAAAACTGCGTGATAGTGGGCTCGCCATGTAATTCCAGACCTTGAGATTGAATCCAAGGTAGAAGCTTTCCCAAGTCGAGTTCTTCACCGATACGCTGTTCCTTCTCCAAATCTTTGATTTGTTTACTCATGGATCAACTCAGGTATTTTTTAAATTCCAGTCTGGAGATCATGCGCATATGTACCTCATCCGGACCATCAGCTAATCTTAGTGCACGAGCCTGAATGAAGAAGCTGGTAAGTGGGAAGTCATCTGAAAGTCCGCCACCCCCATGAATTTGCATGGCCATATCTGTGACTTGCTGCAGCACATTGGGGGCTACCACTTTGATTGCCGAGATTTCAGTCATACTTTCTCGAACACCAACTTGGTCAATCTTCCATGCTGCATAGTGAGTTAATAATCTGGCCTGGTCAATATCTATTCTTGCTTTTGCAAATCGCTCAGAATTGCCTCCCAACTGTGCTAACAATTTTCCGAACGCTTGTCTCGTGCCACTTCGAATGATTGCTAACTCGAGTGCACGTTCAGCTGCGCCTATACACCTCATGCAATGATGAATTCTTCCCGGTCCCAACCTGCCTTGAGCAATGGCAAAACCTGCCCCAAAATCCTGAATAAGGTTGGCTTTAGGAACACGTACATTTTCGAAGTGCACTTCTCCATGTCCAGCCGGTGGATCATAAGCGCCGAATGTGTTGAGCATCCGTTTTACCTGAACACCAGAGGTATCCAAAGGTACGAGCACCATCGTGTGCTGATCATGCCTTCCTCGCGATTCGTCCTTTGTCTGTCCCATCACGATAGCGATCTTCGCATCCGGGTGACCTAACCCTGTTGACCACCACTTCTTACCATTGATGACAATATCATCGCCATCTTGAACAATGGATGTTTCAATATTGGTGGCGTCCGAGGATGCAACATCTGGCTCAGTCATACAGAAAACGGACTTCATTTCGCCTGCTAACAATGGTTTCAGCCACTGTTCTTTTTGTTGATCATTACCAAAATGATAAAGCACCTCCATGTTGCCGGTATCTGGCGCATTGCAGTTGAAGATCTCAGCAGAATTGTACACTCGACCCATCTCCTCGGCCAGAGGTGCATACTCCAGAACACTTAGTCCTTGTTCTAATTCAGAATCAGGTAAAAATAGATTCCAGAGCCCTTCGGCTTTTGCCAGAGACTTTAACTTCTCAAGCTTCGGGTGCTCGGTCCAATTTTGCCAGTTTCCGTCAGCATTGTGTTTTTTATGATATTCAACATATTCCCTTTCAAATGGGAATACATGCTCTTTCATAAATGCTTTGAGTTTTTGAAGGTATTCCTGGGAGCGTTTAGAAGATTCGAAATTCATGATTGATTAAAATTTTCTCAACATTTTGGAAGTCATAAACGGCATTAAAAGTTTAATGAAATACCATGGCCAGAATGGCACGTATGCGTTGGCTTTTTCTTTATTAATGGCTTTAACTAGCAGTTTAGATCCTTTATCTAAAGAGATCATAAACGGTGGCGGTTTGCCAATTGAATCGGTCATCTCTGATTGGATGTACCCGGGAAAGATGGAAGATACTTTAATTGGTTTCTTGAGCACGTCAATTCGAAGGCCTTCTGCCAAGCTTTTCAATCCTGCTTTTGTTGCTGCATAAACTGTCATTGCAAAAGGATAACCTCTAAATGCAGACATGGAGGAAATCGCCACCAGGTGTCCATGGTTTTGCTCGCGGAAAATTTCCATCGCAGCTTCCATCTGACTGATGGCACCACAAAAATTGGTTACTGCTGTTTGCATGTTTGCAGCCGCATGTCCTTTCCCCAAGGAAGCTCCCTTTCCCATTCCTGCATTGACCACAACTCTGTCCAGCTGTTCGCCAATGTCATGAAAGTCCTGGTTGAATGCTCTGAATACTTCAAATACCTGATCTGCGTTGGTAACATCTAAAGATCGGAGGTAGATTTTGACTTCCGGATTAATTTCGTGGAGCTCTTTCTTTAGTGCTTCAAGGTTTTCTACTCTTCGTGCACATAGCGCCAGGTTGCAACCCTGCTTCGCGAATTCCATGGCCATACCTTTGCCAAGACCTGAACTGGCACCGGTAATCAATATATTTTTTCTCTTCACTAGATTCAATTTATGACTCTAGTGTAAGATAATTGAATCAATTAAGCTCAGAGCCCAGGTTAGACATAAAGAAGGTCAATTTTGAGTGAATTAGTGGCACGAAAGTAACTTTCGCGCCAGAGACGTTGGTTTACTCTCTGCTATACCGTGCCGATAAGAGCCTTCAAATAAATATCATTAGAAATACTAGTAGAGAACACGATTCATTACGCCTCTTTAGATATTCGGGGCTGTCCGCTTTACATGGTCCGTCGTGGAACAGGCCGCTCCCATCCCGTCTAGTTAGCAAAAGGCATATGCTTTGATCAGCAGAAAGTTCTTCCCGTCTTTGTCATGCTGTGCCTGACACGGCATCTTTCTTTAAGTTTTTGGTCTTCTGTGTGGAAGATGCCTGATCGGATCAGGCATGACTAATGAATAATTTCAGGAAATTATTTTTTTTCTTCACGGAGATTTAAGAACTCCGAAAATAATTTTTCTTCTCCAAAAAAGTCTGTAAAACTTCGAAAAACATCTGTCCTTCGTTTGAGCATTCGAAGAACTTCTGGAAATATTTTTTTTGTCGCAAATCACTCAAATTAGGCTAAGAAAAATAAATTTTCCTCTCAAAACACCTTGAAGAGCGTTGGAAAAACTTTTTCTATTCTAAATCATTCGAAGTGGAAGGATTTTTTGCCTTCCAATGTATGGTTCGAAATCTATTTAGCTGAAGTGCCTTTCTCAATTTCGCGAATGAGTTCATCAACGCCAACGGCACCAGCATAATCTACCGCTACTCTCAAGGCTCGCAATCCATGTACACCTTGTAAATCTTCCAAAGCAACATCTTCAATTTTGCTTTTCAGATAGCCTTTGGATGCCAGAAACTCCAAATAGATTCGATACTCATTGGCATCCTGCTCCTGTGAATAAACGATCACAATGTGTCCCGGCTGAGTTATGCGCTCTTTCGTCCCCTTGATGTGCGCTTTATCCACACGCTTTTTGATGATTTCGTAGCGTGCATTGTATGCTCCTTCTACGTCGAATTTTTTCTCATCCATTCTAAAATGAACGGATAGTGGTGTGCTGTATACCAAAATCAATGATGCAATTTCTACTGGAGCGGTCAACTCTTTACGTAGCGAATGGAATTCATTTTCCATCTCACACATCACCAATAATTGCCATATGCGCAGGTTGCGCAAATACATCTCGTTAAAGATTCTGTTGTTCGTAATAGACTGACCGATGTACATGTTGAATTCTACACCATCTGTCTTGTAGCGTTCAAAATAGTGCGGGAACATTTTCTGCGCTTCTATCTGCATCTTATCGAGATAGGATGCCAATCGCTGATTTATCAGATTGACGCTGGTGTCATATTTTTTCCGTTCCTCATATAGGGAGCCAAGTTCAGGATCTAATAATTTGTCATAGTTCTCAATTTGAGTTTTTAACTCTGAACTATCATTTTTCAAATATTCAAAGACAGGATATACATCGTCCTTCAAAAAAGAAAGAATTCTATGTTCACTTCCTGCAGCAAGATTTTTCTTTAGTTCATCAGTAAATCCATCCAGTCGATGCAAAAGTTCCTCCAGCACCGGTAGTTGATTTTGCTTGTTCGCGGTGGTTATAATTTTAGTAACCGCATTGAGCTGCTTGATCAAATCTTTGCTCACCGCGCTATTTCTCCGTTCGGAAGATCCTTTGATGTCCAACTGGCCATACAGCGGATAAAGATTATCGAAAACGATATCCTTGAATTCGGTCTCTTCGCCCACTTCCTGAGTCTTAATAAACTTCAGAGCTTCTTCTTCAAACCTCCATTTCACAGAGGAATGGATGGTTGTGCATTCCTGTTGAATGACCGCCTCGACCAAATTTTGCTCTTCTGTCTGGAACCGCTTCTTCGCCATCGAAATAATCGGAACCACATGATCCAGCATATGCAAAGAGCCTTTATTCAACTCATACTTGTTTTTAGATCCTAATTCCATGAAACCGAGTAATTCATCTTCATGCACTAACGGCGCGATGATGTAGCTTTTAAATCCAGTATCCTTCAACTTCTGCGACATGGCTGTTCCGGATAGCTCATGAAAAAGATCAGTGTCAGTTACTACTAATGGTTCCTTATTGGTAAACAGCTCAGAGCATGTGCGAGGGCACAGGTCTTTTTCACAATGTAGCGACTCTCCATCATTCAGTAATACACTCTCTACATCCTTATGATCGACTGGTATGAGTTTGTTGTTTTCCAAACTGATCACCCCGATGGACAGGCTTGTATTGTTGAGCATCCTACCCACACTTTGTTTGATATTGGCAAATGCATTATCAGACTTGACGAGCAAATTTGACGTGATATTTCCTATGGATTGGTCTGCTGTAACATCCACCAGATTGATGATATTAACTCCGCGCATGATCCAGCTATTTGGTGGAAATTTCTTCTTCCAAAGTTCCATGTTGTCGAAATTGTCCACTAGCTCATGGTAGTCTTTTTCCGTAATCTGTATGGCTTTTTCTGTCGGAATGAACTCCGAAAGCTCTGCGTTGATCAGCATTTTATAGGTGCGCTTGAATCCTTGCGCCCTATTTTCTATTTCGAAGAATTGTGGTGTAGAACCGCCTATCGGGTATCCAAAATAGCTACCCATGATGAAATAGCAACAGTACTTGTAGAACAGATCTTCGTCTACATCCTTCATTGTGAATTCAAAAGGCTCGCCGGAAGCTTCTACGATATTATCGAATCGTTTTGATGTATAAATGGGCTGAAAATAGAATGGTGGCGTTAGGATCTTTATCTCATTGGTAGTCAGTACTGGCGGGAAAAGTGCCTCGCTAAGCTTATCAACAGACTTTTGATACTTTTTGAGTTTGGTCACGTCAGAAATCCCTTCTTTAAGCTCAGGATATTTCTCTACTTCCTTTAACAAACCCTTTGCATAGGCCGCACGTCCGGTATCCTTACCTTCTGCTAATTCCTCCAACTGATCGATGAGTTTGAAAAAACTCACCTGCATAATTGCGGGGAACTCTACCTCTTTACCATTATAAATCATGACTCTTCTATTTACTCCAATCTTAACCTGAAGATATTCATTTGTACACTCAGGGCGAATTTTAACGTAAATGACCTGATTAAGATTCCCTTCAGCGAGGAGAATTATTACAGCCTGTGTAGCATAACTTCAAAATGGTCTGTCCAATCCTGAGGAAGACTTGGTGAACCGACGGCTTTTTGCAGCAGCTCTTTATCAGATTTCCTTGTGGTATACAATTGAATAACCTCTGCCACCGTCAGTCTGTGTCCATCTTGATCTATTTTTCGAATCGCATTCCCGGCTTCTATTGTTCCTTCTTGTAAAACCTTAAAGTAGAATCCGTTCTTCTCGGCTTTCATAAAGTCTCTCACAAAAAACGAGTCATTCATTCGAATTCCTAGTTTGTAACAAGGCATGCGCGGACTTGTCACTTGAAGCACAACTGATCCAATTTCGTATACATCTCCAATGCAAGTATTGGTTTCATCTAATCCTGTGGTTGATAGGTTTTCGCCGAAAAGCCCTGGTTGAAATTGAAGATCTGATCGCTCTTTTTTCCAAAAATCATAATGCTCTGAAGGATACGCATAAACTGCTTTATCCACGCCTCCATGAACAGTTAGATCAGCTTGTTTATCTCCTTCGAGATTAAATGAAGAGACCTTAACCGGGCCATTAATTAACTTTTTGAAGATGGCAGTAGAAATATCTCTCCCATTATAATCCGCCTTCACGGGCTTCCCTGCAAAAATTGATTCTAGTTGCATGTATTTATATTTTCAGGCCATATCCATGAAATAGTAAAAGTCTCAAGCCGACATATAGAACCAATACTGCTGTTAATAGCCCTATGAGTCTTGTATTGAGTTTTCGATTGGACAAACATGAACCTATCATTCCTCCTATTAACACGGATATCAATAATCGAATAGTCAGCTGACTGTCAAATGTGAAGGTATTTACAGCCAACAATCCCAGAAGGCCGGAAAGAGAATTGACAAGAATGAATACCGATGCAAGTGACGCTATTTTTCTGGAATCCTTCCAATTAACCATATTGAGAACAGGAGAAAGATAAATCCCACCTCCTATTCCGGAAAGACCTGCAAAAAAGCCAACAATTCCTCCTAGTCCTAGCCGCTTCCACAAGCCAAACTCTCGTACCAATTGACTATTCTTTAAAAACTTTGATAGCATAGAAAAAGAAGAGAGAATTAGCAATCCACCCAAAATGAGAAAAAACGTTTGCTCAGTTAATCGCATTTGAGCTCCGAGATAAGCCAGTGGTATGCTCGGCAATAAGAATGGCCAGAAAAGTTTCCAATCAAAAACTCTATTCCGCACATACATGATGGTGCCAATCGAAACCACTGCAATGTTTAACAAAAGGGCTGTTGATCGGATTTCGTAAAAATCCGTGAGGAAGATGCTCATGATGGCGAGGTAGCTGGAACCTCCGCCAAAACCAACAGATGAATAGAATAAGGCGACAAAGAAAAAGATCAGCGGAAGGAGTATTGCAATCTCCATAGCATCAGATTAATAGGCATTCAATAGGGTTTCCTTTTTCTAACTGCACAGGACCTTTTGCAAATGCTAGCGCATTACTTCGCGCCATGGAGTGAATCATAGACGACCCTTGACCATCCAATATGGTGACTTCATTATTTTCTATGCTTGCCTTTAGAAAGACCGGCCGATCAAACTTTATCACATGATCATGAGCTATCGGAAGGTTAACTTTCATGAGTCCCTGACCTCTTCCGCCTGACATTTTTTGCAATAATGGAAGTACATACACGTAGAAACATGTCAATGAAGATGCTGGATTACCCGGAAGTGCAAAGACAAATTGCTCATCTCTTCTTCCAAAATAGAGTGGCTTACCCGGCTTTTGAAAGACCTTGTAAAAGACCTCCTCGACATCATTTTCTTCCAAAGCCTCTTTTACAAAATCATAATCTCCAACTGAAATCCCCCCTGTGATCAACAGCACATCGCACTGTTCAAGATTATCTGAGATCCCTTCTGCGATTGCATCCAAATTATCTGAAATCTTTTGCCTACTCCCACAATAAAAGCCGTGATCCTGGAGTGCGGCGGCCAAGGTTTGGCTGTTGGATTCATAGATCTGTCCACTTTCCTTATCCTCTCCGGGTTCTACAAGTTCGTTGCCTGTTGCAATCACATGAATGGTCGGTTGTTGAAATACTTTAACAGCTCCAAACCCAAGTGAACTTAAAACACCAATAGTGGCTGAATTAATTTGATGACCGGCTTGAAAGACTTCTTGTCCTTCGGCTATTTCAGCGCCTTTTCTACGAACATTTTTACTTACAATAACTTCCTCTTCCAAAATAAGCTTTGAACCTTCCACCTTCGTCTTTTCCTGCATGATCACTGCCGTGGTTTCCTCAGGCACTTTTCCGCCTGTGAAAATGCGCATCGCCTTTCCATCCGACAATTGATTTTCTCCCGTGCTTCCTGCAGCGACTTCTCCAACTACTTCAAATTCGTTGTGAAAACCGCACACAGCATAGCCATCCATTGCTGAATTATCAAAAGAGGGTAAATCGAAAGGAGAAGTGATCTTCTCGGACAGGTAACAGCCCAACGATTGCGCCAATGGTAGTTCGTCCGGAATCAAGTTCAACTCTTGTTGATCAACTAATGCTAATGCTTCTTCGATTGATACCATCAGCCTCCGATTGAAATCATTGAACGGTTATTTTCATACTGGTCTGCATCCATCTTCAAGTCCATTCCATCGCGCGAATATTTTTTTTGCTTGATGGCATCTAAAATTAATTGATCAATAGCTTCGCCTTTTCTATGTGGGCCGAGAATATCTGTTTCAGAATTGGCAAACAAGCAGTTTTTCATTTTTCCATCGGCTGTCAATCGCAGGCGATTGCAATCTGAACAGAATGGATTTGTGATGGTGCTGATGATTCCAAAACTTCCTTGATGTCCGGCTACTTGAAAGTTGTTCGAAGTACTATGTTTGGGGTTTTTAAGCGTTTTAATTTCTCCGAATTTGCTCGCTGCTTCCGCCAATATTTCTTCTTCGCTTACACCTTTGCTCCAATCCCACTTATTGCCCTTGAAGGGCATAAATTCGATGAATTTCACATCAATATTCTGATCTTTTGTTAATGCAATAAAGTCGTTAATTTCTTGATCATTGACATCCTTGATAAGTACCACATTTAGCTTAAGCTGGAATCCTCTGGCAATACCTTCCCGGATATTTGCCATAATGCGATCGTAATAGTCTCGCTTAGTGATAAAGGCATTCTTGGCTTTATCTAACGTGTCCAAGCTGATGTTGATTTTCTTTAGACCTATTTCCTTAAAAAGGTCAAAGTACTTGTCCAGCAAGATTCCATTGGTTGTTAGCTTGAGTGTTACACCTAGCTTGGTCAACTCTCTGGCCAGAAATTCGAAGTTTTTGCGTACCAAAGGCTCGCCTCCGGTCAGACGTATGGTGTCAACACCAAGGTCAACAAATATCTTAGAAATTTCAATGATCTCCTCCAGCGTCATGATGCTGGGCTTTTCCATCAACTCTATCCCTTCTTCCGGCATGCAATAGAAGCAGCGAAGATTGCAGCGATCGGTGAGTGAAATTCTCAGGTAAGAGTGCGGCCTGCCGAACTTGTCTATAATCTTTGATTCCATCAGTGTCCTCCTCCTTTTAAGACGTGAAACACATGGAAAAGATGAGGGAATACTGCGTTTAAGCAATCAGTAACTCCACCTGTTGAGCCTGGCACCGCAAGTATCACTTTACCATTTTTAATTCCAGCAACGGATCGAGAAAGCATTGCATAAGGCATGCGCTCCTGACCATAGCGTCTCATTTCTTCTTCGACACCATTCAATGTGGTATCGAGCAGCGGTCGTAAGGTGTCAGGGGTGATATCTCTAGGGCTTGCTCCTGTGCCTCCTGTAAAAATCAGTAAGTCTGCTGTGAGATTTTCTACTTCTTTCTTAATGTCTTGCGCTTCATCAGCAATAACTTCATAAGAAGTTTGCAGTCCAAATTCTTCCATCTTCGAAACAATCAGTTTGCCTCCCTTGTCTTCTTTCTCTCCTTTTGAAACCGTATCTGAGCAAACCACCACTTTGCAAGAAAGTCCCTCCGTAGATTTTTGATAGGAGGACTTACCTCCCGTTTTCTTCAAAAGTTTGATTGTACTGATTTCTATTTGTTTGTCTACCGGCTTCAGCATATCATACATATTCAATGCGACTATGCTAGCTCCATGCATGGCCTCCACTTCAACCCCGGTCTTATAGATGGTTTTTACGGTCATCAAAATCGTGATGTCTAATCCATCTATTTGATATTCTACGCCCGTGTATTCAATTGGCAGTGGATGACAATCCGGTAAAAGATCCGGAGTTTTTTTCACACCCAGCAAACCTGCTGCTCTGGACATTTCAAACACATCTCCTTTCGGAACTTTACCAGCATTGATCAGGTCAATGGTTTCTATACTACCAACTCGCACAATGGCTTGTGCCGTTGCTTCTCTAAGTGTGTTTGATTTGTGCGTAATGTCTACCATGTCCAGTATTCGGTATTTCAAGTAAACTGTGATCAGTTAATCTTGCCGCAGAAACTTGATGATTTATTTATCATTGAACCGATCATTCTTCCTACTTGAGAATATTGATCTATGAGTTCGCCAGAAACTTCATTTGTAAGGTAGCCACAATCTCTTGCCGTTTCAATCCAATGCTCTATTTCTTGCTGTTCACCATCTGCATTGGTCAACTTGCTAATAAAGTGTTTCTCATACCTTCTTTTACCCCATGCTTCAGCGATTTGTGCACCGACTGATCTTGAAGACCTTCTCACTTGATCCGTAAGAGAATAAATTTCTTCTTTAGGGAATCCTTTAGTTACTTCAAAGATTTTGGTGGAAAGAACTCTTGAAAGCTTGTAGATTTCCAAATTCCTGAAACTTTGCACATATGCCATTTTTCAAAACTGATTACTGATTACCAAAAACTGATCACTGATTCACTTTCCATTGATGAGTCTCATCTTCAAACAATTCCTTTCCAAAGACAGGCACTTTCTCCTTGATTTCTTCAACTAAATAGTTACACGCCTCAATAGCAACTTTGCGATGTGCTGAAGAGGTGAAAACGAATAAGCAAAGTTCGCCAGCTTTTACTTTTCCCAAACTGTGATAAATGTGGCAACACGTCATATCATATTGTTCAAAAGCTGATTCTCTGATTTCATAAAAAACCTTCTCGGCCATTTCTTCATAAGCCGTATAATCAATTGCTTGAACAATCTTACCATCGATCTCATCCGCACGAACCTGGCCTAAAAAGATGCTATGTGCACCAATGTTGGTTTTGGATTGGTGATTGGCTATCGATTTGGCAATCTTATCCGGAGAAATTGGGCCCTCCATAAATACTTTCTTTGGTTTCTTTTCGCTCATGATATTAGTGCTTCAATTCCGCCTGCGTCTACCAAGTTATCAAATCCATATTCTTTCTCAAGAAGTGCAATCGCTTTTTTGCTTCGAATTCCAGACTGGCAATAGACATAGACTTTTTTATCACGCGGGATTTCTTTGTGGCGATCGATAAGTTGATTTAATGGAATTTCTAAAAGTTCTTGGTTGTCTGGTTTAGGTTGCTCAAAAGGCTCTCTTACATCCAGATACATGCGATCTATTTCTTTGATTGAGCACTTGGCAATTTCTAGTGCTAATGGTTCACTTTTGACGCGCTCAACACCTTTTTCATTTTTACCAAAAGAGATCAGTTGGCCTTGCATGGTAAGAGTATCAATCACTTTCAGCTTACCACTCAATGATGTCCCAATTTGCAAAATGATTTTTACAGCTTCTGCAGCTTGCATCGTTCCCATAATGCCAGGCAGCACACCCAACACGCCTGTCTCTTCGCAATTACTATTATCCTTATAATGATGTGTTGGGTACAAGCATCGGTAGGTAGGTCCATTTTGATAGTTAAATACCGACAGCTGACCCTGATACCTATAAATGGATGCACCAATGAATGGTTTACCTGCTTTTATACAACCGTCATTGATCAGGTATTTGGTTTGGAAATTGTCCGTGCCATCCAAAATGAGGTCATAGTCAGCAAACAGCTCAAGTACATTTTCCAGGTTCAATGGATGAGCATACGATCGAATGGCTATGTCTGAATTTCGTTGTTCCAACGCCTCTTTAGCTGCTTCCGCTTTTGGTCTTCCAATATCCTTTTCTGTAAATAGTATTTGCCTATGAAGGTTGGTTTCATCCACTAGATCGTGATCGATGAGTCCAATGGTGCCAACACCAGCTGCAGCCAGATACAAAGCGGCAGGACATCCTAAACCTCCGGCTCCCACAATGAGAACTTTTGCATTCTGAAGTTTGGCTTGCCCTTCCTGTCCTACTTCAGTAAGTTTGATTTGACGGTTATATCGTGAAAAATCAGCCACCTGCAAATGGAGGTAAAAAGGCCACTTCATCGCCATCGTTCAGAGTTCCTGAGGCAATTAAAGATTGATTTACTGCCAATTGGAACGAAAGATCACCAACTGCTTCATACTTATTCAAGCAAAAGGACCTTAGCTGTTCAACGCTGCTACCTACTTCTTCTATTGTCACTTTCTCCTCCGAAACACCTGCTGCTTCTGCTATTGCTCCAAAATATTTAATGGTAATGGCCATTATTCGAAACTCTTTAATCGTTCTAAATCCTCAGGCGTATCTATATCAAAATTACCCTGATCGAACCGCACTATCTTTAAAACCGATTGATGTTTTTGGATGATTTTCTTTGCTCCTTGATCTCCGTCAAGCTGCAAAAGTTCATCAAAATACTTGCTACCAAATAGTGTCGGTACACCTTTCACTTCCTCATATTCGCATGCAACAATGCTGGACTCTGATATATACAATTCAAGCAGCTCGCCTAAAAGTTCCTTACTTACAAATGGTTGATCTGAAACCTGAACTATAATCGCTTCCAGATCTGGATTCAATTCGATGGATTTCTCAACCGCAATTCTCAAGCTGCTCCCCATGCCTTCCTCCCACTGCTTATTCAAACACGTATTAAAATCGTGTAATTCGACCTGCTGCAGTACTTGGTCAGCTTTTGCGCCCAAAACCAAAACTTTGGAACTAAAGTCCAAATTGACAGTACAGTCTATGGTGTGTTGCAAAAGCTTTTTTCCCTGAAAGGAAACCAGCTGTTTTGGTTGCCCCAATCTTTTAGAGGCTCCAGCTGCTAAAATTATGATTCCTATTTTCGACGATTCACCCAATGATGATCTGTTTGAATTCATTGTTTTTCTTCCGGTGTATCGGGCCTTCCTTTTTCTTTAGCTTGCCTCCCGGAGTTTCCGTAAGTACAGACTGAATTTCGGATAAAATGGATAGCCCTATTTCAGCTGGTGTCTCTGCACCGATTTCCAATCCGACTGGTGCATGAATGATATCTAGCTGTCGTTGAGTTAGCTCAATGCCTTCAATCTTCAAGTCATCTAACATTCGCTGATATTTTTTTTCTGGACCAAGAATACCAATGTATGAAATGTCGGATTTCGTCAGCAGGACTTTGAGCACCGAAAGGTCATACTTATAATTATGTGTCATGAGCACAAACGCAGTTCGATCGGTTATTTCTACTTCTTCAAGAATCTGTTCTGGTTTAGCAACTACGACCTGGCAAGAGCTAGCAAATCTGTTACTACTTGCATGCGTTGGACGTCCATCAGTTACTACAATGTTCCAGCCAAGCAGTTCTGCCATTTGCGCTAATACCTGTGCATCGTTTCCTGCTCCCACCAAGACCAAAGTTGGCGGCTGAGTAAATACCTCCAAAAAAAGATACTGCTGATCAGCGTCGATACGGTACTCTCGAAATAGCGAAGTGTTATCGGCAAGAGCTGTTTGGCAATCAGCTATTATCTGGCTGTGTAGTTCGGATGGGAACACTTGTCCGCTTATATGCAGATTTTGATCTACGAGAAATATGGTCCCAATCTGATCTTGCGTTTTATCTAAGTGAAAGTATGTTCCAATGATCATGGATTCGTTCATGCCGATTGCATGCTTTAGCAGCTCAACAGGATTGTTATCAGCTTTAAAATTGATCGGTTCAAATAGCACCTGAATCACCCCATTACACCCAAGTTGAGCCCCAATAATCGCGTCATTTTCATCACTTGTATCATAAGTTACCAGCTTGTTTTCGCTCTTATGCAACGCGTGAAGTGCTTTCCGCAAGGCATCTCCTTCCAAACATCCTCCGCTTATTGCTCCAGTCATTAGTCCGTTTTCATCTACTAGCATACGCGCTCCGGCTCTTCGATAGGAAGACCCTTCCACATGAACCACAGTAGCGAGAACACACGACAGGCCATTTACTTTGGCTTCTTCATAGGATGTTATGATTGCATTAATCTCTCTCATTGTAACTGCATTCTCAATTGTTCTACCGAACCTCGAATGATCTGCACCGCCTTTCGTACTTCTTCTTCTGTGGTCTGCCTGCCAAGTGATATTCGTAATGAAGCATACGCTAATCGATCATTTAAACCCATGGCTTTCAATACATGTGAAGGTTCGATGACGGAAGAATTACACGCTGAACCTTGCGACACTGCCAGTCCTTTGAGTGCACGCATCAGCTTGTTACCTTCCACATTTTCAAACGAAACATTGGCAACATGTGAAAGTCTATTCGCTTTTTCTCCATTGATAGTTGTACTACCCAATTGGAGCAACTCTTTTTCCAGCCAATCCCTTAATTGACTCAGTCGTTCAATTTCATTCTCAATTAAATTATTAGCCACCTCACAAGCTTTACCAAAACCTACTATGCCAGGAACATTTTGTGTTCCTGAACGCAATCCTTTTTCATGACCTCCACCAAATGCTTGCGGCTGAAGGTTGGATTGTTTTCCAATATACAATGCTCCAACTCCCTTTGGCCCATACATTTTATGAGCGGAAAAGGCAGCCATATCGATATTCGCTTCTTCTAAATTCAATGGGGTTTTTCCAAGAGCTTGGGTAGCATCAGAAAAAAGCAAGATGTTCCTTTCTTTGCATATTTCACCTATTTCATCCATCGGTTGTAATACACCGGTCTCATTATTCGCTGACATGATACTTACCAAAAGTGTCTGATCGGAAATAGACGCTTTTAATTCATTCAAATCAATGATTCCATTTCTATCGACTTTCAGGTAAGTAATTTTCGCTCCACGTTTCTCTAACTCCTCGCAGGTATCTAGTACAGCTTTGTGCTCCGTTTTGCTGGTTATGATGTGATTCTTTTCACCTTCATTGTAGCTACCAAATAATGCAAGGTTGATTGCTTCTGTCGCTCCCGAGGTAAAGATGATTTCGGAAGGTTTTGCTCCAATGCTTTTGGCAACTTTCTCTCTTGAAATATCTATCGCCTCTTCAGCATCCCACCCAAAGGTATGCTGGACACTTGAGGCATTACCAAACTTCGAGGTGAAATAAGGTAGCATCTCCTCTAGCACCTGTTCATCCACAGGAGTAGTGGCGTTATAATCCAGATATATGGGTTGCTTGCTCATTGCTGCTAATTGACCATGAATTTAGGAATAAACTCAGGTTAGCGATTACCACTTGCATAAAATCCTGCTTTTTTGATCAGAAATTCATAACGATTGTCTTTCGATTTTAGTAATTTGAAAGAACTAACTCAATCAAAAAAATCTTATGGCGGCATTTACTATTAAGGTGAACGGAAAACAACATCAGGTTGATGTTGATTCTGACACCCCCATTCTCTGGGTACTCAGGGATCATTTAAAACTTGTTGGAACGAAATATGGATGTGGAATAGCACAATGTGGCGCATGCACCATCCATTTGAACGGCAATTCCATTCGGTCATGCTCTCTACCAATTTCAGCAGTGGGCGAACAAGAAGTAACTACTATTGAAGGACTCTCTGAAGAAGGGGATCATCCGGTTCAAAAAGCCTGGATCGAACATGATGTTCCGCAGTGTGGCTATTGTCAGGCGGGACAAATCATGAACGCTGCAGCATTTTTAGACAAGAATCCAAATCCTTCCAGTGAGGAGATCGCGACCGCAATGAATGGTAACATTTGTCGCTGTGGTACATACACCAGAATTAACAAGGCCATTCAAACGGCTGCTAAAAACGCTTAACCCACCGAATCATGACAATTGTAAAAACAGAAATCAACCGAAGATCTTTTTTGAAAGTATCTGCTGCCGGGAGTGCCGGAATCATGATCGGGTTCAATTGGCTAGCTGGCTGTGCTTCTCCAGGCGAGACTATCAGTGTACCCGAGGAGTGGTTTAATGTCAATGCATACATCACCATTGCCGACAATGGAGAGGTGACCATTATGTCACCAAACCCTGAGATTGGTCAAAATGTAAAAACTTCTATGCCGTTAATTATTGCAGAGGAGTTAGACGTAGACTGGGACATGGTGAAAGTAGAGCAAGCAGGCCTTGACACCAATAATTTTAAGAGACAGCTTGCCGGAGGAAGTCAATCCATTCGTCAGGGCTGGCAAAGCCTAAGAATGGCTGGAGCAGCTGCACGGAGACTGTTAATGGAGGCTGCTGCTAAGAAATGGCAAGTGTCATTGGCTGATCTTTCAACAGATAAAGGCATCATTAAGAATGAAAAAACCGGGGACACGATCGGCTATGGAGAAATAGCTATAGAAGCAGTATCAATCCCTGTTCCTGAAGAAATTAAGTTAAAGGATCCGAAAGACTTCAAACTTATTGGCCAAGACATCAAAAATGTAGATGCCCCAAAAATTGTTACAGGACAACCTTTATTCGGATTGGACTACATGGAGGAAGGTGCCACAATCGCGATGATTGAGCATCCTCCAGCATTTGGCATGAAGCTGAAATCTCTGGACGCTGAAGAAGCTAAAGCAATGCCCGGAATCAAGGATGTTTTCACGGTGGATACCACGGTGGGTGAGCCACAATGGTCAGATGTCAATGCATTCAAAGAGCTGGTAGTTATTACTGGTGAGAGTACTTGGCAAGTGATGAAGGCGAAGAGCAAGTTGAAAATTGATTGGGAGCAGGACACACCTGCAGAGAGCAGCGAAGACCATGCGAAAAAATTGGTAAATGCCATGTCGCAAAAAGGAGAAGTAGCCAGAGAAGATGGCAATCCTACTAAAGCTTCACAAAGCGCCGCTCAGGTCGTTGACCGAACCTTCAGCGCACCATTCCTGGCTCACAATACATTGGAACCTATGAATTTCTTTGCCAATGTCACTGCTGATCAAGCCATTCTAGTAGGACCAATTCAGACTCCAGAATACTTGAGGAAATCCGTTTCTTCCTTACTAGGAATGCCAGAAGAGAACATCTCCATTGATATGACTCGAATGGGTGGTGGGTTTGGACGAAGGCTGTATGGCCACTTTGGAGTTGAAGCGGCCGCTATTTCCAAAAAGATAGGCGGACCAGTAAAACTGATTTACAAACGAGAGGATGATCTAACGCAGGGTACTTACCGGCCGGCGTATCGAATAAACTATAAAGCAGCTCTTGATAGCGAAGGGAAGCTGATTGCTTTTCAGGCGAAAGGTGCCGGCATTCCGGGAAGCCCGCTATTTCAGGATCGATTCCCGGCAGGCACTGTGGACAATTACAAGATTGAAAACATTAACATTGACACAAACATTTCAACAGGAGCATGGCGAGCACCACGATCTAACTTTGTTGCAGGTGCCGAACAAGCATTCCTGGATGAGGTGGCAGAAGCTGCAGGTAAGGATCCAATTGATTTCAGGCTAGAGCTTTTTGATCGTGCAATAAATGATCCAGTTGGTGACCGAAACGATTATGATCCTGCACGCTATGCCGGAGTGCTAAAACTTGTGCGTGAAAAGGCTAGGTGGGACAATAAGCCTGCCGGCGTCTTTAGAGGTGTGTCAGCCTATTTCTGTCACAATTCTTATGTAGCACAAGTAGTGGACGTAATCAAAGATGGTAATGACCTAAAACTTCAAAAAGTTTGGTGCGCGGTGGATTGTGGAATTGTAGTGAACAGAGAGGGCGCCATCAACCAAATTGAAGGTGGTATTATCGACGGTATTGGTCATACGATGTACAGTCAGGTGAACTTTGATAAAGGCTCGCCCGTCCAAAATAATTTTGATCAATATCGATTGATCAGACACACTGAAGCTCCTCCAGAGATCGAGGTATTTTTCGTTGAGAATGGAATTGACCCAACCGGTTTGGGTGAGCCCTCATTGCCGCCAATTGCAGCAGCAGTAGCAAACGCGATGTACCAGGCAACCGGCAAACGTTGGTATCACCAGCCATTTATGGTGGCTGAACAGGAGGAACTGATGGAAGTAGGATGATATAGTTAACCCAAAATGGAGGCTAGCGAAAGCTGGCTTCCTTTATTTTCTAACAAGATGACAGATTGACCGTTTTTAAATTAAACCTGTGAATAAAATGAAACAGCTTTTATCAACATTCGCCCTCCTTTGCGTCATCATTTGTTATGGGCAAGAAAGCGCTAAAAAAGCATCCTTTCTCACAAAGAATCAGCCCATAGAATTGTTTCCTGATTTAAAAACTTCTGAATCAATTTCTAGCTCTTTTCAACTACAACTACCGCTAGAAGTTGACCTTAATCAGGCCTATCAATCAGATTTTATGAGTTTTATGTCAAACGACTCTCGCCTTTTGAACTACCCATCAGATGATTTTAGTCAAGCCAATGATGTGGTTTTTGGCAACTATATGAATACGTCACTCAATTTGGGAAATACTACTTTGAAGACTATCTACATTTTTGATCAAACCGGAAGGTTTGTGAATAGCAGGACAAGCTTTTCACTGAGCAAGAAGAAAAATTAGTCTTTGTGGTGAAGCACACTGCTTATCTTATGAAGTATCTGGTCAAACTTTTTTGCCCTGTTTTCCAGAGATTCATACTGATCATTTTTACGCTCATCGAGTTCAGCCAGACCGATAATATTCACTAATGGCGCTCTTACCAAATGGGCGTTGATAAATGAATACTCTAGTATTTTTTGATTTTGCCTTTCCATATTGACAAAATTTCGCTCGGCTACTTTTTCCAGGTTCTTACTTATCAATTCAACATCCCTGTTATAGAGTTCCAGTTCGGTGGTCTTAATGTTCAGTTCAGCGTTGGAATTTCGAATCGCACTATTCTGACTTTCTAGTTTACTTCTTTCATTGTCAAGTGACTTTTTGAAAACGATTAATAGCACTGCCAACATGAATAGATTTAAAATGAAATCGAAGAGCAAGCCGGTGTACTCGGCACTTCCTTCCACCGCGATCCAATCGCCTGAAATAAGTATCGCTACAGCTAGTAAAATGATTGCGAAAATAATGCTACTACGCCCCTTAGAGATTAAAATGACTAGAACAGAGACAACTGGAAATACGTACTGACCTCCACCGTTGATCCCACCTGCGGATATCCAGAAAAACGTAAATCCTGCAATAATCAAAAGGCAAAAAATATTGACTAGTAAGGCTCTCAATTGATCTGATCTGCTCAAAAAAATCATCACCAGACATATCACCAAAAAAGTGATGTCTATCGTAAGCAAAACGAAATTATCTAAAGCAATTAGATCAAAAATGATACTCGATACAAAGTATGGCACAGCTATTAGCAGTGCTGCTAAAAATAGCTGTTCCTCGAGCCCTTTTCCATTAAAGAAATTTTTAATCCACTTCATTTGATGCTCTCTTCAATTTTGTTTCTCAGCGCCTCCATTTCTTCTTTTAGATTTTCGCCTGACTTCACTACCATGGAGGCTATGTTATCCTTTTCGCCATTAAATCTTTCAACGGTATCAATCGTCTCTTGGTAAGCGTCAAAAAGCTCTGTCAAGGTTATTGAAAGATACTTTTCAACCTGCTGCTTCTGAGTTTGCAGCTTTTCGCTATCGCTCTTAATTCTCTTATCAAGACTAAGTGTAAGTTTTTCTAAAGCTTCTTTTTTCGCCAAAAGTTCTTCATTTTTTGCGCTAAGTGATTTGTTGTTTTCGTCGAGTAGGTTATTGGCAGCAGCAATCTTCTTCTTGCTTTTCTCAAACTCTGATTTTGCATAAAGGGTAAAAGCTATCACACCGACAGATGAAAATAGAAAGTTGAAACTACTCGTGTTTAAAGCGACAAAGTTTTCAAATAGATGATGTTGATATTCTATCACAATGAGACTTGTCACAATTGCTATAATCAAACTACCATTCAACATCAGAGGCATATTTCCACGTGTGGTGAAAGTGATGATAATTAAGCTGGCAAAAACATTGTTTTCGATCGAATATGCCAATCCTCTGCCATCAATAAACATAAGTGTAATGAGTGCGATAAAAGGGAAATAAAAAATGAACAAAATTGCTTTTGGAGAAGCTTCCCTTTTTAATGCAATGAGTGTTGATGCAAAAACAACAACGAAAGTAAGATCTAAATAAAAGTTTGGAAGTAATTCAACCGCCATCAGATCTCCAACTACTTCGATTGCGGATCGAATCAACCCAATAGCACAGGCTACAGCCAAAACATTAAACTCAAAATTATTTCTTCTACTTACTTTCAATCTTTCTTAGCGGTATTGCTAAATTAAGTTAACCAATATTGTTCATACGCCTACCGCATTTGCGTCAAGACATAAAAAAACATCCCCTATCTCCAGAGGATGTTTAAATCAATTATTATCTCTTTTTAAATCGAATCAATTATTTGATTGAGCGTAGCACTTGCCCGCATGGCTGCAACGGTCATTTTTTCATTTGGCTGATAATAGCCGCCAATATTTACCGGTGCTCCTTGTGCTGCTATCAACTCCTCATTAATCTTAGCTTCATTAGCAGCTAATTCACGAACGACAGATTCAAAAGTAGACTTCAATTCTGCATCTTCATCCTGACTTGCAAGCATCTCTGCCCAATACATAGCTAGATAGAAGTGACTTCCTCTGTTGTCGATTTCATTTACTTTTCGTGAAGGTGATTTGTTTTCCTCCAGTAGTTTGGAGGTAGCATTATCCAATGCTTCTCCAAGTACCCTGGCACGCTCGTTTCCATACTTTTCTCCGAGGTGCTCAAGCGAAACGGCTAAAGCTAGAAATTCACCTAGCGAATCCCATCTCAGGTGGCCTTCCTGTACAAACTGCTGAACGTGTTTGGGAGCAGACCCTCCTGCACCTGTTTCGAACAATCCTCCTCCATTCATCAATGGGACTATGGAAAGCATCTTGGCACTTGTTCCTACTTCCAGAATTGGAAATAGGTCAGTCAGATAGTCTCTTAATACATTTCCTGTCACAGAGATGGTATCTTCTCCTTTTCTAATCCTGTCTACTGAAAACTGGGTCGCCTCTACCGGAGACATGATGCGAATGTCCAATCCTGCGGTATCATAATCTTTCAGGTAGGTTTCAACCTTTTTGATTAATTCGGAATCATGAGCTCGATTCTTATCTAACCAAAATATAGCCGGAACTCCTGTTGCCTTTGCTCGATTCACGGCAAGTTTCACCCAGTCCTGTATAGGCGCGTCTTTCACCTGACACATTCTGAAAATGTCGCCAACCTCAACCGATTGTTCCAATAGCACATTGCCTACTGCATCTTCCACTTGCACCTTTCCCGCCGAGTCAAACTGAAATGTCTTGTCGTGGGAACCGTATTCTTCAGCTTTCTGAGCCATCAGACCTACATTTGGCACACTGCCCATTGTAGTGGGGTCGTATGCACCATTTTTCTTGCAGTCTTCAATCACCGCCTGATAAACACCTGAATACGAACGGTCTGGAATTACGGCTTTTGCGTCTTGCGTTTGATTGTCTTTGTTCCACATCTGACCAGATGTACGAATCATTGCTGGCATCGATGCATCGATGATTACATCACTTGGTACATGAAGGTTAGTAATTCCTTTGTCAGAATTTACCATCGCTAAGGAAGGTCTTGTCTCATAGACTCTCTCTATTTCTTCCTTGATCTCTTTTTGCTTAGACTCATCCAGTGATTGGATCTTATTATATACATCTCCAATGCCACTGGCAGTATCTACTCCCAATTCTTCAAATAATGCCGCGTATTTTTCAAAAACATCTTTATAATAGACTTCTACAGCAGCGCCAAAGATGATGGGATCTGAAACCTTCATCATGGTCGCCTTCATATGAAGAGAAAACAAAATATTTTTCTCCTTTGCGTCGGCGATTTCTGCAGCAATGAAAGACTTAAGCTTTGCCATGTTCATTACTGAAGCGTCGATTACCTCACCGGAAAGAATAGGGAAACTATCCTTTAGTGTTTTAGACTGACCATCGTCTCCTACAAAATTGATTTTAACCTGTGTTTCATTTGCCACGGTAGTAGACCTCTCACTTCCGTAAAAATCCCCGTCACTCATACTAGCCACATGAGTTTTGGAATCTGAGTTCCACTTACCCATGCTGTGTGGAAATTTTCTGGCAAAGTTTTTTACTGCTTTAGGTGCCCTTCTATCCGAGTTACCTTCCCGGAGCACAGGATTAACAGCGCTACCTTTCACTTTATCATAACGAGCCTTAATGTCTTTTTCCTTTTCATCTTTTGGCTCTTCTGGATAGTCTGGCAAAGCATATCCTTGCGACTGTAGTTCCTTAATTGCTGCCATCAACTGTGGAGTTGATGCACTGATATTGGGTAGTTTAATGATGTTAGCTTCAGGAGTTTTGGCAATTTCTCCCAACTCAGCCAATGCATCATCCATTCGCTGATCTTCGGAAAGTAACTCAGAGAAAACAGCAATAATACGACCTGCTAATGAAATGTCTCTTGTTTCCACATTTACATCTGCTTTCCCCGCAAAGGCCTTGATGATTGGAAGTAGTGATTTTGTAGCCAAAGCTGGCGCTTCGTCTGTGTGCGTGTATATGATCTTTGCCATTGAAATTCTTCTTTTTTAAAGGTTAGTAACTCTCTTTTTCGTTGGGGAATTTTTGGGATTTAATGTCGGACACGTAATTCTCAAATGCGCCTTTCATGATCGTATTCAGATCTGCATATTGGCGTAGAAAACGTGGTTTAAAGTCTTGTGTGATGCCTAACATGTCATGTACTACCAATACCTGACCGTCTGTGTCCGGCCCTGCTCCGATACCGATTGTTGGGATAGAAATCGCCTCGGAAACTTTTTTTGCCAACTTGGAAGGTATTTTCTCCAATACAATGGCAAAGCATCCAAGTTCTTCCAGAAGCTTAGCATCATCTATGAGTTTTTGAGCTTCGGCCTCCTCTTTGGCTCGCACGGTATATGTTCCAAATTTATAAATAGACTGAGGAGTTAGTCCTAAGTGACCCATGACCGGAATTCCGGCTGATAATACCCGGGATACACTTTCCTTTATTTCAACTCCACCTTCCATTTTCACAGCATGACCACCCGATTCTTTCATGATTCGAATGCAGGAGCGTAGTGCTTCAGAGGAGCTTCCCTGATAGCTTCCGAAAGGCACGTCAACGACGACTAATGCTCGATTTACTGCTTTAACCACCGATGTGGCGTGCCAGATCATGTGATCCAGTGTGATCGGAAGGGTGGTTTCATTTCCCGCCATAACATTGGAAGCGCTATCACCTACCAGTATGACATCTACTCCAGCCTGATCAATGATCTTAGCCATAGAATAATCATAGGCTGTCAGCATGGATATTTTCTCACCTTTAGCTTTCATTTCCTGAAGCTGGTGGGTGGTTACTATTTTAATATTTCCGTGTATACTCATGGCATAAAATGGATGCGCAATTTACATAATCAGAGCCTCACCATAAAATGATGCTAACCGTCTTCCAACAATTGATTTGATGTAAATTGCCTAAATCATTAATTAAAGGTATGAAACTGATTTCGCTAACGTTTGTGTTAATTTCTATCTTAGTTTCTAACTGTCAGGAAGAAGTGCAAAGTTCAGATATACAAAAAATTACTTTTGGAACAAGCTTCGGGATGTGTGCAGGTTATTGCACTCAAACCCTCGAATTATCTGATGGACAAGCAATAAAAACAGTTATCCCCAGAGTGAATCCAGAGCTCGAAGAAAGGAGTTGCGAGAAATCTATTGAACTTTTCGAATCAATCTCATCAAAAATCAACCTGCCTGATTTTTACTTACTGGAAGAAACAATCGGATGTCCCGATTGCGCCGACGGAGGTGCCGAATGGATTGAAATAACGACTCCTAATGGTTCAAAGAAAGTGACATATGAATTTGGTAAAGAGCCCAATTCTGTCAAATCATTTATCAATGACTTGAGAAAACTATATGATGAGCTTGGCGAATGTGATGACTGATAAGAATTTCCTAAAGACAACAAAAGAAGTTTGTACGGGAATTAATTTGATATTTCTATTTTAACTAAAACTTGAATTCTCAATCAATATGAAAGCACCATTTATTTCTGACCTATCTCTGCCCGTTGTAGCTGCACCCATGTTTCTCATCTCTGGGCCAAAAATGGTCATCGAGTGTTGTAAAAATGGAATTGTTGGCACCTTCCCTGCGCTTAATAATCGATCCACTGAAGGTTTTGAGGAATGGGTATTAGAAATAAAAGAGGAATTATCACGATGGGAAAAAGAAACCGGAAAAAAAGCTGCACCTTTTGGCGTGAATCTCATCGTTCATAAAACCAATCCACGTCTGGAAGCAGACTTAGAGATTGTTGTAAAACATCAGGTTCCTTTAATCATCACCTCACTCGGGGCAGTAACGCAACTGGTGGATGCTGTGCATAGTTATGGTGGACTTGTATTTCACGATGTAATTATGAAAAGGCATGCGGAGAAAGCTGCGCAGGCTGGAGTAGACGGATTAATACTCGTTTGTGCTGGTGCTGGCGGACATGCAGGAACTCTAAATCCTATGCCTTTCGTTGGTGAAATTCGAAAGTTTTTTAACAAAACGATTCTATTATCAGGATGTATCTCTACCGGAAGAGATGTAGCATCTGCTATGCAAATGGGTGCAGACCTTGCCTACATGGGCACTCGGTTTATTAATACCACAGAAAGCGAAGCACCAGTAGAATATCGCAAAATGATCATGGATGCTGGAGCATCTGATATTGTGTATACAGCTGCTGTTTCCGGTGTTCATGCCAATTTCCTCAGACCTAGTCTGGAAGCCATGGGAATAACAGAAGACATGTGGAAGCAATCAGCTAAAGTTGATTTTGGTGAAGAGCTATCCGCAAATGACGAGGCAAAAGCCTGGAAAACCATTTGGTCAGCTGGACAAGGTGTCACTAAAATTGATGATTCACCTAGCGTGGGTAAGCTTGTTGATCGATTGAAAGATGAATTTAGGAGTGCAATAGAGGAGCAGTCTGAACTCTTAAAGAAGTATTAAGCCTTCCATTTGATGCTACAACCAATGCTTGGTTTCTGATCCTTTGCTTGTGGCTCATCTTCGAGATGAGCTTCCAGTGCATTGATCAGGTCATCTCCGGTAACAGGCTCGGGATTCCCTGGTGTACTTGCATCAAATCTACCTCGGTAGATACATTTCATTTCTTCATCAAACAGGTAGAATTCAGGCGTGCATGCAGCCTGATAGGCTTTTGCTACCTCTTGAGTTTCGTCATATAAATACGGAAAACAGAATTCAAACTCCTCAGCTTGTGCTTTCAAGCCTTCAGGAGCGTCATTTGGATGAGCCGTTGCATCATTGGAACTGATAGCAACAAAGCCAATTTTTTGATCTGAATACTGGCGAGCAATGACTGCAATTTCTTCTTCAATATTTTTTACATATGGACAATGAGCACAGATAAACATAACAACAACTCCATATTCTGAGCGTACATCCTCCAGTGTTTTATTCTTACCTGATGTTACATCCGGAAGATCAAAATCAGGGGCTACTGTACCTAGAGGCATCATATTGGATTCTGCTGCGGCCATACTGTCGAATTGATTATTTTTAAATCTGAGCTAAAAGTTAATACATCACAAAACATGAAAAAATTCCTAACCGTTGTTTTCACTTCTTTGATCTTTCATATTTCAATATCGCAGATCACCCCGGCACCTTCCAGAACTGTCGGAGAAGGCCCCTATGACATGACAATTATTCGAGGAGCTACGCTTATAAACGGCAATGGAGCGCCACCTATCGGACCTGTCGACATTGTCATTGAAAAAAATAAGATTACGAAAGTTCAGGTGGTTGGTTACCCGGGTGTAGAAATAAATCCCGAGAGAAGACCCAAACTTGAAGGAAATGGTACGGAAATAGATGCTGAAGGCATGTATGTACTGCCGGGTTTTGTGGACATGCATGGCCACATAGGAGGAACTAGCCAAGGTACACCTGCAGAATATGTATTCAAGTTATGGATGGCACATGGTATCACCACGGTACGCGATCCATCAGCGGGAAATGGATTGGATTGGGTACTCAGACACAAAAATCGAAGTGCTGCTAATGAAATAAGTGCACCTAGAATTCTAGCCTATACTTCATTTGGTCAGAATTTGGAGGAAGTGAAAGTAGTCAGAAACCTTCCCGGTGAGCGATCAGTCTCTAGCGAAGTGCTAAAAGGTCCAATTACCAATGCGGAAGAAGCTATTTCCTGGGTTCGGGCTAACTATCGGCGTGGTGCTGATGGAATCAAATTCTTTGGGGCATCACCAGAAGTAATGGAGGCGGCCTTGAAGGAGAATAAGCGACTCGGCTTACGATCGGCTTGTCACCATGCTCAGCTCAACGTAGGCTGGTGGAATGTACTGAACTCTGCTGAAGCCGGGCTTACGTCTATGGAACATTGGTATGGATTACCGGAAGCAATGTTTGATGATAGAGTTGTTCAGGACTACCCTGTTGATTATAATTATCAAAACGAGCAGGATCGATTTGGAGAGGCAGGAAAACTTTGGCAGCAAGCAGCAAAGCCGTATTCTGAAAAATGGAATGAAGTTATGAATCGACTGTTGGAACTGGACTTTACTTTGGATCCAACCTTCAACATTTATGAAGCAAGTCGTGACCTGATGCGCTCAAGAAATGCGGATTGGCACAATGATTACACGCTACCCTCGCTTTGGAAATTTTATCAGCCCAGTAAAGTATCGCATGGATCCTACTGGCATTTTTGGGGTACGGAAGAAGAAGTAGCATGGAAAGAGAATTATAAACTCTGGATGACCTTTGTCAATGAATATAAGAATCGTGGTGGACGGGTAACTACCGGCTCGGATTCCGGCTTCATTTTCCAGCTATATGGGTTTGCCTACATCCGAGAGTTAGAGCTTTTGCGAGAAGCAGGTTTTCATCCCCTGGAAGTCATCCGTTCAGCCACATTGATGGGTGCTCAGGCGCTCGGAATGGAAAAAGAAATTGGTACAGTAGAGGTAGGGAAAATGGCTGACCTGGTCGTTGTAGAAGAAAACCCATTGGCTAACTTGAAAGTACTTTATGGAACTGGCGCAATTAAGCTAACTGAGGATAATGAGATTACAAGAGTTGGCGGTGTGAGGTATACGATTAAAGATGGTGTGATTTATGATGCCAGAGAGCTCTTGAAAGAAGTGAGGGAAATGGTGAAAGAAGCCAAGAACGGCGAAGAATTAAAACAACCCGGATATCCGAACTGGAAAGAATAAAAAATCAATGAAAAAAATCCACCTAATCATAATCGTAGCACTATTTTTTCAATGCCAATCAAGTAGCGATTCGATCAATCGTGTCTCAAACGAACCTGGCTCAATAGCTGAAAAGGATCCAACAAAGATCTACAACTTCATGGGCGAAGAGCTGCCTCCCAAACAACTAACTGAGAGTGCGAAACAGAAGTTAGAAGCAAACCTCATCGAGGCTAAGGCCAATCTCGACGCAAATCCCGATAGCCTTGAATTAATTATTTGGCATGGCCGAAGGCTCGCTTATTTAGGAAGGTATCTCGAAGCAATTAATGCTTTCACAGCAGGTCTTGAGAAGTTTCCAACTTCCTACAAGCTCAGAAGACATAGAGGCCATCGCTACATTTCCACACGGCAGTTGGACAAAGCGATTACAGATTTTGAAATGGCAGCCTATTATAGCGTAGGTGCTCCAAATGCAACAGAACCTGATGGAATTCCAAACAAGCTTAATAAGCCATTGGGGAATGATAAGTTCAATATTTGGTATCACTATGGATTAGCACATTATCTCAACGGAAGGTATGACAAGGCAATTTCTGCTTACAAAAAATGTATGGAGTTTAGCGACAATGACGATTTATTGACAGCCACTACCTACTGGTTATACATGACATACAAAAAGATTGGCAATGCAGAACTTGCAGAGCCGCTGCTTGAGCCAATAAATGCTAAAATGAAGATGGTAGAAAATGATGTTTACCTGGATCTACTGCTACTATTCAAAGGAGTAAAAAGTGCCGATGACTTAATGAAAAAGGCATTTCCAGAAGTAGGAAGCCTTGACCCTACCATGGGTTATGGCATTGGGAATTGGTATCAGCAGCAAGGTGATATCGATAATGCCAATGAGGTATTTTTGAAAGTACTGGAAAGTCCAAGCTGGGATGCCTTTGGATACATCGCAGCAGAGGCAGAACTTACTGCTGCGTTTCCTGTCCCAGTCTCATGATCTCATTACGAAGCTGAATGGCGACATTGGGGTAATCGGTGATTATTCCATCTACTCCCGCATTCAACATTTTCACCATGTCCTCACGATCATTTACCGGGTAGGCATGTACCTCATATCCTTTGGCATGCATTTGAAAAATACGTCTTGGAGATAAAGTCTCCCACTGCGGATTGATCGCCTTCATTCGGTTGCTTTCTTTAGCCCTTCCCATGTGAATTCTGGTTTCAACATAAAAAGCAATAAGTGGTGCCGAATCTTCACCGATTATAAGTGCTTTTGTCTGGATGAGTGGATCCAGTACGTGAACTTCATCCAGATACTTTGGCTCATACGATTGCAGAATAATCCAACTCTCCCCATCCTCTTCACTTAGTACTACATCTACTAACTTCTGTGCAAAATCGTGATAGTGCGGATGATCCATGTGCTTGATCTCTATTAGCACTGTAACTCTGCCGTCCACAAAGTCTAAAACTTCTTGAAGGGTTGGAATTTTTTCATTTTTGTATTGGGAATCAAACCATGAGCCTACCTCAAATTGCTTAATCTCTGCGAGCGTATAATCGTGCACATCACCCGTGACAGGATTGCCTAAGGTATCTCTGGTGACACGATCAAGTCTTTGATCATGAAATACAATGATTTCTTCATCCTTTGTGTGGCGTACATCCAATTCGATTTGATCTACTCCCAGCTCAATGGCCTTCTTGAAAGAAGCCATCGTGTTCTCAGGTGCTAAACCTGAAGCCCCTTTATGAGCTATTATTTGAAACTCTTTGCCTGCCAGGCGATCAATATTCGTACTGGCAAATAAATGACGGTACAGATAAGGCTCAAACAGCGACAATGCTCCGAACAATATGAAAAACGGCGCGGAGTAAAGTAAAAACTTCTTAGTCATTAGGGTGATTATTTAGACTGGAAAAGTTACTAAAAAAGTACCAAAAGCTACGATTTTGTTGGTTCAACCAAATTTAAACCTAACTCATCAAGCTGTTCATTTGAAATATTTGAAGGTGAATCAATCATCACATCTCTTCCAGCATTATTCTTAGGAAAGGCAATAAAGTCTCTAATGCTTTGCTCACCAGCCATAATTGCACATAAACGATCGAAACCAAAAGCTACACCTCCATGCGGTGGAGCTCCATATTCGAACGCGCCCATCAAAAATCCGAATTGTGCTTCTGCCTCTTCCTTACTGAAGCCTAATACTTCAAACATTCTCGCCTGCATATCCCGATCATGGATTCGTATAGAGCCTCCACCAGCCTCAACACCATTGATAACCATATCGTAGGCATTGGCACGAACTGCACCTGGATCTGTTGCTAGTTTTTCTACATCTTCAGGCTTTGGAGCTGTAAATGGGTGATGCATGGCGTGATACCTGTCGGTTTCTTCATCCCACTCCAGCAAAGGAAAATCAAGCACCCAAGCGGCTGCTACTTTATTCTTATCTCTCAAGCCCAGTCGCTCTCCCATTTCCAGTCGGAGTTCATTTAGTGCTTTTCGAGTCTGATCAGTTTCTCCTGCCAGAATTAGCAGTAAGTCACCAGGTTTAGCTTCAAATTTGTCTGCCAATCTCTTCAGAGCCTCCTGATCGAAAAATTTGTCTACCGAAGACTTAAACGTACCGTCTTCATTACACTTTACATACACGAGTCCTTTAGCTCCTATCTGAGGTTTTTTCACAAAGTCGGTGAGTCCATCCAGCTGTTTTCTTGTATACTCGGCGCATCCTGTGGCATTGATTCCAACAACCAACTCAGCACTATCGAACACAACAAATCCTTCTCCTTGAGTCAACTCGTTTAGTTCACAGAATTCCATACCAAAACGAAGATCCGGCTTGTCGGAACCATACTTAGTCATCGCTTCATCGTAGCTAATACGCTGAAAGTTTTCCAACTCGATTCCTTTGATTTCTTTGTATAGGAATTTCGTCATCCCTTCGAAAGTTTGAAGAATATCTTCCTGCTCTACAAACGTCATCTCACAATCTATCTGAGTAAATTCAGGCTGCCGATCTGCACGCAAATCCTCATCTCTAAAGCACTTTACGATCTGAAAGTATCGATCCATTCCTGCCACCATAAGCAACTGCTTAAATGTTTGCGGAGATTGAGGCAGCGCATAAAATTGATTTTCATTCATTCGAGACGGCACTACAAAATCTCTAGCGCCTTCCGGTGTTGATTTTATCAAATAAGGAGTTTCCACTTCAAAGAAATTCTCTCCATCCAAGTATTCTCGTACTTTCTGCATCATAGTGTGACGCAACTGAAGTTTCTCCCTCACTGGATTTCTTCTGATATCCAGATACCTATATTTCATGCGAAGATCTTCGCCACCATCTGTTTCATCCTCAATAGTAAATGGTGGGACTTTTGATGCATTTAATATTTCCAGCTTATTCACGCGAATCTCCACATCTCCGGTCGGCATCTTGTCATTCTTTGAATAACGCTCCACTACTTCACCTGCGGCCTTCACCACAAACTCTCTGCCTATCTTCTTTGCTTGGTCAATAATAGCTTGATCCGTTACGCCTTCTTCAAAAATCAATTGTGTGATTCCGTATCGGTCTCTTAGATCAATCCATACTACGCCTCCTTTATCGCGCTGCTTTTGCACCCAGCCGCAAAGTGTTACTGTTTGCCCTACATGTTCCGATCGTAATTCTCCACAAGTGTGTGTGCGTAGCATAAATCCTCTGTTAGTCTATGAATCTGAAAATAAAGGCGCAAAGGTAGGTTCATCGCCTGAAAATACCCGCCAAGTTTTTAGCTTTGAGCATATGAAAATATTTGCACTATCGCTATTCTTACTTTTTCCTCTTTTGACCATCGCTCAGGATAAGATGGAGAAACACCAAATCAATGATGAAATATCATATATGGTACCATCCAACTTTACGCTAATGAGTACCAGCGATCGAATGAGAAAATTTGTTTCGGCAAGAGAACCATTGGCTATGCATTCTACCATGGATCGCGAGGTTGACCTTGGTATAAATTGGAATCCGATGAGATGGACAGCCTCAGACGATGAAATGGTACACGGGTTTTATAAGGCGAGTATTCAATCAATGTTTGATAATGTCGAATTTATTCAGGATGGTATTCAGAAAGTGAATGGGAAAAATTTTATTGTCTTTGAATTCGTTTCTTCGCTGAAAAGTGATAATGCTTTCTCTGGAACAAAGTCTTCACGATATTATACCTACATCCAATACACCTCTTACAATAATCAAGTGCTTCTTTTCAACTTTGGATGCAAGGCACGGCTCATGAGCACTTATCAATCTGTAGCCAAAGAGATCATGAATAGTGTAAAAGTCAACGAGAAATAATGAGTCTGAGCATTTACAGTGATGAGCACTTCATGAAGCAGGCACTCATCGAGGCTCAAGACGCTTACGATGAAGGTGAAATACCTATTGGTGCCGTTGTAGTCTGTGAGAATAAGATCATTGCAAAGGATCACAATCGAGTAGAGCGCCTGAGCGATGCTACGGCCCACGCCGAAATGCTTGCAATTACAGCAGCTCAAAATCACTTAGGATCTAAATACCTAAACGAGTGTACACTTTTTGTCACGCTAGAACCATGCAGTATGTGTGCCGGAGGATTGTTTTGGACACAGATAGGTCGTGTGGTCATAGGTGCGCTGGATAAAGAACGAGGGTTTTCGAACTATAGCAAAGACATTATACACCCGAAAACCGAAATGAAACTTGGAGTGATGGCAAATGAAAGTGAAATTTTGATAAAAGACTTCTTTAAAAAGCTCAGAGGCAACTAAACATGCCATTCTCTTGTTATCTTCACAAATCATTTTTTAAGGAACTATAAAAATCACATAATTATGGCTTTTGAATTACCAAACCTACCCTATGCACACGACGCATTGGAACCACATATAGATGCAAAAACAATGGAAATTCATCATGGAAAACACCATGCTGGATACGTTGCAAAGTTGAACGGAGCAGTAGACGGGACAGATCTTGCAGGAAAATCATTGGAGGATCTTGTTAAAAATCATTCGGATAACGGAGCGGTAAGAAACAATGGTGGTGGTCATTGGAATCACTCTTTGTTTTGGGAAGTGATGAGTCCAAATGGAGGCGGTGAGCCATCAGGAGCTTTGGCTGAGGCTATCAACAGTGCCTTCGGATCTTTTGACAAGTTCAAAGACGAGTTTAGTAACGCAGCTGCAACACGCTTTGGTAGTGGTTGGGCATGGCTTTGCAAAAAAGATGACGGAACTCTTGAAGTATGTTCATCGGCAAATCAGGATAATCCATTGATGCCCGGAGTGGGATGCGGCGGAACACCTATCCTTGGTCTTGACGTTTGGGAACACGCTTATTACCTAAATTATCAAAACAGACGTCCGGATTACATTAATGCATTTTTCAATGTAGTGAACTGGGATGCTGTAAGTCAAAAATTTGGAGGATAATCTTCAATAAAAAAATCGATATATATTTGCATTCAGAAATGAGAACAAATACACTACATCATCATGCACATCATTACAATTTCTCTCGGAAGAGGTAAGAAGATGATGCTGTAGTATATCAAAATAAATACAAAGGCCTGTCGGAATACCGACAGGCCTTTTTTTATTGCTACACAATACTAAATCATTTAAAAAAGTAAGAAGTTAAAAATCAAATTGAAGCAAAAAATAAATTTCAAAATCGAATCAAACATACCCCAGTTGTATGGGTTAGGAGAAATAAATTAATCAATAGCAATGGATGAAGTTCTAAAAATAGCAGTACAAAAAAGCGGAAGACTCAACGAGAAAAGCATGGGCTTGCTTAAGGAGTGTGGCATCAAAATAAATAATGGAGGAAAGCTGATGTCTACCGCTTCCAATTTTCCCTTGGAAGTATTTTATCTACGTGATGACGATATTCCTCAGTACGTGGCTGAAGGAGTTGCCGACATTGGTATAGTGGGTGAAAACGAATACTTAGAGAAACAACAACCGGTAGAAGTTATCAACCGAACTGGTTTTTCAAAATGCCGATTATCCTTAGCTATCCGGAGAGAAGAAGAATACACTGGTTTGGAATGGTTTTCGGGAAAACGAATTGCCACCAGTTATCCTGTTATTTTGAAGAACTTTTTAGAGAAAAATAAGATAGATGCTACAGTAGAGATGATCAGCGGGAGCGTAGAAATCGCTCCGGGCATTGGACTAGCAGAAGGTGTCTTTGACATTGTTAGTACTGGAAGTACGCTGCTTGCCAATGGACTTAAGGAGGTGGAAGTAGCACTCAAAAGTGAAGCCTTGCTTGTGGCCAACACCATGTTGACCGCCGAGAAAAAGGAAATTCTTGATAAGCTGCTCTTTAGAATCGAAGCAGCCAAAGCAGCAAAGCAGAATAAATATATTCTTCTTAATGCTCCAAACGAAAGCCTGGACGCAATCATTCAGCTGTTGCCGGGAATGAGAAGTCCAACAGTTCTTCCACTCGCAGACAAAGGCTGGAGCAGTGTGCACAGCGTGATCACTGAAGATGATTTCTGGGAAGTCATTGACCAATTGAAAGAAAAAGGTGCCGAGGGAATCTTGGTTTGTCCAATTGAAAAAATGATTGTGTAACAACATGAAGAATTATTCATATCCCAAGCAGGCTAGTTGGCCAAGTCTCTGTGAGCGACCTTCTTTCGATCTTTCTGAAATGGAAGAACTTGTTGGCTCTATCATGGGTGATGTGCAAATCAATGGCGACAAGGCCTTGATCAAATACAACAAGCAATTTGACGGAGTTGAAATGGATGCTCTTTCCATTAATCTCAATTCTATAGACTTTCAAATAGAGCCAGAGCTTGCTGTTGCGATTACGGTAGCCAAATCAAATATTGAGCAATTTCATCTTTCCCAAAAAGAAGAAATACGACAGATAGAAACTATGCCGGGTGTCAGCTGCTGGCGGAAAAGTGTAGCCATACAAAAGGTCGGCCTTTACATTCCTGGTGGCTCAGCTCCTCTTTTCTCTACTTTGCTCATGCTTGCCATACCTGCACAAATAGCTGGGTGTAAGGAAATAATCGTCTGCACGCCTCCTACTAAATCGGGAGAACTTAATGCCGTTATTGGATGGACCTGTAAACTGTTGGGAATCGAAAAAATATACTTAACCGGAGGTGCTCAGGCTGTTGCCGCTATGACTTTCGGAACCGTTTCTATTCCTATGGTTGACAAGATATTTGGCCCAGGCAATCAGTATGTGACTGCAGCCAAGCAAATGGCTCAAAAATTTGGAGTAGCAATTGACATGCCTGCTGGACCAAGCGAGGTACTGATTATCGCTGATGATCAGGCTTATCCTGAATTTGTGGCCGCTGATTTACTCTCACAAGCAGAGCATGGACCCGACAGCCAGGTGGTGCTGGTGAGTAATTCCGAAAACTTAATCTCCGAAGTTAGTGCTGAAATACAAAGGCAGGTGGACGATCTGCCGCGCAAAGAAATTGCAATGCAGGCCCTGCAAAACAGCCAGTCAATTCTGTTCTCTACATTAAATGAGGCGATAGATTTCAGTAACGAATACGCTCCAGAGCACTTGATTATCGCGACTGAGAACGCCGATGCTCTTGCTGAAAAAATCATAACTGCAGGAAGCGTATTTCTAGGCAACTGGAGCTGCGAGAGTGCCGGTGACTATGCAAGCGGTACTAATCATACGCTACCGACTAACGGATATGCCCGAAACTACAGCGGAGTTTCTCTCGATAGTTTCGTAAAAAAAATCACCTTTCAGCGATTGAGTGAACAAGGCATTAAACAACTTGGACCTCATATTGAAAAAATGGCAGAGGCCGAACAGTTGCAAGCACATAAAAATGCAGTGAGTTTGAGATTGGAAAAGATTAGAACTAGCCACTCCCAAACCTCCTCGAAGACGGAAAATAATACGCTATTAACTCCCCCTCTGGAGGGGGCCGGGGGGAGGAAAGACAATCATCACTACAATAAAAAGCTGAAGAATAAAGCAAGAAAACTAAGAAATGATTCAACTATTGCAGAAGCAACCCTCTGGAAATATGTATTAAAAGCAAGTAGTTTAGGATACCCATTCAGAAGGCAAAGACCAATTGGTCAATATATTGTTGATTTCGTTTCTCTCCCATTAAAGCTAGTTATTGAAGTTGATGGGATTACACATTCATATGAAGATGTAGTAGCAAAAGATGAAACAAAGCAAAAAACACTAGAAGACTTAGGTTTTACTCTAATTAGAATTCCAGATGATGCTATTCTCAGCAATGTAGATAGAGTTAGAAATTATTTGCTTGAAGAAATTAAAAACCTCCCCCTAACCCCCTCCAAAGGGGGAGATAAAAACGAAGAAGATGTTTGACATAAATAAAATAGCGCGTAAAAATGTATTGGCTATGAAGCCATACAGCAGCGCACGAAATGAGTTCGATGGAATCGCCGATGTGTCATTAGATGCCAATGAAAATCCGTTCGGATTTGGATTGAACAGGTATCCGGATGCATCTCTAAGCGAACTTAAATCGACTTTCGCTAAATTCAGAGATGTTGACCCTGACCGGCTCATATTTGGAAATGGAAGTGATGAGTTAATCGATTTGCTAATTCGAGCATTTTGCGAACCCGGTCGGGATAAGATATTAACATTCACACCATCATTCAGTATGTATTCGGTGTGCGCACAAATCAATGATGTCGGTGAAGTCCAACAACCACTGAACGAGAATTTTCAAATTGATCTTGAGACAATCAAAGATCAGCTGGCTGACCCTGAATTGAAATTGATATTCATTTGCTCGCCTAACAATCCAACGGGCAACAAAATGGATCAAAAGACCATTTTAGCGATTGCTGAGAGATTCAGCGGATTGGTGGTGGTCGATGAAGCCTATGTTGATTTTAGTGATGAGACGCTGGTAGGCAGCAACATCCCTAACCTGTTCATTCTGCAAACATTCAGTAAAGCGTTGGGGCTTGCCGGAGTACGCCTAGGTGCCGGTATTGGAAGCTCTGAGGTCATTGAGGTTTTGAGCAAGATCAAGCCACCATACAACGTAAGTACACTCACCCAAGAACAAGCAATTGAAGCGTTGAATCGGCCAGATGAAATCAAGAAGCAAGTATCCATCCTCATGGAAGAGCGAGACAAACTAGTTACCAACCTGAAAGAAATTGATTTCGTCCGCAAAATCTACCCTTCAGATGGCAATTTCCTTTTAGTAGAATTCAAAGATGCTACAAAGACCTATGCTGACTTGCGCGCAAAAGGTGTTGTAGTTCGGGATCGTGCGAGCTTGGTTGCTAACTGCTTAAGAATTACGATCGGAACGCCAGAAGAAAATCTCAAGTTACTAGCTGCACTTAACGATGAACAATTTAATGCTGCGGGTAGAATCGGGCAATGTATCAGAACCACCTCTGAAACAAAAATTAAGATTGAGGTAAACCTCGATGATCCGAAAAATAGTGCTATTTCTACTGGAATAGCCTTTTTTGATCACATGTTGGATCAGATTGCGCGGCATGGCTCTATCGGGTTAAATGTGCAGGTAAAAGGAGACATAAACATCGATCCACACCACACCATTGAAGATACGGCGTTGGCATTGGGTACGGCATTTAACAATGCACTCAAAGAACGTAAAGGAATTGAACGCTACGGATTCTTACTTCCCATGGATGATTGTTTGGCACAGGTCGCCATCGATTTTGGTGGGCGACCTTGGTTGGAATGGGATGCCAGTTTTAAGGCCACACACTTGGGAGAGTTACCTACAGAAATGGTTTCACATTTCTTCAAGTCCTTTTCGGATACTGCCAGGTGCAACCTTAATATTAGGGCAGAAGGTGACAATGATCATCATAAGGTCGAATCGATTTTTAAGGCATTCGCCCGAGCGATCAAAATGGCTGTTCGTAAGGACAATAGCGGAGTTTTACCTTCAACGAAAGGAGTTTTATGATCGCTATTGTAAAATACAATGCCGGCAACATTCGATCTGTCAAAAATGCATTGGACAGATTAGGTGTAGAATCAAAACTGACAGATGATCCGGAGGAATTAGCAGCAGCTGAAAAAATAATTTTTCCAGGAGTAGGTGAAGCAAAATCCGCAATGAACTATCTCAAAGAAAGAAAGCTTGATCAGGTGCTGACGTCATTGGAACAACCCTTCCTTGGCATCTGTCTGGGCATGCAATTGATGTGCTCGTACTCTGAAGAGCGCGATACGAAGTGCTTGGGGATTTTTGAAGAAAAAGTAAAGAGATTTCCTCCGAAAGGATTGGTACCACACATGGGGTGGAACGATTTCAACTCTGCTAAGGGTCCGTTGTTTAAGGACATAATGACTACCGAAAACATGTACTTCGTTCACAGCTATTATGTGGAAGTGGGAGCAGATACGGTTGGCGAAACTGATTATCTGATTCCATTCGCATCGGCACTACAGAAAAGCAATTTTCATGGAGTACAATTTCACCCGGAGAAGTCTGCGGAAAGCGGCAGAAAGTTGATTGAGAATTTTTTGAAATTATGAGAATAATACCAGCCATAGACATTATTGAAGGTAAATGTGTTCGTCTTTCCAAAGGAGATTACGCTACTAAAAAGATTTATAATGAAGATCCGCTGGAGGTAGCCAAGTCTTTTGAAGATGTCGGATTACAGCATCTCCACTTGGTCGACCTGGATGGTGCAAAAGCCAAGCACATTGTGAACTGGAAAGTGCTGGAAAAACTAGCAACAAAAACTTCTTTGCAGATCGATTTTGGTGGCGGTGTAAAATCAGACCAGGATCTTAAAATAGCTTTCGAAAGTGGTGCTAATCAAATCACTGGTGGAAGCATCGCTGTAAAAGAACCGGTTCTTTTCTCTTCCTGGATTACCGCCTATGGTGCAGACAAAATCATTCTTGGTGCTGATGCAATGGATGGGAAAATAGCTGTTTCCGGCTGGCAAGAAGGTACAAATCAGGAAATAGAAGCCTTTATTTCTGAATACGTAGACAAAGGCATCTCGTATGTCATCTCAACGGATATCGCCAAAGATGGCATGCTGGAAGGGCCTTCATTCCAACTTTATAATTCTATCCTAAAGGAACTACCGAAACTAAAGCTCATTGCAAGTGGTGGAGTTTCCACCATGGATGATCTGATCAAGTTAAAGGAAGATGGTTTGGAAGGAGCGATTGTTGGGAAAGCCATTTATGAGAATAGAATTTCACTCAAAGAATTATCAGAAATCAATGCTTAAAAAACGAATCATACCTTGTCTGGACATCAAAGACGGACAAACCGTCAAAGGTGTAAACTTCGTTGATATTCGGAACGCCGGAGATCCTATCGAGCTAGCGAAGCGATACGTGAAAGAAGGCGCAGATGAGTTGGTTTTCCTGGACATCACAGCAACAGTAGATGGGCGTAAAACATTTGCAGAGCTTGTGGAGCAGATCGCTCATGAAATCAATATCCCATTTACCGTAGGTGGTGGAATTTCTTCTCTCGAAGACGTGAGTCGATTACTCGAGGCTGGAGCTGATAAAGTCAGTATCAATTCAGCTGCTGTTCGAAATCCTTTATTAGTGAAGGAAATTTCAGATGAATTTGGGAGCCAGTTTGTAGTTGTGGCAATCGACGCAGGATTGGTAAATGATGAATGGAAGGTTTTCGTCAAAGGAGGCAGAGAAGCCACTGAATTAAACGTATTTGAGTGGGCGAAAAAAGTGGAAGAATTGGGTGCGGGCGAAATCCTATTAACCTCCATGCAAAACGATGGCACCAAAGCCGGATTTGCATTAGAACTTACTCAGAAGCTATCTCAATCATTGAATATTCCGGTCATCGCCTCGGGAGGTGCCGGCACAAGTGAGCATTTCAAAGAAGTATTTGAAAAAACCAATGCCACAGGTGCACTTGCAGCAAGCGTATTTCACTTCGGTGAGATTCCTATACCTACTTTAAAATCATATTTAAAAGATCAAAACATTTCAGTAAGATGAACTTAATACCAGCCATCATCCAGCATGCTCAAACCAACCAAGTACTTATGCTTGGATATATGAACGACGAATCAATTGCAAAGTCTCGAGGAGAAGGAAAAGTCACGTTCTATAGCCGCAGCAAAGAGCGTCTGTGGACCAAAGGAGAAACATCAGGCAACTTTCTGAATGTGGTGAGCATAACAGAAGATTGTGATAACGATACCTATCTCATCAAGGTGCTGCCGGAAGGCGAAACCTGTCACAAAGGGACGTACACATGTTTTGGTGAAAAAGAACCTTCTGGATTCTTACATGAGCTTCAAGGTGTAATCCAGTCTCGCAAGGCAAATCCGTCGGAGAAATCTTATACCAATGAACTCTTCAATAAAGGCACAAAAAAGATCGCTCAAAAAGTAGGTGAAGAAGCTACTGAGGTCATCCTCGAGGCAATGGATGGAAAGAAAGACTTACTAATCGAAGAATCGTCCGATTTGCTTTATCACTTTTTAGTTCTGCTAGCAGACCAAGGATTAAGACTTGAAGATGTGGAAGCAAAGTTGATGGAAAGACATCTGAAGAAATAAATCCTAATCGATTGGATATGGCACGAATACAAAGTTGGTGAACTGCTCATCTATTACAAACAAGCAACAAAATTCGTCCGGATCTTTGAAATTTTCTTTGAAAATTTTCTCGTCTTCAATCAACCCGCGCTGCGTAAATTCTTCCAGAAATGATGCATAATAGTGCCAGTTGTTCTCTGCCTGAAAAGCCTCCACCAAAACCTGGCCTATCGGTTGACTCACCTGACACATCGGAAAGATTGGATACTTGGAAAAGTCCTGCTTTCGAATAGCATACGAAGCTTCACGGAGTGGTTCGGCCACCTTTACAAAATCGGAAGAAACTCTTCCTAGCTGTTTTGGATCTAATTCTGGATCGTTATGCATCTAGACCTGCCTGATTTAATTAGAAGAATTGATTTGCCTCCCAAAGGTAAAAGGAGTTTGATTGATTCTGCATAGAATCTTTATGAGATCATTGATTAATACGACATCTGAATTCATACATTATATAGTTCTGCTCTTTGTACTTAATTCACTATGAACGATATTCACAATAAACTCTAGCAGACCAAATCCTGGATCTTGAAACATAAAATCGTACTCTATAATCCCGAAGCAGTATTTTTTGATATGCCTCTGGCACTTCTCTCAATTGCCTCATACTTGGATCCCGATAAATATGAGATTTTAATCATTGATAGAAGATTAGATGAACATGCACATGAACATGTACTTTCGGAAATAGAAGGAGCAATTGCTTTTGGAGTAAGCGTCCTTACCGGAGCTCCAATAAAAGATGCAGTCCAGATAACACGTAAGGTGAAAGATCTGAACCCTGAAATTATAACTGTATGGGGAGGTTGGCATCCATCGTTATTTCCAAAAAAGACTTTGCAAGATGAAAAAAGTGTGGACATTACCGTCCAAGCTCAGGGTGAAAAAACTTTTTCAGAAATCGTAGATGCTATTTCTAAAGGGAAACCCTTTGAAGGTATCCGAGGCTTAACATATAGAGATCACAAAGACAATTTTGTTCAGAATCCGATGAGGCCCATGATTAACATGGATGAATTGCCTCGCTTAAACTACGATCTCGTAGATGTAGAAGCATATTTCAAAAAAAAGGGCCGCAGGCAGTTCGATTATATTTCATCTATAGGTTGTTTCTTTAGATGCACATTTTGCGCGGACCCGCATGTGTTTCAAAGAAAATTTTCCGCTTATTCTGCCGAGAGAATGGCAGAAGAAATTCAATTTTATTACGAAAAATACAATTTCACTGATCTGAATTTTCAGGATGAAACCTTATTTACATACGGTGATCGAATCCTTGAATTTGCCGAGGAACTGAGCAAAAGGAAAGTCAATATCACATGGGCTGGAACCATGCGTGCTGATCAAGGCAATAGACTCAGCGAAGAAGACTTTGCCAGCCTCGCTTCTAATGGTTTGCGGAGGGTTCTAATTGGCGTTGAATCCGGCTCTCAAGAAATGATGGATTGGCTAAAGAAGGATATCAAAATGGAACATGTCCATCTTTGTGCTGAACGGTGTCAGAAAAATGGAATTGGAGTCATTTTCCCATTCATAGTAGGTTTCCCCAATGAGAGTGAAGACAGCTTTCAGAAAAGCATAAAGATGGCGTTGGAGCTAAACCGGATGTCTCCTTTATTTCAAACACCAATATTTTACTTTAAACCCTATCCCGGAAGCCACATTACCAATGATGTGGTCGCAAATGGATATCAGCTACCTGACACATTAGAGGATTGGTCCAACTTTGATTACGTGGGCTCAACAGGACCATGGGTCAGTCCAGAGAAATACCAGTTTGTAGAGCATTTCAAGTTTTACAACAGTCTGGCCAAAGTGTCTCATAAGTGGGCGTTTCCATTAGCGAAACTAGCAAGCTGGAGGTTATCTAAATACAATTTTAAACTGCCAATAGATCGAAAAATTATTGAACTGATCAAGCCAGCCCAAAAACTATCCTAGTGAAATATGGTATATGGTTGATTGCTCACCTATAAAGACACGATTATCTTCAATCGATAGGCTCCAGTTATCTTGATTGGCCAATCCCTCAATTTTTTGCAAATCGCAATCTTCGCTTAGCACCATAAACACCTCAGAATCCTTGTTTACAAATCTCGATAGCTGAGCAAATAGCTTTTGAAAATACTCAAAATCTTCGCCACAGTACCAAGCTTTTTCTTCGTTGTTAGTCGGCTTTTTAGGATAGTATGGAGGATTGATGAGGATATAATCAAAGACGGTCTGCGGTATATCGTCAAACAAATCGGAGCAATAAACAGTAACCTGTTGACCATTCATCTGAGCGTTTAACTTGACATTTTCAACAGCTAGTGAATTTATATCCGAAGCATAAACTTCGCCTCCTTCTTTTGCCAGGTAGGTTGAGATTAAGCCTGAGCCGGCACCTAATTCCAAAATCTTCTTTTTTGGAATCGATCTATTCTCTAACAAAAACTCCAACAGATACTTAGTGCTGAAAAAGAAACCCGGATGAAAGACTTCCGGCAAGACCTTTATTTTTAACCCTTTGTAGGAATATGATCTTGGTTTTAGTTTGTATCGATTATATAATGTCCTAAGGACACGTTGTATAAATGTTTGAAAACCCATTATTCAGAATAGAAGCCTTCTTTTTCAGGTTGTCTATACTTCCATAATTTATGAATTGCCTTAATCTCATATGGCATACCATATACACCACTTTTATACCTCCATGATGCCAGAGACTTCAAGACATATTTCACCAATCCTTTTATCCTAAAATCCGATGCAGTAGGATAAAGACCATTAAGCACTACTTCGAAATTTCGGATCGTATCTATCATCTTTGGTGTGAGCCACGGTGTTAGTGGATTTTTTCTCAAATCAAAATTTTCCCACGTCGGTGAAATCCAATCTTCTAAGACCGTCGGGAAGCTGAATCCTGCATCAATTATTTGCTGATACAAATCAGACCCTTCCGTTGGAACAGGACTGTAGATGTAGATTATTATTTCAGCATCTGGATTAATTTCTTTGATTTCCTTAATGAAGTTGATGTCCCAAAGTATCTGATCATAAACTTGCTTTTCTGTATCCCCAGGCATGCCCAAGACAAATGAAAATTCTGGAATTATCCCAATGTTCTTTAGTCTGAGAGCAAAATCTTTGATCATTTGACCTGACTGTGTTCCTCCTTTATTCATTTGCTTTAGCACTTCATCATTTCCTGTTTCGGCACCAAGAAAAATCATCTTACATCCAGCTTCATGCATCTTGGTCAGCTCCTCGTCATTGTAAAGATTGATCGTGTCAATCCTACCTTCGCCCCACCACTCGATGTTGTCATCTTTTACCAATTCTGAGAACTCCAAGACTCTTTTTTTCGAGGTGAAAAAGTTATTATCATGAAACTCTATGGCATCTAAATCATACTTCTCTTTAAAGTACTTGATGTCTTGATAAATTTTTTCAGCTGACTTTCCTTTCCATTTGGCATTGTAGATAGGAACTACTGCACAAAACGAACATGTAAAAGGACAGCCCATGCTTGAGTGATAGGCAAGGGTCCTTTTGCCCAAAAAGGTTTTAGAAAGGTATTTTTCTATTGGATAGAAACTGTCTAAATGAGTGTATGGCAGATCAGGGAGTTGATCTTGATCCAACAAAGCTTCTACTGGAGTTTTCTTTATTTTTCTCTCTTTGTCAAAATAGATCAAGTTTTTTATCTCAGGCATCTTTTCAGTCTCACCGGCTTCTAAAGCAGATATTAGCTCCGGAAATGTATTGTCGCCAGGTCCATTAACAATGAAGTCTACATAACCGGACTCTAAAGTCACTTTGTATTGATTGGAGGCAAAATATCCTCCCCAAATAACTTTAAGATTAGGGTAGAGCTCTTTGGCCTGCTTACTATACGGAATGGCCTGCTTTAGCTGTGGCCCGGGCATCACGGTCAAACCAAAGTACGAAAACTCGTTGGTGCTCAAATAAGCATTTATCTTTTCCCATGGGTCAGCCTCAAGATTGCCATCAACAAACACATACTCATATTTTCCATGGATAGACGCTCCCACTTGTAAGATAGAATTTGGTATTCTATGCTTTCCATTGGCACTGCGAGGATTGAATATTATGACTTTTGACATCAAATAGGCTATTTATGAATGAGATGAATTGGGAATGGATTGTATATTCTGCCAAGCCTTCCCAAGGTTCTTTGCATTGGACCAGGAACATAGATCAATTTAGATCGAAAAGGCTTAAAAACATCTTTGCAGTGGTGAAAATAGTACTTACTCATCTGTGGCACTTCCATTTTAGTATAGTAACCAATGGATCTTTCCTGTGCTTTGGCTACTTCACCTGGCTCATAGAAAAATGTATCCATTACGATTACATCTCCTTCCGGATTCAAATACTTAAATAATCTTTTGATCAACTTTTGAGGATCTTGAAAGTATTGAAACGCTGCTGAGACAACTACCAAATCAAAAGTACCGATCTGCAAATCATCAAATATATCACCATAGATAAAACTCAAGTTGTCTTTCTTAAATACTCTTCTCGCTTGTTCTAGTTCAAAGTCATTGATATCTAGACCTACCACCTCGAAATTTCTCTTACTTAATTGATGAGACATCCATCCATTGCCACACCCAAGGTCCAGAATTCTCTTATAGTTTTTTTCTTGGGTAATGCTTATGAGCTTCTCCAAAGAGAGTTGCCTAATCTTCCATTCCTTAAAATGAACATGGCTCTTAGGAATTCCATAGGGTAATATTTTGACTTCCATGTCTGAGTAGATTCTCTTTTCTTTATCCCTAATCTTGAGATATGCTTCTTCTAGCTGGATGTGTTTTTCAAGTGCCATTTGGATGCGTTGGCAATTTATTAAGATTGAATTGATAATTTAGGCGTAAAACTGACACTATACCATAAGAATGAGTCTTAAATGCCCTATTTGTGAGCACCCTCTCTTCGATGACAATGGGCATCTGAAATGTGATGAAGGCCATCATATAGAAAACAAATATGGCGTACACATCTTGCATGAGCCTTCTTTTGCTAAGTGGTATGTGCCGTTTGAAAGTAAGTTTCAGGCATATAGAGAACGTGAAAATATAAAAATCAAAAATGCTTCGACCTATGACAGGCTACCTTATGTTTCCAATGATTTGGGTAAGGCCTCTTGGAAAGCTAAAGCCAGGGATCTATTACTGATAAAGAAATATTTAAAAGGGAAATCCAACTTAAACATTCTTGAAATCGGCGCATGGAATTGTTGGTTAACGAACCATCTAAACCATATGGGTCATTCAGTAACAGCTGTTGATTATTTCATTGATCCATATGACGGGCTTGGAGCAAAGCAGCATTATTCCAATCATGATTGGATGGCGATTCAGATGAACCTAGAAAGGCTAGATCTCATTGCAGGAAGATACGATTTGATTATAATAAACCGTATGATTGTATACTTTGAAGATCCCTTTAAAACTTTACAAAAATTGATCAATGAAAACCTAACAGTAAGAGGTGAAATGCTGGTCACTGGAGTAATTATGACCGCCAATAAAGAGCTAACAACAAAAGCATTTAACAAGGAAATGGATGACTTTGAAAAGAAGGAAGGGTTTTCAATAAAAATCAAAGAGTTTTTTGGTGCATTCACAGAGACGGAACTCGAAAGAGTTAAGAAAATGGGGTTTCGTACATACAAATACAGAAAAAACTTGCTCTCCTATTTGAAGGAATTGATTGAGGGGGAAAAAAGCTGGCAGATGCACTTCGCTTATCAAGAAAAAGGTCTCTTACATGCCTGATTTTCCACTAAAAAATAGATTAAGGGTCTGGAGAAAAACTATTCCCTGGTTGATTTCAGATTTCTTTTATTGGTTTTCTGCACATAAAAGAAAGAAGCCAGATTTCTTAATAATTGGGGTTCACAAAGGAGGTTCAACATCCATGTTTGAGTATATCTCCCAACATCCAGAAGTGGAGATGGCTAGAAGGAAAGAACTCAATTTTTACACCAAATATTACCACTTTGGAATGAGATATTATCAGTCTCTTTTCCCGAAAAAAAATGTGAAAAAATTGACAGGTGAAGCTACTCCATACTACTTTTTTCATCCGTTAGTGCCTGAACGAGTGAAAAAGACTTTACCCAATGTAAAGATTATTCTCCTCCTCCGAAATCCTGTTTTGAGAGCTCACTCTCACTATAACATGATAAAGGATATTGAACCTGCCAGCTCATTTGATGAAGCTATCAAACTGGAGCAATCAAGGGTGGAGAAAGAGAAGGGGAAAATTCTCAGCAATCCTAAATATTACAGCATAGACCATCAGACTTTTAGCTATTTCTCCAGAGGGTTATACTTTGAACAACTGAGCAACTGGTCACAACATTTTCCTTTGGAAAATATGCTGATACTGAAAAGTGAAGACCTTTTTGACAACACAAAAAGAGAATTAAAAAAAGTATATGATTATCTGGGGTTGTCTGAAGTCTATCCGCCCGACGTTTCTGCAAAGAATGCAAGAGCATATGGCACCCTGTCCAAGGAAGACTATGATAGGTATAAAAAATACTTCGAAGAAGATCTCCTAAAGCTCAAAGAAAAACTTGGAACTCACTTTCAGTGGTAATCGATTTACCAATCGATTAGATTTTTATGCTTTGCAGTCTGTTCCTTGAAATTCCATAGTAGCCACTTACCAAGATATTTGAAATCGCGCATGCCAGAAGAGCTCCCAGTATTCCATAAATTGGAATTAAGATCATGATAAGTGCAGCGTTGAAAATTAGTTTGGCAACATTCACCATTGTAACTGTTCTCTCCTTTTCATTCTTATACAACAAATAGATAATAGGTAATGAATAGAATATTGGAGTCACGTATGGTATGAAAATCAGATAGGCGATCCAATCAATTTCAATGAGATAGAGTTCACTCAAAATAAGATGAAAGACCGGCATAAAACCAATGGTAATTAGCAGACCAGTTAAAAACAGTTTTTTGGAAAGTTTAAAATTCACCTTAATGGAGGTGCGATAAATATTTTTAACAAATGGAGATAAGGTGAATCCAGCCACTGACTGAAGGTGTAACAGAAAACTGGTGATTACCTGATAAGCCCCTACTTCTGAATTGGAGAGCGTTAGACTAATTAAGTAGAGATCAATTCTGGAATTTAGCATTCCCGTAATGCTGGACATAAAAAAGGAGACCGCTCCTTTTGTGTTTTCTATATCCCATAAAAATCTAAAGGATCTAAAAGTATCTGTATACAGAAAAGGTAGCAAAAGGATAAATCGGACAATGCTTATCGTACTATAAAGAAAACACAATTGATAGGTGTCGATGGTATCAATAAATAGCAAATAGGCTACCGAAAATGACAGCAAGACAACCTCTATAATGGTAGCCTGCAAGAAGAGTTTTTTATATAATACGAGCGGATCGAAAGTTTTATTGATATAATTGAAGATCAACCACAGAATAAGAAAGGGAAGTATTACACTTTCTGATTGGCTATAAATGAGTCTCAAAAAACCGATCCCCAAAATCAGTAAAGGGATTCGACTTGAAACATTAGACTGCCATGATTCTCGAATTTTGGAAGGTTCTTTCGAAAATTTTCTAAGTAAAAACTCATTACTTCCAAAGCTTAAAATCGTACCTACAATACCTATTACGATTTGGTAGTTCACAAATTCTCCCCAGATCTCTATGGAAGAATTAGCTATTGTTAAAAGGGAAATTGATATTCCAGTAATTGGAACAACAATATTTCTCAAACTATTCGCAGTGACTACTTTAAACTTTCGATCTGATATGATATCGAAAACCTTCATTTGGAGATAATTTCTAATGCGATCACATTCCTTTTTCTAGAAAGTAGCTATTCAAAACATTACTTACCTCAGCTGCGCCCTTTTTATTAAAATGCATGTCATCATAAAAATAAGTGATATCTCTAGGTATAATAGAAGCTAGATCAATCGACTCAACATTCGCTTCTCCACATGCTTCCAAAAGTTTCTGATTATACAATTCCATTCCATTAGCCAACGCCTTAACACTGTAATATGCCGCTTGTTTTGAGGTTCCGGGAATATTGTCCCCACCAGTAAGTAAATATTTCTTCAAGCCTTCAGGAAAGTTCTCTTTCCAAATAGTAGGCTGTGTGAGAAAGATAACTCTTATATTTTGCGATCGAGCAATTTGAATGATTTCAGATATCCTCTCCTTATAATTATCGACAGCATTTGTCACATCCGGAAGTTCTTCCAATTTGAGAGCGTCTTTTCTTCGCTCCCTTTTTTTCTGATAGAAAGATTCTACCTGATCATGGCTCATTTCTCGATTCTTACGCAACTGATAATACTTCTTAAATTTCTTTAAAAGAGCCCAAATATTGGTCTTTTTCAAAAATGAACCATTATGCTTATTCGGATAAATATGAAAGGCGTGCGAATAAAGGTTAGGATCCCCAAAAGACTCATAATCTTTTTGTAGTGTCATTCTTTTTTGAAGGTCATTTACACCAGCCAACACTATCAAAGCATCAATTTTAGGTAATTGGGGAAGTAAGTGTTTTACAGCCAATACATGATCTTCAGAATGCAAACCGCTTCGGCCCAAATTTCCTACCCAGACTTTACTCTTAGGATAATTTTGATTGAGTTTATTCTGAAGTAAATAAGGCCAACCTCCCTTGGATCCTAACATCAGACATTCCGTCGTGCTTCCACCCACAGCAAGAATTCGATATGTAGCATCACTGTAGATCGTATCACCTATCATACCCTCACTATTGATTTGAAATTCAACAAGCTCATTTACCCCTGGCAGTAGCCCTGGTTTCATGTTAAAGCTAAACTCAACATTAGGATACCATACTTTATATTCATCACTTGAGAAAAACAGTCCTGACACCCACTCGAGTATGATCAACGAAACAACCGAACTGGCGAGGAACAACGTGAAATTAATCAAGTGATTTTTGTGAATAATATTTCTATGTCCATTCATAGTTAAGTTTAAATTGATATTCGTCAAGAATGAGCAATATCTATTCTACCAGCTTTTCAGTTGAGTCTTGAACTTTTTCGTAAATGGTTAAATAGCTATCAATCGTATTACTAATATCAAGTCCTGACTGCAAATGCCTTACATCATTATTCAAAAGAAACTTCGATACTGCTTCAACCAATCTCCCTTTACTTTCTCCGGTTTTCCAAGTGTCACTTTCCTGAAAGCACCCAACCGGTTTTGAAACAACTTTAACACCTGAATGCAATGCTTCAATAAAGACCATACCGAAGCTTTCATAACCGGAAGTATGTAATAGAACCTTACTTTGGTTCATATAATCCAACACCGTTTGGCGATCTACCTCCCCTTTCAGTTCAATTGTCTCGGACAAATTACACGCAGCAATTTTGTCATTCAATATCTCATATTCTGGGCCAGCCCCCAGAATAATACATTTTAGTTGATTACCCTTTCCCACTAAGTCATGGATTACCTCTATGAATAAAGAATAGTTTTTCAATGGAATCAATGACCCAACACCTAAAACATCTATTGGCCTGTCACTTTTGAATTCATTTTCGAATTCACTTTTATCAATTCCCCAAGGAATAATTTCATTTGAAGCAATATTTAAGTTTTGTCGGATAGTCTCTTCATGAAACTGGCTAAGCGACACTACAAAAGGCTTTTTAAGCATGATTTTTGTAAACTTGTTTGGAGACAATGCATCCTGTCCCATAAAGGTTGAAACATGCGGCACTTTGAATATTGAGTAAATTATACTTCCAACAAAAGCACATTCTGAATACCAAAAGCTGTGTATTAAATCAACCTTACTCTTCTTGTTAATTTTGAGAAATGTATATAATGCCCTGATCCAAACGAGCGGTTTGAATAGTCTTCTTCTATTTCTTCCATTTAGAGGATAGACCCTGATTTTGTTCCAGACAAATGCTTTACTCGCATAAGGATATTGGAAGGCAATTACACTTATTTTTCCAAGCTTCCCTGTAGCTTTCAAAGCTTTCATATAAATCTGCAATGCTGGAATGCACGCACTGTCCTCTTCACTTTCCGGGAAACCTGGTGTTAAAATCAGAATATGTTTTTCACTACTTGATTTCATAAAGATTCCAGCCTTCGTCAAAGGATTTTAACAGTGTCAACTCATGATTTTCATTGAGCTTTTGCCAGTTGATCATTGGGTTCTTTCCTGACCACTGAATAGCTAATTTATCGGGATTAAAAATCACCAAACTCCCACCATCAAAATTATGGTACTCCTCTTTCCACAGGTTTTTATAATTGAAATCGCAACCTCTTCCCTGAAGAGCAATATCTATATCAAATCCATACAAGGTTCTACCTTCATAAGGAGCCATTTGTCTGGCTATGTTTTTTTCCAACAAACTTCTTTTGACAGACCCATCCATAACGTATACCGCCAAAAGTGAATTAACTGCTATCAAACTTACTGTTACGATAACGAAAAAATGGCTTTTAAATATAGGTTTCCTTTTAAGGGACGATACAATCGTATGAAAGGCTGGGTATAGCCATACCACTATTAAAGGGAAGGTGATTAGCAGGAAACGCTTGTTTTGAAAGGGTATTCCAGCTAAAAATAATGCATATATGGCGATGCTGGCGACTATTAAAAGTGAATGATTTTGAGTTTTATTCTTACTGGAATGCTTCAAATAAACAAGAAGCAAAAAGCTGCCGGCTACTAAAAAGCCCGCGTGAACGAATGAACTAAATGCATAAAATAGGTTGGGTATGGTATATAAATGAAAACCATCGACTGTCTCAAACGATCGTTTCAGCATGTTCAAGGGACTCCAGTTTAAAAGCCACTGATGGGATAGGAACGAACCTGTTTCATTCTGCTTGAAATGAAAATGGAGTATGATGAATATGGCTGGTATTATTAATACTGAGATATGAAGCCACTTGATGTTTTTTAGCCATGTTACAATCACCATGATGCCTAATATTGACAGAGGAAGAATTGCCACATACCTGGTAAATACGGCACAACAAGACAGAATAGTAAACAAAAAAAGCCATTTCCATTTGAGATTTTTTTTGTACTTCAACCCAAATAAAAAAGCGCCAGTTATTCCAAAAGTGGTGAATATATCTGTCATGATGACCAGGCTGGACTGAACTAGAAAGGGTGATGAGGCCAGCACGATTATTAGATAGATAGAAGTGTACTCAGCATCTTTATTCAACTCTTTAATGATGCCATTCGAAAAATAGATGATTCCTAAAAGCGACAAAAAATTTACCCCTTGAATGACTGTTAATACAGGTATTCCTATAAGAGAAAAAATTGCCACAAGAATTGGGAATCCAACGGACCAGAAGTAATCCCCGGGATGGGATCCTTCGGTAAAATATTGATGCATTGCCGCGGAGTAGCGTAAATATTCGTAGCTATCCTGTCCATACAAGCCATCAAATCCAATCAAAAACCTAACGACTAGAAATGCAACAAATACGTAAAGGTACGGTAAGTACCCGGTTTTCATTTTTCTTGATACCTCAATAAAAACCACATCATAAATTTAGATAGTGTAGATTTTAAGAAAAGCTTTAACCCGAGCCAATTTAACGCATTGGCATTTACTTTCAGTTTATGAAAAGCTACTGAAGACATGACATACCTATTGGCTTGTTTGTAATAACTGTCAGAATAGGATCTTTTAAATCTTATATCTCGATCTGTGCTTGCCGCCCATGGTGGCTGACTCACAATATCATTCTCAATCTCGGTATACAAGTCGGTTCCTTTGATTGGATAAGCAAGCGTGATAGTATAATAATCCGGATTGCTAACCTTTAAATGATGAAGCGTTTCTTCAATATCTTCTTGCGTTTCCCCCGGATAACCCAGCATGATAAAAGTGCCAGCTTCTATTCCAGCATCCCGAGTTGCTATTATCATTTCTCTCACATCCTCTACCTTCACTCGTCGATCCATCTTATCAATGATTTTCTGTGATCCACTTTCAGCACCAATCCATACCCGAAAGCATCCGGCTTGCTTAAGTTTAGCTATCACATCTTTATTCATTCGATCGGCACGAGATATACATTCAAATTTTATTTCTAAAGATTTGGATTGTAGCTCCTCAACAAATGCATCTAGCCATTTATGACTCACTGTGAATACATCATCCACAAACCAAAAAGTATCTGGTTTATATCTTTCCTGCAATAATGTAAGCTCTTCAACCACTTTTTCTGGAGACCTCCTGCGATAGCTTTGACCATATACCGCCGTGCTGCACCATTTACAGGTGTAGGGACAGCCTCTTTGCGTACTAACATTTAATGCACTCTCTCCGTGGAACTCTTTCCAAACCGATAAATATTTCTTGATGTCTATACTTTCTCTATTAGGAAAAGGCAGGCTATCAATCTCTCGTATTTTAATCCTTGGTTTGGTTTTAACTTCCACACCAAGCTCATCAAGGAAAGCCACACCATCCACATCGTTTACATCCCCTTTCTTTTCCAGACATTGGACCAAACCGAGCATGCTCTCTTCGCCCTCTCCGATCACAATGTAATCAGCTCCGTATTTAAGGTAGTTGGAGATATTATATGTAACATCAGGGCCTCCCAAAACGATCTTTGTCTCAGGTAAAAATTCCTTGGCAAATTTCATGATGCGTATTACATTCACCTTGGTCATCAAATTTGCATAAATAGCCAGAACATGAGGTCGAACTTCTTTTAGATCTTCTTTCAGATCTTTAAAAGATGAGAAGGTGCTATCAAAAACCTTATTTTCAACATTGTTTTCAGATAGAAATGCCGAAATATACAAAAGACCCAATGGAGGATAGGGCTTCATGATCTGCTGCTCCTTAGGATCATCAGAAATAAAGTAGCCATGGGTCAGGTATACCTTCATTTCAAATTAAATTGAATGTAATAGTGATCTGAAAACCTTGCTTGCCAGGAAAAGTTTGCAAAGACCCGTTCAAAAAAATAAAGTAATTTCAATAAGCGTTCGTTTCGCTCAAAGAACGATTCCAAGTAAGAAGGGGATACAAATAGTCCAATCGGCTTCAAGGCTTTCTTCTCAAAACCAGCGCCTAGCAATTGGGATAATTTCTTAGGATTGTAGTACCAGGTCCTTACCTGTTTGCCTGAGACATTGACTTCCGCAAAGCCTTTATTTCTTCGGAAAGCATTTAGTGGTTTTCCTTTCATTATGAAATAAAAACTTTCCGAAAGACACACTTTAGGCATAATCACGGCTACAAATTTTCCATCAGGTTTCAATGCATGCAAAAGTGCTTTGGAGAGTTCGCCAACGGCCGACTGATCAATGCAATTGATCCCTCCAAAATTCGAAAACACTAAGTCAAAATCTGTGTCGAGCTGAGCATGATCGATATCGTTAAGATCTAATCTCATGAAAGTAATATCAGAGTCTTTTTCCTTTTTCCTAGCCACATTTAGCATCTCCTTGGATATGTCTGTAGCTACAACAGTATTTCCTTTTTGAGCGAAGCGACTTGCATCTTCTCCTGTTCCACAGTTGATCTCCAATATTTTTAATCCATTTGCCTCATCCAAAACTTTATCTAGCAATCTCCAAACTCTTCTTCTTTGCAAGGTTCCAATTAAAGAATAAGTGAAATCCTTATCATAAGTAGATGCAGCTCTGTCAAAGTCAGCAATCATTTCTTTAATGGTGAAAATCTATACAGCTGGACTTTATTAATAATGGAAAGCGGAAGGTGAAGGCCGACCACAAGGATTTGTTTTACATCTCTTGCTCTCATCTTTATTGGGTTCATTAGCACTCTCCTCAGTACCAACCATCCCCTCTTTATTCTAAATCTTTGATGCAAATACCTATGGAGCTTTTTATAAAAATGAGGAGGATACGTGTTGTGAAACATCATATCTAAATCATCAGAATCTGTCCAATTTGCTTTATTCTCAAGGTCTTTCTTAACCATATCATAAAACTTAGTACCCGGTAAAGGATATGAAACAGAAGCGCCTAGTTTGTCTGGCATATGTTTCAAAACCAAAGCAATGGTACTCTTTATATCTTCCAAGGTTTCTCCGAGGTATCCGAATTGGATGAAATATGCCACCTTCACTCCTTTTTGTTTAAGTAGCTCCGTTGATTTTTCTATTTGTTCGATTGTTGTGCCTTTATCCATCGCATCCAAAATCTTTTGAGAGCCGGATTCGGCACCAATCCATGCCTCGTCCAAACCGGATGCAACCAATGCGTCGATATTATCTTCCTTAAGAAGCAAATCTGCCCTGGATTGTATCTTGTATGAAATATCGATATTCCTTTGACTGAGTTCATTACGAAACTCCTGCACCCAACCAGGTTTCAACCCAAAAATATCATCACACATCCAAAAATGTCTGACTTGATGATTCTCAACATGAAATTGAATTTCATCTACCACCTTTTTTGGAGATCGTGTGTTATATCGATTTCCATAAATTGGTTTTGCACACCAATTGCATTTATATGGACATCCACGTGTTGTAGCAAGATTTAGATAAAAGTCTGGCGACTTTGTTTTCCATACCTTTTGGTAGGAATCTATGTCCACCAAATCCCACGCTGCCTGAGGAAGAGAATCTAAATCTGTATTTACTCCGCGAGGTTTGGATGCTTTTATGTCGCTTCCTTCCTTATAAAATATGCCTGCTACGTGCTTGCCATCATCTCCGCTAGATAGATTTTCTACAAGTTCTTTTAATGTTATCTCACCCTCCCCTTTAATGACAAAATCAGCTCCCTCGTTAAGGTACTTTTCTGCATGGTCAGTAGAATCTGAACTACACGTAATAACAGTTGCTTCGAAATTTTTTGCCATTTTTTGCATGCCAAAAGCTGCCTCTCGCATAGATGTTAGGCACATTTTAGTCAGGTAGTTGAATCCATCATCAAAAATGACAAAGTAATCAGGCTTGAAGGAACTCAGTACTCCCTCAAGCTCCTTAGTATTAGCTTTTAAACCAACATCAAATAGTTTCACTTCATATCCTTCATTACGCATATATGATGCTGCAGTAATGGTCATGAGCGGTGGGTATGGTTCCCCTATTCTCCATTGCTTAGCGTCGAGCCTATAGAAGTAAGAATGACTAAATAGGATTCTTTTCATTCGAATTTAGGGTGTATTTTGTAAAAAGCTCTGCATTTTCCTTGTCATGGACATTATGCTTCGGTAGGAAAGTAAATGCTGAGGAGGAAGGAAAAAGATCCTCCATAATCCCTTCGGAAAAGTAACTCGGAAATTTTTTTTGATGAAGATCTTGAAATTTTTTCTTAATCGCCTCTTGATATCCTCCATTCGGATTGGAAATCCTTTTGAGATTACATTTTTGCACAGGATTAAACCCTTCAACTACTTCAAAGAGTGGTGCGATTTCAAGTCTTTTTATGGCTCTGCCCAAACAAAAAATGGCAAAACAAGCAAAATTTAATGGCGCCAAAAGAAGTGTCCACTTAGGATATCTTTGCTGTTTATCTTCCAATTCACTCTTTCTTGAATGGGGATAATACTTTTCATACCACTTGTTTTCCTTTAGGAAATAGAAAAAAATATTGTCGTCATAGATTGTTTTCAGATTCTTAATCTCTGTAGCAGTATAAAAATTCTTATTGTATATTTCAAGAAATGATTCATCAGTGACATAATTGAAACAATAAAAATGATGACCTACAAAAAGCCTTTTAAAGTTTGTCAGTACTCGTTCTACTAAAAATAAAAGCCACAGAGAGTTAGATTTACAAATAACAAATAGATCTAAATCCACAAACTCATTTCCTCTGCCATTGAGCTGAAGTGTTGGGTTGTTTGCAGCGACCGAGCCTGAGACACCAATGTACCTAACGAAAGGCAACTTTGATAAAAACGACAGTGTTTTTCCACCTTTCGCTAATAGTGTGCTCGACAATTGATCCTTTTCCGGCTGAAGTTTTATTGTATCTTCATTACCCCTGACGCACATAAAGCCATCCTCAACAGAAATCAGATTTTCATTTATTAGTTCGTCCAATGCTTCGTTGAAACTCTTGGAGTTATGTGTTTCAATACCAAGCCATTTTTGACAATCACTTATCCGAACTGGCGCATTGAATATATTCCGATAGGAAACATGTACAACTATTTTCTGCTTAATTGTCTGTTGCAAGAATGTATATCGTTAATGGTAGAACAATGAAATTAACACATTCGCTTTCGTTTCACAATAAGATTAAGGTAGACATTTAGTGACATTGTCGCTGCAACAACCAATAAACAAGCTACATCATCATTTCAATTTTAATAATACCACATTTTCCACGTGCTGTGTCTGAGGAAACATATCTACCGGTTGGATTTTTACTACATCGTATACCTCACCCAACACTTCCAAGTCGCGTGCCTGGGTGGCCGGATTGCAGCTTACATAAACTATACGTTCTGTTTTTAGCTCTGCTAGCAGCTGCGTCACGCGTGGATGCATGCCCGCCCTCGGTGGATCGGTAATAATTACATCAGGCTTGCCATGAGCGTTGACAAACTCATTGCCCAGTAAATCCTTCATGTCACCAGCATAGAAATCTGTATTGGTAATTCCATTGAGTTCGCTATTCACTTTCGCATCTGCAATAGCCTCTTCCACATATTCGATTCCAACTACTTTTTTTGCAGATCTTGCCACAAAATTCGCAATGGTGCCAGTTCCTGTATAAAGGTCATACACTAGTTCATCTCCTTTCAGTTCAGCGAAATCCGTGGCGACTTTATACAATTCATGCGCTTGAACGGAATTGGTTTGATAAAAAGACTTTGGGCCAATCTTAAACTTCAGATCTCCCATCTGCTCCATGATGTGATCATTGCCAGCGAACAATTCAACCTCTAGATCACTGAATGAATCATTCCCTTTTTCATTCACCACATACATCAATGAGGTAATTTGTGGCAACTCCCGTTTTAAATAATTCAGCATCAAATCAATCAACTCTTGATCTCTGTAAAAAACCTGAAGTATAACCATCAGATCTCCAGTCGTTGATGTCCGAATCACCAGATTTCTTAAGAATCCTTCCTGCTTCTTTACATCATAAAACGGAACATCATGAGCATCTGCGAATGCTTTTACTCTTAATCGAATTTCGTTTGAAGGATCTGCCTGAAGGTGACATTTATTTACGTCGATGATTTTGTTGTATTGCTTGGGTATGTGAAAACCAAGGCCGGTTCGCACATATTCTTCTCCCGAATCAATTTCTTCTTTGGTCAGCCACCTGAAATTGGAGAAAGTGAATTCAAGCTTGTTTCTATAAAAACTGGTCTTTTCAGAACCTAGTATCGGGTTGATTTCAGGTAATGCCAAGCCACTCAACTTTTTTAAGTTCTCCGCTACATGTTCCTGTTTGAATTTCAATTGTGCGTCATAGTTCATGTGCTGCCATTTGCATCCACCACACAATCCAAAATGTTCGCAAAAAGGCTCAACTCGGTCTGCAGATCTCGTCAGTAGCTCTTCTGAATAGGCTTCCAAAAATTTCTTCTTCTTACCTACAACCTTCGCTTTAACTACATCACCAGGCACGGTTTCCTTCACAAATACCACTTGCCCGTTGACTCTTCCCACACCTTTACCTTCTGATGAGATGCCAGTGATCTCAAGCGAATCTATCGTTACTCCTTTTTTCATTACCGCAAAATTACTAATCAGGCCTTTGGTTTACAGGGTTTTTAGTAGTTTCATTGTTGTAGTATTTGGTAAGATGAAGAAGTTTCTAATCACAGTTTGCCTATTCCTAACTATTGGGGTAACCAATGCCTTCCATATCGTTGGCGGTGAGATCGAATTTATCTACCTGAGTGACGGGCGGTATCGAATTAACCTCATTCAATACTTTGACGAAGCTCAAAATCAAAATCCCGGAGCTGATCAGTTTATTACTGTCTACATTTTCAGAAATGGTGATGACCAATTGATGTCTACACATACTCTTCCCCTCAGTGGAATAGAAAATGTAGAATACACCAATATTGAATGTGCAAGAGATGAACTTCAGACTTCTCGCGTGTTTTATTCAGCAGATATTGAGCTAAGCCCAGAGCAATATGATAGTGAGGGTGGCTATTATATCCAATGGGAGCGATGCTGTAGAAATACGGCTATTAATAATATTGTGAATCCTCAAGGAACTGGAATGAACTATGTACTGGAAATTCCACCGCTAATGAAAAATGGGGAAATTTTTGTGAATTCTTCTCCGGTCCTTTTTAAGCCGCTAAGCGATTATGCCTGTATCAATCAACTTTACTATACGGAGTTTACGGGCGTTGATCCAGATGGCGATTCTCTAGTATATTCATTGGTCACACCACTGAACAGTTCATCAGCGGTAGCCCTACCCATTCCACAACCAAAGCCACACTTTGGTGTCACCTTCCTCAATGGTTTTTCAGTATCCAATATGGTTGGCGGAACCCAACCTTTGCGTATTAGCAGTGGGGGGTTATTGACAGTCAACCCGGATCAAACTGGTCTATTTGTTTTTGCTGTCAAGGTTGATGAATATCGAAATGGAGAAAAGATTGGAGAAGTACGCAGAGATTTTCAGATGTTGGTAGTGGATGGATGTGATCCTCCGGATCCACCAAGTGTGGATATTGAAATTCCTGGCAATCCAACCTTCAACCCTGAAACAGACATCCTTACCTATGTAGCCAGCGACGTTGAGAAATGTTTTGATTTCATCGTCTCAAATGTGACCATAGGAGAAACTATTTCCCTTAGAGCGGAAGGTGTAAACTTCAATGAAGAACTCAATGAAATATTTACCCTCAATCAAATTCCTGTTGGAGGTGGTGAAAGTCAACTACAAATTGAGGTTTGTATCCCAGATTGTCCTCCGATAAGAGATGCACCTTTTATTTTGGATCTTATTGCCTCTGACGATGCATGCCCACTCCCACAGCTAGATACCTTACGACTTACTATTGAGGTGGAACCTCCATCTAATTCTCCACCTACTGGCTCCACAAGCACTGCTTCGGTGACCAGACCAGAAGATAGCCCGATTTATTCTCAGGTAATCTCTGGTATTGATGTGGATGGGGACGAGTTAGAGTTAACACTATTTGTAGAAGACGTAGAAGATCCAACAACAGTGGGATTTGACTTGATAGATATTGATGCTTCTTCAGGAAGTATTCAAGCTACACTAACTTGGAATACCGATTGTGAAACTTATGACTTCACACAAATTCAAAATTTCAATGTTGGTGTTATAGTAAATGACGGTGATATCTGTGACTTACCGGGAGACACTGTTTTTATTGAAGCTACAGTTATTTTGCCTACCAATAATGATCCTCAAATCTCTGTTTCAAATACCTTTCCCTCTCAAGTTGACTTGGGGACAAATCTAACTATTGAGGTCAATGCATCAGACGTAGATGGCGATGATGTAACGCTTTCATTCATTGGAGGCAACTTCGATCCGGAATTATATGGAGCTTCATTTACTACAGTATCTGGTAATTCATCAGTAAGTTCTGACTTTACCTGGGACTTAACCTGTGATGCCAATCGATTCATTGATGGTCAGCAATTTGAACTCTTATTCATTGCAGATGATGATGATAAGTGCAAGGTGAAAAACTTTGATACGCTGAGGCATTTCATTCAGGTAAATTATCCTGAAAATTCGAGCCCTGAATTTGACCCAATCGAACGAAATCAATCGCTGCGTGTCAACGAATATGCGGAAATCGAGATCGGAGCATTTGATTCTGATTCAGGCGATGAAATAACAATTCAGTTTGCCCAGGGTGTTAGACAGCCTGCTTCCGGCACACTTGAATTGCTTCCAGTATCCGGTCAAAGTCGAGCGACCGCACTTCTGAAATGGCAACCGGAATGTTCCTTACTTCGATTTGGCGAAACCTCTACTTTGCAGGACATTATCTTACAGGTTTCCGACAATGCATGTCCTATTTCAAAAATTGATACCCTGAAGTTGACGGTAGAAATTTTTGATGATAGTGAGCGCCAACAAGCGTTTGCTCCGCCAAATATTTTCACACCAAATGGAGATGGTAGAAATGATGTTTTTAGCCTTTCGGGAAATCCCAACGTTGATCAAAACTTACCACCTGACAATTGTGACAACACTTTTGAATATATAGCTATTACGAACCGGGCAGGTGCGACGGTATTCCGGTCGAATTCACGAGATTTTATCTGGACAGGCGGTCAGTTCCCAAGTGGGATTTACTACTACGTGATCAAATACACCAATTCTGAATTTAAAGGATACATTCACTTGATGAAGTAATTATTATCAAAACCCTACGCCTATTCTAAATCCACTTGCTACGAAATCACTGTTTCGAAATGCCCAGTAGTAATCCACTCGCATAAACTTGAAGATGTGCTCAATCCCAGCACCAAGTTCGACATAGTTGCCTATTGTTTCTGTAGTAAGATAATTCGCCGAGGCAACAGCCTGCAGATTGAGCTTTTTCACCAATGGTATCTTATTAAAGATGAATTCATTAAAATGGTGTTCATAGTGAGCTTCCAAGTAGGGTTTAGTGGTACTAAACTGGTAAAACGGAAGCAACTCAAACTTGAAGGACTTTCCTACCTGACTCAATGATGTTTGGTTACCGGCAAAGTGCTTGTAATCTACGAATGTCAGCGCATCATCATTTAAAAAGGCTCCTGCTCCAATCGCATATGTACTGGTTCCAATCAATCCTAATTTCATATCATCAGTCACTCTAACTTGAACAAAATCAAAATTCACATCACTGCCTAAAGCTTCAATACCTTTCTTATAAGTAAGGAAAACTTCCGGATATTTTGAACTGTAGATGAATTTTCGGTCTGGCCGTGTTGCATAAGTCTGCTTAAAACGAAACCTAAATGTGGCTTGAAAAACCATCGCTTGATGCGCAGCAAAACCTGTTTGGGCCAACTCTGCATTCATCGGTTGATTACTCGTGAAATCAGCTCCATCACTGGAATGCCAGGTGAAATCACTTGTGTTAGTAAGTGTATCTCTTGACGCATACTCCAGCCGGGTATTCATCAAAATTCCATTCTTTAACTCCTGCTGAAACCTGAAATAGCCAAATGACTTCTGGAAAATTTTTAAATAGTTTTCTCCGCCCACTAAAGTCACATAGCTATTGATAAATGGAGTGATCGATTCATTCTCGTCAAACTGTGAGATGTATCGACCTCCTCCGCCATAAAACCGAGTAAACTTATCATCAAGCTTCCTGTAGCTTCCTTCAAGTTTTGCATTGAATTGCTCATTGGAAAATCCATAGCGTAGTGATGGTCTGAACCAATACTTGGTTCTCCCATCTACTTGCTTCCACAATGTCGGTTGAATTTCAGGTACAAAGCCCTCCACGGTATTGAATTGAAAAATGCTAATTACTGCGGGGAGCGACCAGTACTTTTCTTCCACACTATTGGAATGCGTATATCCGCTAAGAAAAATGTTTCCTATGGTAAGTTTATTGGTTTCATTGTCCACTGAATCTTTGTAAGGAACACTTTCTTTAACCAGGCGGATACTGTCTTTGATGTGATAATCGGCAACCTCAATTTCTGTCAGAGGCACCGGACGGATATTTTTCCAATAAATGCTGTCGCGCTCGTTTGAACCTTCTTCCACTACTAAGACCTCCGGTGTGAAGTCCTCTTCCTGAAAAAGATCTGCCTCTTCCTTAGCCTCAAACTTTTCCTCGTATAGGCTGGCTTTTCGATAGGATTCATAGTTGGGCTCTACTTTATAGTTTGAATATACTCCGATATAGTAGCCACTACCTTTAAATCCGAAAGCGCCAAACTTGAAAGAATACTTCTGGGAGATTGGCATCCAAATGTCATATTCTGCTGGCGCAAACACCTGATTGATTTTAAGCGAGTCAATAAACTCCAGCCCTCGTGCTTTAGTTACGAACAAATCAATTGTGTGGAATCGCCATTCATCTTCGACGATGTAAATGATTCCTTCGAAAACAGGATCAGTAGCTCGTTTTGGAATCACCTTAATCTTATTGATAAGCTTGCCACCTTCTTCAAAAAAACCGAGCCATTCATAATCATAAAACAAAAATGCTTGAGGAGAAATCGGTGAGGCATATTCCCGCTCCATGTCCAGATCTATGAACTTACTATATGCGTTTATATTAAAATCCGATGCTTTATTAAAACTGAAGCCTTGCTCATTTCCACTAACTTTTGAGCTAATCATCCGTTCAGAAACTTTGTCCGGGAGTTCAAAAGAAAACTCAGAAACGGACTCTGATAAATAAAGAATGCCCGTATCAATGGTAATCTTTTGTCCCAGAATTTTCTCAGGTTTATCATCCAGCCTAAAAAGGCCTTTTAAATAGGCATCCGTCTTGAATGCACTCACCTCATTTTCATAAAACTTCCGCTTTTTTATGGCTTCTCGTATCACACGATATGCAGGATCTTCATCTCCTGTGGTTACTACCACTTCCTGAAGCCTCAGTGCCTGTTCCTGAAGTTCAAAATCAAAACGAATCGATTGACCGGGACTTAGGGTTATCTGTTTTTCAGTCACTTTATAGCCAACATGCTGCGCTACGATCGTATGGGTGCCTGCCGGAGTTTTCAAAAAGAATGAACCCTCACTATTGGAGGTGGTCCCATTGGTAGTCCCTTTGATATAGACGGTTGAAAATGGAAGTATTTCTCCGGAATTGCTTTTCGTGATGCCCCTGATACCTGTCTGTGCAAAAGATGATAGCGCTAAAATTAGAGTGAGCGTAAAAGTGAATGATTTCATTGAGTTGATATAGGGTTTTTAGGTTAATGCTTGAACGGATGCTTAGGTTGCATCGTGTACATTTTTATTTAAAGTTTTTCAATGTGAGCTATCTTGGCAAAAGTTATACCATTTCATTTTCGTTTGTATGCAAAAGGTCGCAATTATTACAGGAGGTTCGTCGGGCATTGGTAAATCATTAGTGTTAAAATACGCTAATGAGGGGTACGCAGTAGTCTTTACAGGAAGGAACGGTGAGCGCATGTCTCAAGTGGTTTCAGACTTAGGTGAGCGGCCTCATTTGGCCCTCGAATTAGATGCTGCTGACAAGGATCATAATGAGCAAATGGTTAATGCTGCCGTGAAGAAGTTTGGGCGAATCGATGTACTGATTTGTAATGCCGGAATTTCCATGCGAGCCCTTTTTGAGGAAGTAGATTTAGAAGTATTCAAACAACTCATGGATATCAACTTCTATGGATCTATCTATGCCACTAAGTTTGCATTACCTTATTTGTTGGAATCCAAAGGAACAATCATTGCGATCTCCTCTATAAACGGGTGGCGCTCCACTCCTGCCCGAACTGCTTACTCCTCTTCCAAATTCGCAATGCAAGGATTTTTTGAAGCACTACGCACTGAGGTCATGACGCGAGGTGTAAACGTACTGGTAGTTTGCCCGGGGTTTACAAGCTCAAATATTCGTAACGCAGCGTTAACAGCAGATGGGAAGGCACAAGGAGAATCTCCGCGAGACGAGAAAAAAATGATGAGTTCTGACGAGGTGGCTGATCGTACATTTAAGGCTGCACAAAAGAAAAAAAGGGATTTAATATTAACTTTTGAAGGAAAAATGGCTGTCGTACTCAACAAAATCATTCCTTCGCGTCTTGATAAGATGATTTATAACATGATGAAGAAAGAGCCAGATAATCCGCTTAAATAACTCTCAGCTTTCCATTTCTCACGTACACTTCTCTTCCATCCCAAAGAATCTGTGTCCAAACCTCATCCCGATTGAGGACTTTTACCTTGTGACCTTTATTGAGTACTTCGATTGGTTCGGCTCCTGCAGATGGACCAGAGCGCAGTAATGTATAATCAGACATCACCACAGCTTTAGGAGAGCCTTCAAAATTCACCACACCCAATAAACAACAGACAACGATCAATTGAATAATACCTGCCGATATAGGTTTTTCCTCACCTTTTGATTTCTGAAAGATGTATACAATCAACATTAGCATTACAGCTACGAGTAAGGAAATTAAATGCAACCGATATTTTTTGAGTAACGCTAGAAAATAATCGACATCATCATAGCTATATCCACTCAGCTCATTCGCCTCAGATAGTTCTTGAATCTTACCCACTACATTTCTATCTGCCGACATCTGATAGTACTTGTCCAGGAAAAAAAGAGCGTCAGTATAATTACCTAAGCCATCTTGTATGTATGCCATTTTGAGCAACATTGCTTGAGACGCTTCACCTTCCCAAAAAATAAGTTCATATTTTTCGTATGCCTCAGTGAATTTTTGCTGATTAAACAAAGAATCACCTTCTTCAAGGCTGCTATTTTGGGCTATTAGGCTATTGAAAAAGCAGCTGAATAAAATTCCTAGAAATAATCTCACCTTTATTCTGTTAATCATGTGGTAAAATTCATTAAGATTTCTATTTTTGCATCCGCAATTTAAGACAGTGGCCTTGAATTGCACTTCTTTTTATACGAAAGGAGAATTAAAATGACTGGCTAGCTCAGTTGGTAGAGCAACGCCCTTTTAAGGCGTGGGTCCTGGGTTCGAGCCCCAGGCCAGTCACATACAAAAAAACCTCAAGCTAGGCTTGAGGTTTTTTTATTAAATGAGGTTCAGCACGGAGCTATAAGTAGAATTTACTTGCTAGCTGAGTTGGGAATCTTAATCTCAATGGTTGTCCCTTTGTTGATTTCGCTCGTTACGGATATATCGCAATTATTTTTTTCCAAAAGCCCCAGACTAAGACTAAGACCTAGTCCGGCTCCTATTTCTTTGTCTGTACCTACTTCAGATTTCTGAATCTCTTTTTTAATGATTGAATTGATACGTTCGGAGCTCATCCCAATACCTGTATCTTTTATTTTCACAATCGTCTCATCATCATTTTGATTTCCTACAACCTTGACACTTCCTCCTCCATTCGTGTATTTGATCGCATTGTGAATTAGATTTCTAATCGCCACTTTGAAGTGATTTTCATCAATCCAGGCTTCCATCTCAGATGGTGCGTCTATTTTAAAGTCAATGTTCTTGCGTTGAATAAGTGTATGGAAAAGATCAGCATTTTCATGAACTACAGAGCTAACATTTACTTTCGCTGGATAAGCGCTTATCCCACCTAGCTGCATTCGTGCCCATTCAAGGAGCTCGTCTACTGTATCAGTCAGGCTTGTTAAGCGCCGTTTAAGGCTATCCTGGTACTCAATAAATTGCTCTTTTGAGATTACATCATCATGATTCAAACTCAAAATGCTGTGAAACAAATTGAGCGGGCTCTTGATATCATGAGCAATGATTGAGAATAACTTGTCTTTAGTTTCATTGGCCACCTTTAATGCTCTATGAGCTCTTACGAGCTCACTGACGTCATCAACGCAGATGGCTATCGATTCAACCTTTCCATCAGCGTTTAATATTGGTTCATACTTTCCATTTGCTGAAATGACAGATCCATCCGGCAGACTGGTTTCTTCTAGAAATGAAACCTGACTTTTCGACTTCAATACCTCCTGAAACATCGGCTCGTGCTTTTCAAAAATATCCTGAGGAAGAACTTCTCGTCTATTCTTACCAATAAGCTCGCGACGCTTATGACCGAAACGACTTGAGTAGTTATTGTTAACCAGTATAAAGTTTCCCTCGGCATCCACCAAGGCCATTAGCAGAGGAGCATTGTCTAACAAAGACCTTAATGTTTGCTCATGCTGATCTGATCTATCAAAAGCCTTGATCAGTATAGACCTAAAAACATATAAAAAGAGATATAAAACCGCTGCTACAACGACATTATTGATGAGTGTCAGACCGAAGATTGTTCCATCAACCCCTAGCGCATTCAGGCTTAAGACTTTCAAAAAAATGAAGCATCCAAAAATGAGCCAGTAGACGAAGTGTTTTTTTAATCCATCAACCAGAAACATTGTAATTGCCATTGCGGCAAATAGCATGTTTTCAAGGTCTACATCTTGCCCTTCGCGAATGTAGATTAACGATGCACCGACAATCATAAGAACGCAGAGCGTAATAAAATAAGCCTTTGAGAATCTGATTTTTCCAAAATGATTCAGAACAAATGAGATTGAAAGCAGTGTGGTTGCTACAAAGCAGAGTATTGGCTGAATGATCAGTCCAAATGTGATTGTAATTCCACCTAAAAGCAATGAAGTGATTAAACAAAAAAGTATTAAGTAATTAAATAGGGCTATCCTCCGCTTATCAAGCGGTGATTGGGCATGCGACATCCCAGTCCTTAAAAGTGTCTTAGATGAAAAGGGCTTCATGAGGGGTTTACATGGAAATATTAACTTTCCATGATTGAATAAGATTAATCAGCGAAAAGTAACCTCAAAAAAAATATTTTTTTACTGCCACTTGTTGAAACGACCTTATCAGAAGTTATTGTTCCATGTTTAGCACATTTTAATTGCCAATATCTGCCTGCATAGAAATAATGATCTTTGTCCCGTTTCCTACCTCGCTCTCAATTTTCACATCACAGTTGTTTTTTTCAAGCAATTCGAGGCTGAAGCTGAGGCCCAAGCCTGTGCCGCCCTCCCCCTCTGTCCCGCTTTTTGAATTTTGTAAATCCTTGTTCAGAATAGACTCTATGCGCTTCGCTTCCATTCCAAGCCCATTATCTTCTATTTCAAGGATTACTTTACTCTCCTTGCGCACTCCCCGAATACTTAAAGTCCCATCCTTTTCAGTAAATTTCAACGAGTTGTGAATCATATTGCGCACCCCTATTTTAAGGTGATTAGCATCTAAATAAGCAATTGCATCAGAGACTATATCTACACTAGTCATAATATTCTTTTTAGCGATCAAGCCTTCATAAAGCTCAAGGTTTGATTTGACAATATCATTGATATTAGTTGGTGTAGGAAAGGTGTTGATACCATCAAGCTGTGTCCTTGCCCATTCGAGCAAGGTGTTCACCGTTTCTTTCAGGTCAGACAATTTATTTTTAACACTTTTTTGATGTTGAATAAATTCTTCTTTGGAAATATTTCCTGATGAAGAATAGTCTACCAATCCATCAAACAAATCAAGGGGACCTCTGATATCATGCGCGATGATGGAGAAGAGCTTGTCTTTTGTTGAATTTGCAGCTTTTAGCTTATTCTTAGCTTCCTCTAGCTTGCTGACATCATTTACAAAAACTGAGATTCCAGAAATTTCACCTGTATCAGTTCGCACTGGAGAATACCTTCCGCCTGCATAAAAAATATTTCCGTTGGGCATCTTCGTAAGCTCTAAAAACTCCGGACTCTCACCTTTTAGGGCTTGTTCTATCATCGGTAGATGTTTGCTTAGAATGTTCTCCGGCAGCACATCATTAACATGTGACCCAATGATCTTATCTCGATCTACTCCAAAAGATCTTTCATAGTTGATATTCACCATCTTATATCGCATCTCCTGATCTAACAACCCGATATACAGCGGAACATTATCAATCATTGAATATAGAAGCTCATCCTTCTCTTTAAGCTTCAAAAAAGCTTTGAGGAGTGATTTTCTGAAGGCGTGAACGAAAAGAAATAACAGAAGGCAAAGAATTGTGACATTCTGAATTGTCAGATAAAAATTCAAATCATACGGAAGGCCAGAGTGCCCCTGCTTCATAAACTTTAGCCAAAGTAAAACACCATAAATAAGTATAAATCCAATGTATCTAAACCTGCCATCATACAGCAAATAATTCACAGCCATGAAGCCAATCAAAATATTCTCAACTTCGTTGAATCTGCCTTGCCCCAGCGCCGTATATGAGGCGACAGTAAGCAATCCCACTGAAATTATAAGAAAACTAAATCTCGCTAGTGAGTAATACTGTTTGGAGTTGAAGTAAATCACAAACAAGAAGAGGAGTCCGCCACAAAAAGTAATGATAAACTGGGGGAAAAGGCCTTCAAAAGCTACCAGCAATGTGACTAGAAATGAGACACCACTACTCACCAGAGAAATATTATTTACAAATAATACCCTTCTGTAATTGAGTGGATCTTCCAGGCCCTCAAGGCCTGCTTGGTTAATCTTCGATAGAAACTTCTTCATTCAGCAGGAGATTCCTGCTGGCCTTAATGACTCATTAATTTAAGACATTTATGAATCGCATTCACTAATTGGTCAGAATTTTTAAGTGGTTTTTGGATGAAGGTAGTATACTCAACGTCGTAGTTTTCCATTACCTCTTCCGGATGACTGGTTATTACAACAGTTTTCGGTTTGTGATCGCTTAGTTCTAAAATCTCCGGACCTTCCAGTCCCGAAATATTAATATCCAAAAGAAGAACATCAGGCTTGTCCAGATCAATCCGTTTTGCAGCATCTAGTGTATTGTCACATACTCCAAGCAACTCCACTTCCGAAACTTTGCCTACCACCACTTTCAATATTTCGGCAAAAGCTGGGTCGTCTTCGACTATTAAACAAGTATATTTTGGATTACTCAATTTCTGGATTTTCTCAATGTGAAAGGAGTGATAAAAATAGAACTTTTTCTCACATGAAAAAATTTAACCACTACAGGAGATTCGATATTCATAAAATAGTTTGAAATCAAATCTTTAACTTCAAGTACAATTACTACCCTAATGAAACAGCCACTTGCCCTGCGCTTCGACAGAATAATAAAAGAGAATCTTCCCAAACGGGCAAATATGATGCAAGTGCTCATGGACAGCGCATTATCGGCTGACCTTTTTTATGAAAAAGGAATGGGTGTACAATCTATTCTCAAGCAAATCGGTAGGTTAACAGACTTTAAGGGTATTTATGGCTTTATAGAAGGAGATAAAATGGCATATATAGACGAATCCGCTTATGTGATTAGGAGGATTGTGAGACAGTTTAAAGGGAACAGCAAATACCAGATGAAACTTGCTCATACCATCTGCTCAATCAAAGCTTCGCATAGTGAAAGTGAGGCTTTAGATGAAATGAAAAAAATGAAAATCGTATTTATGGATGTGCCCGATGATCTGGAGCGGCAAATCACTACACTTTATCTTCAATGCCAGTTTGAGTGTATTTATAACCGATTTGAGTGAATTAGTTTTTGATACTTTCAATCACCTTATCAATCAGACGCTTTTCTTGCACTTTTTCCACCTCTGTGATTCGTTCTCCAATTAGAGCGGCTATAGGTTTAAGCTCTTCATAATGGCTGCACACCACTTTAATCATGGCTACTAGCGGAAGAAATAAAATCATACCAGCGATGCCCCATAATACGCTACCAACAATCAGTGAAAAGATTGAGAAGAGTGCATTGATCTGCATGTTTCCACCTACTATTTTAGGATTGAGGAAATTTCCTTCTACAAACTGGATAAACCAAAATATAGCGATTACGCCCACCGGATACCAATAACTGTCGTATGTCGCGAATGCATACAATGTTGGAATCAATCCTCCTAGAGTCGTTCCTACGTAGGGTATAATTGCTAGAAGTGCAGCCAAAAAACCGAAGAAAAATGCGTAATCAATTCCCAAAATAAGTAGCCCCGTAGTATTTAGAACACCGAGTATTACGATTAGTAGCAGCATGCCTGTAAAGTATTGCTGGCCAACCTGCTGAACTTCCCGGAGCATGTTCACAAAATAGCGTTTATGTTTTTTTGAACTAAAGCGGGACAACGCTTCGGTCAAATGCTCACTATAGAATAGGATCAAAAAAGAATAGATAAGGGTTAAAATAACGAAGGAGAAAAATGAACTTGTAACACTCACCGTGTCTGAAATAATTAAAAAACTGCTATCTGAGAAGAGGTTTGAAAGCTTATCTATGATTTCTTGCGATTCAATATCAGGAATGATTTGGACCTTACTATTCAAGAAAGCTATGGACTTGTCGAGTGTCTCTTCCAGTTTGGCTAGAAAGTTGGAATACTGACCAGCCATTTCAATGATTTGTGTAGAAAAAAGCACCAATACTCCGAGTATTACTACAAACACAATCCCAATGGAAAGAATTATTCCAAGGAGTTTTTTCACACCTTTTCCTCTCAACCATTTTACCAACGGATAAAGTATGAACGCAAACAACATGGCAAAGAAAATCGGAATCAAAATCACCTTGGCAAAGTGTAGGATTGCTGTAATGCCAATGATGGATGCAATAACATAAAAAAGCTTACTGAAAGAAATGTTCATTTGGTGGATTTCATGAAAGCTTAAAGTTAGTGGATGCTGCTAAAAGAATTCACTGTCATAGCATAAACAGAAAAGCCTCTCAAAAATTTGAGAGGCTTTTGTACCTGAGGCCGGAATCGAACCGGCACTCCTTGCGGAACACGAGTTTGAGTCGTGCGCGTCTACCAGTTCCGCCACTCAGGCAGTTGCTTTAGCAAACGGTGGGCAAAAGTATCTAAACAAATATAAGATTGCAATACAGATTTATATGTTTGATAATTATCCTCCCAACATCACAAAAGCTCCCCAATAAATTGGGTCTTTGTACTTCTTCTTGATTTTCCGTTGAGCATTAAGAAAGGATGCTCGCTTATTTCCTGTTTTTAAATATTCCTTATAAAAAGCCGTCATCAAATCTTTGGTAGCTGAATCATCAACTTTCCAAAGTGACATCACAACAGACTCAGCTCCGCCAACAAAAAAAGCACGCTGCAAACCGTAAATACCTTCTCCTGAAGCAATTTCTCCCAATCCGGTTTCGCACGCTGAAAGAACAACCATTTTCAGGTTTGTTAGGCTCAGATTCATTATTTCATAAGCAGTGAGAATTCCATCATCTTCATCTGAGCTTGTTTGCATGTCACTTACTCCCGCCAAAAGCAGACCGGAACTTAACATAGGGTCTTTACTCGGTGCTTTCTCATCTTCCATGAAAAAACCATGAGTTGCAATGTGTACAAGCGCTCTGTCTAGCTGAGCCTTAACCGCACTCTCTCTCGCATCTTCTTGCAATAGCACTGAACATTGAGTTCCATTCTTTTTAATCAGGTTTTGAATTTCTTTGATCTCCTCCTCAGTACCTGGCAGATCTGCTACATCTTCAATTTGCTCGAAACTGCGCGTTGTAGCTACCAACTCAGCAGAAGCATCCATTTTATATTTTGGCCTCCCTACTAAAAGGACATCATTGATTTCGTCGCTCATTCCTGCTTCTAAATTCAAGTCAAGAAAGTCCTTTGTAGAGCTTAGTTGAAATATTTCCAGTTCATCAATCAAATAATTCTTTGTTGATGGATCGTACAATGTATTGAGACTTATTTTATGATAAATTCCATCAGGTGCATAGTAGATTTTGGTTATGTTATTGACCATTAAATGATCGTATATTTTCCTCCAATAAAAATCAAATGACGCCGGATCATCTACCTTGAACTTGATGGCGTTTTTATACACTGCAAATCCTTTGCTTTCAAATTCGTTTCCTTTGCCAACTACAATCAATTCCGGATATTGCTTGGTTGATGTCCCAATTAAAGCGGTGTAGATGCCTTCATCGTTTAAATCGGTTCGAATAATTTCAACGGTCGCCTCACCTGGTTCTAGCTTACTTTTAATTTGACCAAAGGTTGGTACCGCTCCTCCGAATGAACCACTAAACCCAGCGGACCTCCTCGATAGCTCTCTTTCCAAATTGTTGGTTTTTTCGAGCAAACTATCTAACCTCTGCTGACTCATTTGCTTAAGGTCACTTTTCAGTGATTGTAAGTTTGCAATCTGCTTACGAGTGACAGTCCATTCAGAAAAAAGGCCAATTAATTCTTCATCTCCGCTATTAAATATCTGTTCGCGAACCTTCTTAGTGGAATTGAGTAACATCCCTTTGGTGCTAAGTTCAAGGTTATACCATTCCTCAATAACCTCAGGTTTAATGCTTCCCGTTTCTGCAGTCGAACGAGCGACTACATATCCCTTGAAGTTATTCAACAGCTTTTGCTTTTCTTCCACGAAAGTTTTTTTCTCAGATTCTGAGAGGTAGGTGAAAGACTCATTGATTTCTTTCACTTGTGCTTCGGCCAATGACAATAAAAGTGGCTCTGCTAATTCATATTGGGCGGTTTTAGTATATAAGTTGGCCAGGTTATTGACCGTTCGGATATACCCGGGATGTGTATCAGAATAATATTTTGTGTAGAGATCCTTCGATTTGAGCATGATATCAAGTGCTTCATCTTTTCGATCCATCAGATCATAAAGCAGTCCCAGGTTTGACAGTGCAGACAAATACTGTGGGTGATCCTCCTGAACGGTGTATTCAAATGCCTTTATCGCCTCCTCAAAATCTTTCAGTGCTCGATTGTAAAATCCATTTTTCTGATAGTAAACACCTCTGTTGCTAAGTAGATTAGAATAGCCCGGATGATCTTTACCCGAAGATTCTCTTTGCCAGGTTATCGCCTGATTCAAGAGAGTAAGGATTGAATCATTTTCTGCATCTGTTCGCGTCAGAATATTTGCCAGATTGGTTGCAAGGGCTATTCGTAACCCAGATTCTTCTTTAGCTGAAATTTTCAAAGCTTCCCTATAATTGGCTTCTGCTCTGCGATAATTAGCTAAAGCCTCATACAATGCTCCCTGACTATTCAGGACTGAGGCGTAATCAGTGGAGTTGGTCAATTGCTCAGCTCTCAGAATACTTTGAGCTTGTGACAGGTACTTATCAGCATCCTTAAAGTTTTGTAGCAAATAGCGTTGGTTTCCTAAAGACTGATATGCAACAGCTAGTGTTTTAGGGTCTGTGTCCGGCTTAGATTCCAAGTCACTGATGTAGTCACTAAAAACCTTATCTGCACGAGCAAATTTTCCCATTTCGGTATGCAGCTTTCCCAGTTCTAAGACAGTTTTGGTGTAACTGGCGCTATCAATCATCTGTTGAGAACGATGGGTAATCAACGATTTGCTTAGTGCATTCAATTGCTTGTATTTCTGTCCAGTTGCATCAAAAAGACTTGCTTGCTCCAAAAGAATTGGAATGTAATTGGACTCACCCTGATATAGCTCTTCTGCTTTCGAATAATACTTTGAAGCTTCTTCGTATCGGTACAGCAGGACAGAAAGTCTGGCGCTGTTTAACACAAACTTTTTTGTTTCTAATTCAGAATCCATGCACCTAGAGCCATTTGCGTCGCACCATGAAATCAGCTCACTAGCGGTCTCAAGGGCTTTTACGTAGTTTTTCTCATGCACAAATACATTGTAGAAGTCCTTTAGGAAGTCTGGATATTCATCCTTGTTCGACATATATGATTTCAAATCCTCATAGTATGCTGCCGCCTCTGCATACTTATCATTGGTCATTAAAAGGGCACTATAATTTTCAATGACATGCAAATAGAAGGAGCTTTTGTTTTCTCCAAGCAAACTCAACAGCTCATCGTAGCTCTTTTGTGCCTCTTCAAAGTCTCCTAATTTGCCACGGACATAGGCGAGATCATCGAGTGATCTGGCGTACAATTCGTCTGGCTGTCCAATTAGCTCCCGATGTATTTTTACAGTCTCTTCCAAAACCTCCTTTGCCCTTTCTGTAGAATCACAATTGAGATAATAAATTCCGAGATTTCTCTTCGAAGAGAGTGCCACAGGGTCACCAGGCCCATACACTTCAGAACGTAGGAAAACATCTTCTTTGCTTCGCAAGATGGTATTTTCACAGTCTCCTAACTGATAGGCAATAAAGGCTAATTTAGATGTGAAATAGAGCTTCACTGTATCCTGTTCACTAAGTGATGTATTTGCAATTGAAGCTTTTAGGGCAATCAACTGGTCATTTGCCTCAGCGAACTCCTTTTCAGAGATTAAGGACTCAATCTTATCTACTTCTTTATCAAAGTCGACCTGGCTTTGAGCGTGCGCTGCGAAAGCTAATCCTGTTGTTATCAGTATGCTAAAAAATAGTTTCATGCTCAATTTTCCCTTCATAATTCATTAAAGCGTATACAATCTCATCATCGGAAAATGAATTAACAGACAATAGAGTGAGGTATTCATTATCATTCTTAATAATTGATGGATTCTTGAGAATAGTCTTGAATGTATAAATGTATTCCCCGGTCATTACCGCCTGACCTTCATCATATACTGAAGCGGTAATCTTGGATCCATCAGTGGTAATGTTGTGCGAAAAGAACCACAGAGCCTGCTCCTGACGAAACATTCCTACATATTCTCCAGGCAATTCAAATTTGCTTGTCGATACCACTTTTCCATTGAAATTCACCTTCGAAATGGTGTAGCTCTTGTTGCTACCTTGAATTACCGTTGCGATACCCTGAAGTTGATTCACCACTACATTTTTTATTGGATCAGTAGACTTTAATATAGCGGTAAAATATTCAACGCCGCTCGATGAAATCTGAGATAACCATCCTTTGGATGATTGACCTCCTATCAAATAGGTGCTGTCGCCGACGATCTTGAAATAAGAAATCTCAGAATTTTTATAAGGTGCTATCTCCCATAATTTTTGGTAGTCTTCTCCACTTGGCATAGCTCCTATCAGCTGGTTTTTGTCATCTTGAATCCCAAGAAATAGCTCTAAACTATCGCTTAACCATAGCTTTCTTTTCGCACAAAAATTTCCCTCTTCCAAAGCACCTGGAATAAGAAAAACACTGTCGGCGGAAAAACACTCCGACAGGGTATCTGTCCGAAATCTCTGTTCGCCAAGTTTATTCATCAGGCCAGTAAGCTCCATTTTGAATGATGAATAATTTTCGGCTTCTTGCTCTTCGGCAAAGGTCTGACTTCCATTTTCACCAGGCATTAGTTCATCAAAAAACCATTGAAATGTTTCTTGCCTATGGCCGGAAGTTGTAATAGCCTCATCAAGGCTATCTGCTTTTTGAAATGAGGTGAACATGTTTTGATATATCCGCGCTTTTCTTGACAAGTAATCATCGGTTGGAGGCACATCCAAAACATTGCAGTTCTTCTCATACACATATTTGTTTCCATAATCCAACTTGGAAATCAAATATTGAAAAATATCGATCAGGACAGATTCATTATCATATTTGGTGATGAGATTGATTATGCGCTGAAACTTAAGATCATCCAGTTGCGCCTGGATGCACTCATCTCCATTGATCATCTTGTCGTTGGTGCTCACAAAAAAATTGTAGGCATTTTTTATTTCATCCTGAAGACCGTCCACTTCAACCTTTAGTAGGTTTAAAAATCGATCTGACCACTGCTTATAATCCCAAACATCTATATCATCGGCAAGAAAGTTGGCAGGTGTAATGCCATTCATCCGGAAGTGATCGATCTTCCTACGATTGATGTTCACTTTTCTTTTCTTCTTGTACGGAAGCTTTTGGTAAATATCCCGGTAGATATCAATGTAGTACATCGATGAATCGAAGCTTACTCCTACTGCCGAAACAGCCGTTTTAAGTGAATCATCTGCTTTTAAGAATAGCTGTCGAAGATTATCAGCGCTCGTATTTATTGCAATAAATCCCTCTCTGGCTTTCAGGTAGTGATAGACTGCATTATCATAATTCTCGATCAGCTCCTCATAGTAGACTGCATAATTCTCGGAATTTTCATGGCTCTTCTCGATCTTTCTGACTCCAATGATCGAAACAGAGTCTTTTGCTACAGTGTCTGGCACATCATACCATTCAGGGAAACGTGACACTTCCTTGGGATCCAGATAGTTTTTGGCCAGACCAAAGCTGGTCTTAGCATTATAAATTCTCTGACGCGATGCTATCCGATCAACAATCGGATCAAGGCTTGCGAAGATATCTTGCTCGACCTTCGCTATCTGATAATACACATTGGAGAACTCGACATTGGATTTTTGAAATTGTAACAGTTGATCATAAAACACTTCTTTATCCATGTTAGAGCGATCGCTCAATAGTTTCTTAAAGGCACCTGTCTGCGCAAAACACGTTAGCCCAAAGCTCAATAATAGTATCGCAGTTATAATTCTTTTCATCGCGCTTCTTCCGTTAAAATTTTGAATTCAACTCTTCTGTTTTTTGCCATATTATCCTCAGAATCATTTGGGACAATTGGCTGTGATTCGCCATATCCAATTGCAATCAGTCGTTCTTGATTGATAGCTTTATCCTGAAGGTATTGGAGCACTGAATTGGCTCTTAGGTTTGAGAGTTGAAGATTATACTTATCACCACCTGCATTATCCGTATGAGCGGAAATTTCCACTTTGTATTTATCATTTTCAGATAGGTAGTTGATCAACTTGTTTAGCTCTTCGTAAGAGGCTGAGTTGAGCTCATATGAGTTGAGCTCAAAGGTGATATTATCAAGTACCAAGGAGATATTTTCAACGGATTGAAGTGTGGCTTTCATTTCTTTGAGTTCCTCTTCTTCAGTAAGGTCGAGCTCTGCTGAGTAGTAGCTATAGCCTTCTGCTGAAGTACTTATCTCATACACTTCTCCATCTCGAAGCTGGAGGGTAACTTTCCCATCTTTGACCTGGCGCTTGGTTTTTTCATTTCTTGTAACATTGTAAACTGTGATCTCCAGCCCAAGATTATTTCCCGACTCATCCGCGAAGGAAAGTGATACATCTTTGAGCGTGCGGGTTAGCTCAATATCGAAATCAAAAAAATCAAAGATTACTTCTTCGTCAAATGGCAGATTCAGTGTGTCTGAGAAGTAATTCTCAGAATTGAAAATGATATTTAACTCTCTTCCCAGAGATATATTGGTTTGTTCGCCTTGGGTAATCTCTATGCTCTCTATAAAATTGAATTCAGAGTCATAAAGTGAAATATTTGCATCGATAGGGAAATAGAATTCCTCGTCAAATACATTGAAAGTAATGTCCACGCTCGGGAACAATTCGAAATTATTGGTCATTTGTAGCTCTGAAGCTTCAATAAGTTTGGATTGAGCCGAATATTTATCCTTGTATGCGAGAAGGGAGAACTGCTCACCTACTGGAATAAAAAGCTGATAATTTCCATTCATATCGCTTTGAGCTTCCTGAAAAACCTTCGTAGTATAAGGGTTAATCACCTGAATTGTGGCAGCCAATGGATTCCCTTGTTCATCTGTCACCTGGCCAGACAGTAATGCCATTTCGGATGGCTTAAAGGATCCGTTCAATTTTTGTGAAAATACGCTAGCTGAAATTCGATCTTCTCCTTTCGTATACACACCTGCATTATAATACAGAGTGCTATCTCGATTAAGTGACGGTGATACAAGATCCTGATCGCCAAGGATTGAAAGTATGGGTTTTGGATTGTAGCGAAACAGTCCGTCAACTTTTGCCCAGAAAACTGAAAATTGTTTTCGCGCCAGACGCTTGCCTTCTGAATCGGAAATATCTTCATAGGATGAATAATAAAAGGTCTTGTTGTCCCTGGCGTAATAGGGTGAACAAACACAGCCCGTGTTATAAGATGGAGGTAATAGTTCAGGCTCAGACCAGCTGCCCGACTCGGTTAGCTCGCTGTAAAATAATTGACCACAAAACTCGTCTGACTTTTCCTCCGGAGGCAGTGGTCGTGTAAACAAGATTTTCTTCTCATCGGCCGACATGGCCGGAGCATCTTCATCAACCACAGAATTAATTCCGATATCCAGCTCCTGAGGTGCTGACCATTTTCCGTTGCTGTATTCGGAATAGTAAATATCAAAATTTGTCTTATCTGCTGGTTTTGCAGCAAAGTACAGTTTAGAGTTGTCGAAGCTGAGTTGAGGATATCTGATTTCTATGCCAGAAATATCATTACTATCAAAAATAGGAACTGGTTGACTCCAACTTGAGGAATCACTATCATATGCTGAAATGTAAGGCTTGAAGCTCCCATAGTAATTGGCCACAAGAACCATTTTTGTACCATCGAAACTCACTCTGGAATGCTTGATAATAGCACCCGTATTTATATTCTTTAACTCCTGTGAGAAGCCTTGATAAGAACAGCAAAATATCAATATGCATACGACAGGTCTTCGTATAGACAAATAGGAGGTTAGCATGGTAATAGTCAGGTTTACTCTTAAAGTTAGAAAATTACTCGGCCCGCAACGATAATTTCTTAAAGTCGTTCGGTGTTTTTCTTTATTGAACCAATTGACATACCACCAAACCAATAAAAAAGCCTCCATCAAATGGAGGCTCATAGAAGTAATTGTCAGAAAATCTTAATTGGTCGGATAGTAAACTTCGGTGATCCACTTCGAAGTATCTGTTTCCACACTTGGATCGGTTACATATATTTCCCAAGGATTACCTGTAAGCTCGTACCCATAATATTTAGCGTATTGATCGATTTGCTCGTGTGTTTCTAACAACAATGAATAATCACCGAAGTGAAGCGCTCTGATAGCTCGACCATCAGGAGATTGCATGATAGTTACATCGTTATTCTCAATGCTTGACCCTTCGGCAACCGGAATACCGCAAATCATTGATATGCTTTCTTCACTATAGTTTGTGGCTATTGCTAATGGGTATCCTTCCGTCATATTTAAGTTGTTACTCATGATAGCTTCCATGACGTCACTATATGCCTGTCCCATGGCAGTTGAAATTTCATCTTGATTATTGGCTGATGAAACTTCTTTACCTGCGAAGGTGATTGGATCAACATCCTGAACAGCTATTTTGACATTAAAAGTTGGCGCGCTTTCAGCTCGTTCTTTTAATGCAGCTAAACCTTGCTCATAAAAGGGTCCCAAGAACATATCCAACCCTACTACCATCATTTTTTCCATGCCCGAAACACCGGAAATATCAAATGTCCAGGTGACATTGGTGCTTCCTCCATCAGACTCAAGAATAAATGAGGCTGTTGGTTTTTCCTCTCCTTCATCCGTAAAATCCCTATTATTATTTTGATCGAACCCCATATCCATCAGCACAAATTCCCCATTTCTAGTTTCAGTAATTTCCATATAGCCATTACCAACGTCCGAATTTTTACTGTACCAGATCATTTTAGAACCTTCACCAGAGGAAGGTCCTTCCCAGGCATACTCTGCATCCGGATCCACCTGAAACCATGGCGACCATTTATTAAAGGTATTAAGATTGGACACCTCATTGTATACAATATCCGGCGTTGTGTTAATGGTAATTTTCCTTTCAAGATGGCCTGATGAGGGACCAAATATTATTAGCCCTAAAAAAAGAGCTACTAGAATCAGAATAATGATTCCAATGATTTTAAGAACTTTCATAATAGTTGTTGAATTTTGTGATTGAATAAAATTAATTGATTTGGAAGTGATAAATCAGAAATATGCAGGCTTCTGGCCTAGGTTGCTCGCACATAATATTGATTTGCTTCCACTACTATTGCTCTATTACCTAGCCTCACTAGTTATACCCAGGTCTAACTATGACTATCTTTTCATAGCAGGAATCTATTTTTCCTACCATATATTCTTCGAGTTAAGTTCCATGCAGGCGACTCCAGGAAAAAAATGGGCAAAAATTAAAGTCACCAATAATGAATCCGGGCATGCAACAATAGCTCAGGCAGTTATTCGAAATATTTGTAAAATCTTCTCGCTTTTATTTTTCTTTCTTGGCTTTATTGCAATTCTTTTCAATCCAAAAAGAAAAGCTCTACATGACTATATTGGTGGTACATTGGTAATATTTGAGGAAGATTAGCTTAATTTCGTTTTTTAGAAAGAATACCTCTAAATAATCTTTTATATTTCAGCATAGTTTTAAATTGATTGAAAGGATATGGATAACGACAATTCCCCGATAAAACGGTTTGAAAATTTTTTCGAAGGCTTCATTTTCTGGAGTAGATGGGTACAAGCTCCATTATATACAGGCCTAATAATTGCCTCATTTTTCTACCTCTACAAGTTTTTCGAAGAGTTACTATACATGGTTAAATACACTACCATGTGGAACGAAACTAAAATGATGCTGAGTATTTTGGGTTTGGTAGACATTTCAATGGTAATGAACCTGGTGGTGATGGTAACAATAGGTGGATACTCGATATTTACCAGCCGAATTGACGTAGACATGCATGATGATAAGCCTCTGTGGCTGGAAGGACTGGATGCCGGTCAATTGAAAATCAAACTAGCGACTTCTCTTGCTTCCATTTCCGGAGTTTATCTATTGAAGACATTTATTGATTACAGAAACGAAGTACAAAAAACATCTCCTGAAGGTATCGTGATCGAGATTGTTATTCATATGGTTTTTATTGTTTCTGCACTACTCCTATCTCAAACTGAGAAAATCACGCATAGCTATCACCACACCGGACATGCGGCAACTGAAGATGAGGATGACGAACATGCACATTAAGTAAGAAATAGAATTGATAAGAGCCGAAGGAGAAATCCTTCGGCTTTTTTATTGATAACCTAAATAGGCTTAGCTCTAAAATTTAATTGTGAATTTGGCTGGAAAAACTATTTTTGCAACCCAATCTGCGCATGTGGTGGAATTGGTAGACACGCCATCTTGAGGGGGTGGTGGGAGCAATCCCGTGGAAGTTCGAATCTTCTCATGCGCACTTTTTATCCTTTCTCCCAAAGGACATCTGCAAACCAACGATCCTCATCTAGAAACGAGGCTAGCTTTTTAAAGCCTGCAACAGAAGCTAATGAATCTAGTTGAGGTTGATCATATTTCTTTGACACCTCCATAAAGATTGCCTCCCACTCTCGAAAGTGGAATTCTTCATCACCAATGGTCACTGTCTGATCAACCTTGCTAATCAAATAGCTTCTACATTCTCCTGTATGAGGATTATAGTATGGATAGTGTTGAAACTGATTTCGATCAAAGTCAGCACCTAACTCAGAATTGATCCTATCTAAAAGATTGAGATTGAATTCTCTCGTTACACCCTGCGCATCATTGTAAGCATTGAGGATAATTGATGGGTCTTTTTTCAGATCCACTCCCAAAAAAAGCAGATCTCCTTCTTTTAGAAAATTTTGAAGATCGGTTAAAAATTCTTCTGCCTCCTCCTGTGTAAAGTTTCCTATAGTGGATCCAAGGAAAAAGACAATGTCTTTTTCTAGACTCTCAGATATTTCAGCAAGGGCATCGAAGTAATCGCCTTCATACGACTCTATGTTAAGTCCGGGGATTTCAGATTTTAAGTTCCTCTCGAGAATTTCAAGCACATTTCCGGAAATGTCTACGGGAGTGTAGGTAAAATCAACACCTTGTTCGATAAAATACTTAAGTAAAACCTTCGTCTTTAAGCCATCTCCTGCCCCTAACTCAATGATCCTAAAAACTTCTCCATCATTAATTGCTTCGAGGATGGCTTGCTTATGTGTATTAAAAATTTCGAGCTCCTTTCTGGTTAGGTAGTATTCATCCAAATGCATGATTTGTTGAAATAGCTCGTCACCCTTTGCATCATAGAAATACTTAGATGATAGAAACTTATTGCGTGCTTGTAGCCCACTAAAGACGTCTTCAGCAAGTGGAGTTAGGGTAATTGTATCTTTAGACATTCAAAATTATATATGCTTCGCTAGCCGAATGCCCGAAAACATCCAACGCAAATGTGGGTGAAAGAAATTACGATAAGTAGAACGTATATGATTTCTGGCCGTTCCAAACGATCCTCCTCGAAGCACCATTTGATTAACCATGAATTTTCCATTGTATTCTCCAAGAGCGCCTTCCGGCGGATTATAGTATGGGTAGGCCGTGTAGGGACTTGACGTCCACTCCCACACATTTCCATAAAAGCTATGATCCTCGGTTTGAATCGGTCTGAAGTTATTTTCCTCAACAAAATTTATCTTATTAGATACCTGAGGTGAGAATGTGTTACAACTTACCTCCCATTCCTGCTCCGTTGGCAACCGACAGCCTTTCCATCTTGCAAAAGCATCCGCCTCATAATACGAAATGTGGCACAATGGATCATTTAGATCTATTTCCTCAAAACCATGCAATGTATAGTGCCACCAAGCACCTCCGTCCTCCTGACTCCAATAACGTGGAGCACTTACATTATTGGCATTAACCCAATCCCAAGCCTCAGATAGCCAAAGCATGTGATTGGTATATCCGCCATCTCTGATAAAATCCAGATACTCTCCGTTGGTCACCAGCTGCGAAGCAATCTGATAATTATGCAAAAAGACCTTGTGCTTTCCCTCTTCATTATCAAAATGAAAGCCTTCACCTTCAAATCCAATCTCATATATTCCCTCATCAACATTGAGCCATTTCGCTTTCGCCTGTATCTTTTGAGGGATCCTTTTCTCTGTTCGATATGCAGGATGCAATGGATTGTCACCTAATATTCGTTTAATGTCATATAAGAATAGCTCTTGATGCTGTTGCTCATGATTCAATCCGAGAACTACTACACTAGCAACCTCAGCTGATATTTCGCCCTGCAAGAATTTCTCCATGGCATCATTCACATAGCTGCGATACTCAAAAATTTCTCTCACCGTGGGTCGTGTAAGTTGTCCACGATTCTCGCGAGACCAGCGCTCACCTGCAGAAATATAATAGCTGTTGAATAACAATGGATACTTAGGATGAAACTCTTTGTAGCTCCTGACATTTGGCTTCAAAACAAAGGTCTCAAAAAACCAGGTAGTATGCCCGAGATGCCATTTGAGTGGGCTCACGTCCATTACAGGCTGTACAACAAAGTCTTCAATTTCAAGGGGATCGCAGAGAAATTGAGTTTGAGCCCTAACGCTTCTATAATTATTTAATAGTCCGGTCTGAGAAGAAATTGTCGATTGCAAAACGAATTAAGGATTTTTTTCAATTTATAAATCTTGACGACAGAATCCACAAAAAATGGACTATTATTCAAAAAAAGAAACCCTATCCGCCGGCTGGCAGACAGGGCCCTCAACTAACCAAAAAAGACAAGAACAAATTCATGTTCTTAGCTATTTGAATTAAATAAATCAAAATCCCTGCCAGTTCGTTAGATGTGTTTGTTAAAAGACATTAAAAATTACATTTACGCTTATGAATGTTGTATTGTACTTTCTAAGTCTGCTTTGGCTGATCTCCCCAGCTCCTGCTGATGAACAGACGGCTCTTACTGAAAATGAAATAAAAATGATTTTGGAACGGCACAACTATTGGCGAGCAGATGTGGGAGTAACTGAAAAACTGGTTTGGTCAGAAGAAATGGCTGAATTAGCAGCCGATTGGGCCAAGAAGCTCAAACGAAAAAATTGCGGATGGGAACACAGGCCGGATAACAAATTTGGAGAAAATCTTTTCAAGGGAACAGCTGGAGCATTTGACGCTGGTTATGTGGTTGACGCATGGGCTGGTGAAAAAGCTGATTATAACTACAATAAAAATAAATGTAAACCTGGTAAAATGTGCGGACATTATACCCAGATTGTCTGGCAAACCACAAGAAAGGTTGGCTGTGCAAAGATAGAATGTGATGGTATGGATATTTGGGTCTGTAATTATGATCCACCAGGAAATTGGGTGGGAGAAAAACCCTATTAATGCAACCTTAGTACTAATAATCTGTCTCTAATAAAAAAACGTTAAGATGAAGACTTTAATAACCTTACTACTTTCTATTTCCATCTCACTTCCTGTACTCGGCCAGAAAAGAACGGTTGATGTTGGCAATTTCTCAGAGCTTTCCCTAGGCATTGCAGGTACTGTTTACTTAAAGCAGGGCTCAAGTAATAAAGTGGAAATCGAATGTGAAGATGATATCTATGATGAAATTGAATTTGAAATGCGAGGCGACCGACTTGTAATCAAAAAAGAAGGCAATTGGAGTTGGGGCAATGGATGGAGGAAATCAGAAGTAGACATTTATGTCACCATGAAAGAAATCGAAGGACTCTCTGTCAGCGGAAGTGGATTGATTGAAGGTCATGGAATGCTCGAAACTGAAGACATAGAGCTTTCTGTGAGCGGATCAGGTGATATGGATCTGGAGCTGAACAGCGATGAAATGGAAATGCGCATATCCGGTTCAGGTAGCATCCGTCTTAGCGGCAATGCCGAAGAAGCACAAGCCAGAATCAGTGGTTCCGGGAAGGTGAAGGCTGAAGACTTGACAGTCAAAATATTTTCAGCCCGTATCAGTGGTTCAGGTAGTTGCTACATTAATGCAACAGAAGAAATTGATGCGAGCATTTCTGGAAGTGGTAGTGTCTATTACTCCGGCGATCCTGATCGTGTGATCAGCAATTCGTCCGGAAGTGGCAAAGTCCGAAAGATGTGATTCTTAGATAAAAGACTTTAGATAATAGATATTAGACTTTAAGCCCAAGAAATTGGGCTTTCTTATTTCCTATCAAGGAGGTTTAAATAAAAAAAGCCGGACAAACCCGGCTTAATATTTTTTGTCAATTTACAACTCTCAATTCTTATAAATCTTTCCCTCTTTCATCACAAACTTCACATCCTTCATTACCTCAATATCCTCTAGCGGATTACCGGAAACAGCTACAATATCAGCCAGATAGCCTGACTTCAGAGATCCCAATTGATCTCCCATTCCCAATAAGGCTGCGTTGTTGGAAGTTGCACAAATAATGGCTTCTATCGCAGGCATTCCTGCTTCTACCATGTAGGTAAACTCTCGTGCGTTCTCGCCATGCTTGAATACGCCTGCATCGGTTCCAAACGCAATTGGAACACCTTTTTTGTAAGCCTTAGCAAAGGTGCCTTGAATCAATGGACCAATTACTCGCGCTTTCTTGGCGACTACCTTTGGATAATATCCAGGTTTCTTTGCGTTCTCAGCGACTTCCATTCCTGCGGTAATAGTTGGCACGAGATAGGCATCTTTTTCAATCATCAGCTCCATGGTAGCATCACTCATATATGTGCCATGCTCGATGGTTTTCACACCGTTTGCCACCGCTCTCCTCATTCCCTCATCGCCATGAGCGTGTGCAGCTACATGAAAACCAAGATCAGCTGCTGTTTCTACTATTGCCTTTATTTCAACTTCCTGGAAATGTGCTCCTTGTCCATCTTTTGCTACACTAAGCACTCCTCCTGTCGCGGTAATCTTGATAAGGTCAGCTCCATTTTTGTATCTCTGGCGCACCGCTTTTCTTGCATCATCCACACCGTTCACAACTCCGCTTTCCGGACCCGGATCGCCCATCAAGTCCGAGCGATAACCATTGGTAGGATCCCCATGACCTCCAGTGATAGAGATTCCTTTCTCTGAAGTGAAAATTCGAGGACCGTCTATAATTCCCTTCGCTATCGCATTTCGCAATGACACATTTACACCACTTCCTCCTACATCTCGAACAGTGGTAAATCCTGCCATCAATGTTCGTTTAGCTATGTCAACGGATAAAAATGCTTTGTCTGCTGGGTTATCGGTAAACACACGGATGTATCGATCTGGGCTGGTTTCGCCTTCGATGTGCACATGTAAGTCGATCCAACCTGGCATCACCGTGTGATTCTTGAGGTCAATAACAACGTCTCCGGTTTCTGCAGCTATATAGCCATTCTCAATAGCGGTGATCTTATTTCCTTCTACTACAAGAGATCTTTCCTTTGCGACTTTTTTAGAGACACCATCTATTACACTGCCCGCGTGAATTATAGTACGCTGAGCAAAAACAGACACCGATAATGCCAGTGAGAGTAGGATTAAGGTTAGTTTTTTCATGGTCAGTTATATTAGTTTTTTGTATTTGATCCGCTTTGGTGCTTCATCTCCAAGGCGTTTCTTTCTATTTTCTTCGTATTCTGTGAAGTTTCCTTCAAACCAGTAAGCTTGTGAACCTCCTTCGAAAGCAAGTATATGGGTAGCAATACGATCAAGAAACCACCTGTCGTGACTGATCACAACCGCACAGCCTCCAAAATTTTCCAAAGCTTCTTCTAAAGCTCTCAAAGTGTTTACATCCAAATCGTTTGTCGGCTCATCCAAAAGGATCAGGTTGGCTCCTCTCTTTAATGTCAGAGCAAGGTGAACTCTATTTCTCTCTCCTCCTGATAATGCACTGACCTTTTTGCCTTGGTCATTTCCAGAAAAATTGAATTTACTCACATAGGCTCGAGCATTCATTTCCCTTCCTCCAAGATCAATGATTTCATTACCTTCTGAGATTACCTCAAATACGGTTTTATCCGGATCCAATTGGTCATGCTCTTGATCAACGTAACTCATGACCACCGTTTCCCCGACTTCAAAGCTTCCTTTATCCGGTGTCTCATTGCCAGTAATCATTTTGAAAAGTGTTGACTTACCCGCTCCATTTGGTCCAATAACGCCAACAATACCGCCTTGAGGAAGACTAAATGATAAATCTTCATATAGTAGCTTATCGCCATAGCCTTTGGCCACTCCATTTACCTCAATGACTTTGGCTCCTAATCTTGGGCCAGGTGGAATATATAATTCCAGTTGTGTTTCCTTCTCTTTTGCATCTTCTCCCAAAAGCTTATCATAGGCGCTCAAACGAGCTTTCGCCTTCGCCTGTCTTCCTTTAGGACTCATCCGAACCCACTCAAGTTCTCGCTGCAAAGTCTTTTGCCTCTTAGATTCTTGTTTATCCTCTTTTGCAAGTCGTTTCTCCTTTTGTTCCAGCCAACTGCTATAATTCCCTTTCCAAGGAATTCCTTCGCCTCTATCCAACTCCAGGATCCATCCAGCTACATTATCAAGAAAGTATCTATCGTGAGTTACTGCAATTACAGTTCCCTCATACTGTTGCAAATGTTGTTCCAGCCAGAGTACTGATTCAGCATCAAGATGGTTAGTTGGCTCATCCAGAAGTAAGACATCTGGTTGTTCAAGAAGCAAACGACAAAGTGCAACGCGCCTCTTCTCCCCACCAGATAAGTTCTTAATAACTGCATCTTCAGGAGGAGTTCTTAGGGCGTCCATTGCCCGTTCTAACTTATGATCGATCTCCCAGGCACCGCTAGCGTCCAATCTTTCCTGAATTTCACCCTGTTTTTCAATGAGCTTATTCATTTTATCAGGATCTTCTAAAATTTCAGGTTCGGTGAATTTCGCGTTCACTTCTTCATATTCTTTCAGAAGATCGTTGATTTCTTTCACCCCTTCTCTTACAACTTCTATTACTGTTTTCTCAGGATCAAGCTCAGGTTCTTGTTCCAGCATTCCAACAGAAAATCCGGGAGAAAATACGACCTCACCCTGATAATCTGTATCTTTTCCTGCAATAATGCGAAGCAATGAGGACTTACCGGCTCCATTAAGCCCGAGTACGCCTATTTTCGCACCATAAAAAAATGATAGATAAATATTCTTAAGTACTTGTTTTTGCGGCGGGTGAATCTTGTTTACCCCCGACATGGAGAAGATGATCTTTTCGTCTGACATGCTTAAGTTTGATTAGAAATCGAAGATACTACGCATTTAAGAATTAACTCACCTTGGACAGTATACAGGTACCATTTGGATATATAAAAGACGGAAAGGTTTTTCAAAAGAGTTGGGACGAAAACCCAGACAGAGAAATCGGAGAAGTTCGCGATAATAACCCGGAAAAGTCGGCTCAGTTTTTTCAAGAACGTTTCTCCGACATGGAAAAAAAGATCGCTGAAGTCACGGAAAAGATTGATTCCACAGAAAATAAAGGATCATTTTTAATGAAACTTGTTCACCTGCGTGAGCATCTACCTCAGCATGATGGCTTAGGGGATTATCAGGTTCTACAAGAAAAGATTCTTAAATATGAATCCCTTGTAAGGGATATCATCCAAAAAAACAGAGTTCGAAATACAGAAATCAAGAATTCACTTTTAGCTGAGGCGAAGGAAGCCGTTGAAGTCATTAACTGGAAAGAAGCTACGGAATTAATAAATGATATTAAGAGCAGGTGGATCAAAACAGGAAGTGCCGAAGAGGATAAGAATAAAGCCCTTGAAGAATCTTTTTGGGGAGTAATCGAAGACTTTTTCGATCGAAAAAAACAATTTTTTGAAGATAAAATAAAGCTAACTGATCATCGTAAAAGGCAATATCAAGCGCTCATCGACGAGGCAAAAAAGCTTGCTGATATACATGGTAAAGAACGATTCACTAAAGTCAAAGGGCTTAAGGAAAACTGGAAGGAGATTGGCGGCATTCCCGCTGAGTTTTACCAACCTTTAAACGATGAGTTTAATCAACTTTTGAAAGGCAAGAGGTATGAGCCTCCAAAAGATTATACCGAATTACTTTCTAAACTTGAAGCGATTAAAGCTAGGAAAGTGGCGTATGATGGAGATGAGCTTGGTAAAACCAAAAAAGAGCTTTTCCGTGACCGAGCAAAGAATCCAGACAAATTCAAGTGTCTCGAACTGATTCAGCTTTTGAATGAGCGTGAGTTTATAATTAAGCTAGCGAATAAACGATTTCCTGATTTCGAAAAGTTGGAAGTCGAAAAGAAAAAAAATATCAAAAGCGACATAATCAAAAACCTAATTTCACGTGACGAAGAGGATCTGAAGACCTATGAGGATAATTCTTCTAACTTTTCATCGCCGGATGGAAAAATGAACAAGCTGGTTGAGAGTAAGATTAAAAGCCAAAAGAGGAAGATTGACGTGAAGTCAAAATTGCTTGAATGGGTAGATTCCGGAGAGTTTTAAAAAAATTAGAAACTTTTTCTTGCGTTTTACTGTAAGAAAATTACCTTTCGCTGAAGGATAAAATAGATTTAGTGCACATAAATTATAATAATATATATTTGCGCGCATTATTAAAACAGGACTTATAAACTGAGGCTAGAATATGTATTGGACACTTGAACTTGCATCTTATTTGGAAGATGCACCTTGGCCCGCCACAAAAGATGAATTGATCGATTATTCTATCCGATCAGGAGCTCCCTTGGAAGTTGTAGAAAACTTGCAGGAACTGGAGGATGACGGACAGCCATTTGAAAATATTGAAGAAATTTGGCCAGACTATCCTACTAAAGAAGACTTCTTCTTTAATGAGGATGAGTATTAGATTATCTTAATTCTGGAAAAAATCAAAGCTTCGATCACCAGTCGAGGCTTTTTTTATATTACTCCTTGCCGAATACACATTGCGATGAGCTGGGTAGTATTCTTGCTTCCTGTTTTCGTCATCACATTCTTACGATGTGTTTTCACCGTGTGCGTGCTGATATTAAGCTTATCAGATATCTCATCATTGGTGAATCCGAAAGAAATCAGACGAAGTATATCGCGTTCACGGTGGGTGATGTCTCCAACCAAAAGCTTTTGTCCACCATACATTTGATAAAATAGTGTTTCGTACTCATCATTGGAGTTTAGAATTTTTGCGGTTGCCTGAATTGGCAATATTTCATGAGCTTCTAGCACAGAGTAATGTGCCAATCCTACGATTGGCTTTCCCTCATCATCAAAAAACATGGGTGTTGTGTGTTGAATGATATTCTTGTAAATCCCATTCCCATCCTTTGCACGATAATTCCAGGTATATGTCATCCTTCTACGATCCTCCAGTGCAATATTTTGCATGGTGAAAATCATGAGATCCTTTAAAGACTGCAACCATGTACTCATTTCTTCTGGATGCATTTGATTCCACCAAAACTTCATTCCACCTTCGAGCATTTGATCAGCAGTAAGCATCATTGTAGGCTCAAAATTTTTGCTTATGTATTCAAATGCCTGCGAACTGGTGTTGGTCACACAAAAGAAAGTTTCACTATGCGGAATGAGCTCATCTAGTCTGCGCAGCTTTTCCACATGTTTTTCTAAGGTCTCCCCTTTGAACTCTTGGAAGGTTGAAAAAATATCATTGTAGCTATCTAAAACTTTTTTACTCATACAGGGAAAATTAGTACACAAATTATCAACTGATAAAAATACCCCGAAAGAGGTATTGAACATATTAACACCAAACATTAAGTTGTGTTTTGATTTAAACATTATTCAAAACCGATTACAATGAAGAGACTTTACATTCTTTTATCTTTTATTTTTCTCATATCAGCAACCACAATGGCACAGAAAATCCCATTTCAAGGGAGGTTGCTAGATAATGACCGACCATTTAATGGCACTGCTACAATCGATTTTAGCACTACCAGTCCTGCCTGGTCAGAGACAAAAACCAATGTTTCCGTAGTTGATGGCTACTACTCAGTAGTATTGGGATCAACCACCTCATTACCAGAGACATTGTTTTCGGATAGCAGGGAAGTTGTTTTAAACATCACTGTAAATGGTGAAGCGCTTAGTCCTGTCACCTTACATTCACCAATATTGGCTTTTACCGGCAGTAATCCTGTGGAATTTGATTCTCTGATAACTTATGGAATTGACGTTCTGGGAGAAAGTGACAATTTGAAAGTACAAGTCGGGGCTAGTGAGAATGGCTATGAAGCAGTGATTTTATTGAAAGATTCTCTTGATAATCAAGGAGCCTTCATTCAAACTGTTGGAAATGAGTCAACCGGATATACATCAGGATACATGCAACTGAATGGGCGGGAATCTTCAGCTGGTGCGTTAAGAAGTGCAGTTACCGTAGGGGGAAGCATAGGAGGTAGAGCTAATAGTTACGTAGATCTTTATGGTGGAAATTTTCCAAATGATGGCGCTCAGCTTTTGGCAGATCTCTACGCTTCAGATACAGATGAAACTGGAACATTAAACTCAACAGGCTACCGAAGAGGAGGTCTTGACCTATATAATTATTATGGGCTTCCAACACATAACATTTTTTCATTTGAAAGTGGGTCAAATAATATTACCAGTGCCATTAATCTAAGTGGTTCAGCAGGAGCTTTATCTCCGACATCAACAGTTTTTATTTCAAGTGGTGATATTGCAGGTTCTGGAGGGTTTATTGAGCTGAATGATTTAGATGGAACCAATACCATACGAATCGATGGATCAGATGGTGGAAACGCTATCTTAAATAATCGACTGAATCTTTCTGGTGATTTTAGTGCTACTGGAGCCGGAGGAATTGAAGTACTAGACGTAGGAGGTACACCTGTGATCACACTAGATGGCTCAACTGGAAATGTCACTGCCACAGGAACGGTCTCGTCAGATCGGCGGCTGAAAAAAAATATTATGCCTTTAGAAAACTCTCTAAGCAACACATTAAAAATGAGAGGAGTATCATACAACTTGAAGAATCCTGAAAGGTCTGAGCGAAAGCATATTGGTGTAATTGCGCAAGAAGTGGAAGAAATCTATCCTGAGTTTGTATATACAGACAATAAGGGCATGAAGTCGGTAAATTATGCACAAATGACTGCAGTGCTTATCGAAGCTATCAAAGAATTAAATGCCAAAGTAGAAAGATTAGAAAGTGAGAATAGCGACTTGAAAGCTTCGCTTGAAGAGGTGAAAACCCTTCGATCTCAAATGGATAATCTCATGAAAATGTTGGGCACCAGCAAAGCAGCAAGCAAATGAGCAAGCGAATATCAATTCGAATAATACCTCTTACATTATTGCTATTAGCAGGTTTAGTGGCCTATCCTCAATTGTCAAATCAAGGAAATGCAACGAACTATGCAGGTGGTACGATTGCAGGTGGAAGTTATACTTCTGAATTCACAACCTCTCAATTAAGCGGCATACCGAAAAGTGAAAATTTTGGATTCTACCTTAGTCTTTCTGCTTTCAATATGGAAAGCGGTACGATCACTGTGAGGGCTCGATCTGGTGGTAATGTAATATCGGAGAATACCAGCGGTGTACTCCTTAGGATTAAAAATAGTGGTCGGTATGACACATTAGATATATTAAGCAGCAACAGTGGTGAATTTTCGTTTAATCCTGTTTTTCTAGGAAATTATCTTATCAATATAGATTCGGACCAAGATAAATATGTGGCTACCTATTATGGAGACGCATTTCAATGGGAAGAGGCGGATGTTCTTGAATTAGCAGGAGATACAACCACAAGAATCATAATGACAGTTGTACCACCGGAACTAGGCCCAAATGATGGAGATGGAAATGTTTCCGGAACCATTGAAGAGGATTTTGAGGAGGATGGAGGCAGAATAGATGCACGAAGAAGAGCCTCCAAGCGGAAGTGTGGATTAAGAAGAAAACGTTCAGGCGGACGTACAGGTCAGGATGCTGATGAATTTGAACTTATCGCTTATGGAGAGACAAACAATAATGGCGAATTTGAGTATGGATTCCTGCCGGAAGGTACGTATCGGTTCTTCGTAGAATATCCCGGCATCCCACTTGACCAATCTTCTTTTGTTGAATTTGATGTTGGCGAAGCTGGAGTCTCAGATAATTCATTTGTACTGGCGGCTTTGGTTACAGAAACTGGAATTACCATAGAGCTAGTATTGGGTATCACCAGTGAGTTCTTTACCGAATTCAGCATCTACCCAAATCCTACAGTTGATATAATTCATATTGATTATGACAAAATCATTTCTGAAAAAATGACAATGGATTTGATTGACATGAATGGTAAGATTATCTTCTCTCAAGAAATAAAGAGGAGTGAAAATGGAAGACTTCAAATAGACATTGGAGAATACCTAAATGGGCAATATCTATTAAGATTCATAGATACTGAGAAAAGCAAAACGGCGCTTACCTTCAGGGTAATTAAGCGCTAGAAATTTGTTCTAAATATGATTAAGTCTATCGAAATTCGATAGACTTTTTTTTTGCGCATAAAAATATGAGCAATACCACCTATGTCATTTATTCAAGTTTTTTTATCTTGTAGTGTTTACTATTATTTTATGCCACCAGCTCCACCATTTAGTTATACCTATACTCCCAATATTCCTGAATTACTTCAAGGACTGAAGTGTTCTATTGCAATTAGTACCTATCAGACAGGCAAGGTTGTAATATTTTCAGCTAAAGATGAAAACCAGCTCGTACAGCTGCCAAGAACTTTCCAAAAGCCGATGGGAATGGCCAAGAAAAATGACAAATGGGCAATTGCTACCAACGACTCAGTCATTATCACCTCAAATGCACCTGGCTTAGCAGCTAATTACGCCCCCAATCCAAATGTCTATGACAGTCTGTACATACCAAGAGTCAGCTACTATACCGGCCCTTTGGACATGCACGACATCCAGTTTACAAACCAAGGATTGTTAGGTGTCAACACGATGTTTTCCAATCTATGTCACATAGATGAGGATTTTAGTTTCAAACCTATTTGGCAGCCATCTTTTATTACGGAGTTGAAACCAGAAGATAGATGTCATTTAAACGGATTGGCCGTTGATCCTAAGACTGGCCAGCCTAAATATATTTCTGCCTTAGGTCAGGGAAACTCGCACAGATCCTGGAAAGAGGGCATGCTCAACGGCGGAGTTTTAATAGACATTGAGACTAATGAAATTATTTTGTCTGAACTGCCTGTACCTCACACGCCTAGAATTTATGGAGGCGAGCTATTCATGCTGCTTTCTGCCACCGGCGAGCTGATCAAAGTAAATATTGAGTCAGGGACCTACGACATCATTAGTCAGTTAAACGGATTTGCCAGAGGTATGGACCGAATAGGCGATTACTTGTTTATCGCCACATCCAAGCTACGACCCAACAGTTCGCTTTTCAAAGAAGCACCGGTTGCTAAGCGATCAGTAAACTGTGGAATCACTGTGATTTACATACCCACAGGGCAGCCTTGTGGTTATATCAATTATCAGACAAGCGTAGAAGAATTATATGATTTGATCATCCTGGAAGGGAACATGAGACCAAACATTCTCAACCTAGAAAAAGGAATGCACAGAACCTCTGTTGTGACAAAAGATGAGGTATTCTGGCACAATCCTGAAAACGAAACACAACCAGAAACAGCTACTACCACGCCATGAAAAATTCATTATATCAATCGCTCCTCAGCCGATTAAAAAACAAGCATGCCAAGCTTGCATCCAGATTTCATAAAAATGTGAAAGATGGAGAATTTCAAAAACAACACTACAGAAAAAGAAAAGACTCGGTTGAAAGAATCAAAAGCATTGAAAAGCGAATCGCTGACTTGGGTCAAAAGTCCGGATTTAAGCCACGTCTCAACTATAAGCACTGGGCCGTTGCTCTTGCCATGGGTGTTGTAGTTTCTGCCAATGCGCAACAGGAGAGTAAAACCGATTTCAAATCGCGATTGAAAAATCAGGCCAAAATAAAGAATGCAGATGTACAGCCATTGGCACAAAGTATATTTTTTGATCCAAAAGTAAGCCTTGGTGCGTCCCGCTTCTCTGTAGTTCACACCGGAGACATAGATGGTGACGGTGATATAGATGCCATATATGTGGCGTATATCGATAGTCCTCTTATCCTCAGAAATGATGGCTCTTTTAATTTCACTGTTTCTGCGCTCACAACTCAGCCGTTAGAGATTGTAGACAACACCATCCTTGCGGACTTTGATGGAGATGGAGATTTGGATCTGTTTATGCAGAATGGAACCTATGGATCATTCACGACCCAAATGTGGATTAATGATGGTACAGGTTACTTTGTAGCTCAAGCCTCTTCTTTTCCAAGCGTTGACTTGGACGATGACGGATTGTTTGCTGTTGATATTGACGGAGATAGTGACTTAGACATTATAGCAGAAACAAGCCAAGATGGTCCTACTTACAATGATTACGTCACCGTCTTTGAAAATGTAAGTATGAATTTTCCGGATTCTACAGGACTTAAAGGTTCAGACCCAAGTTATGTTTCATCCAGACTACTTACCGTGATGGATGTAGATGGAGATACCGATGAAGACATAGTCTATACATCTTTCATCACATCATTTGGCCAAGGGATACAGGTATTGGGAAATGATGGCTCGGGAAATTTCACAGATTCCAACACTGCTTTTTCACCTTCCTATAGTTTCAATGATAGAGCAACTCCTCTTGATTTTGACAATGACGGGGATTTAGAATTAGCTGGATTTCTCAGCGCTCCCTACGTGGCAGTCAGGCCTTTAGAAAACGACGGTACCATATTGAATGATGCTTCTACCAATTTCAGTGAAGTATCAAATGTAATTTTATCTTCTTCTGGAGACGGGGATGATGTTTTTGCCCTCAAGATGGACACCGACAATTTTGATGATATGGTGGCACTCACTCAAGATTCGGTTTTCATACTTATCAGCAATGGTTCCGGTGGGTTCACTGAGCAAGTCAAGTTTAAAGGTCAAGCAAAGCCTGCCGACCTGGATCTGGATGGAGATGGGGATTTATTTTATTTTGATGGCAATGTTTCCATCCGTGATAATCAAGGCGGTGGAACATTTGTTCAAGGTTCAGATATTCTCACTATATCAGCGACCTATGATACTCAGTTGGTAGACCTTGATGGGGATGGAGATTTAGATCTTGCCCAAGGAGGAAGTGCTGTTTCAAGAACATGGCTCAACGATGGAAGTGGAAACTTTACAGTTCAGCAAGAATTTCCAGGCGGCGCTTATCATCTGGCTTTTGGCAATCTTGATGCAGACAGTGATTTGGATATGGTCGTTGCTTTAGAATCAGATGGGGGCTATCCCGGATTTATTATTTACACAAACGATGGATCAGGGAACCTTTCCTACAACTCCAACTTAGGTATCGGATTAGAGACCAAGCAAATAGAATTGGCGGATATGGATGAGGATGGGGATCTGGATATTGTGGTTCGATTAAATGGAGCAAGCAATGAATATGTTCGCATATATGATAATCTAGGCTCGCTTTCATTTAGCATGTCCTCTTCATATACGGTCACTAGCGAAAAAATGGACCTAGGCAATCTTGATGGTGACACAGATTTAGATGTTGTCTTGGCTAGAGAGGAAAGTGGAATTTTGTCATTAACAAACAACAACGGCATATTAGAGCTTGGCCAAACATTTACTGGAGGCTACATTTCAGATGTTGATATTGCAGACTTTGATGGTGATGGTGACATGGATGTTTTTGCCTCAAATTCCTACGAATCTATGACTACAGAAAGCTATGTTGTGATCAACGATATGGGTGTCTTCACGGGAGGTTCCAATTTAGAAACAGGTGGCACTTATGGAAGTTTTATTGGAGACTTAGATGGTGATGGGGACATTGATATAATTTCTGGCGGGTATATTTCTAATCCGAAGGTTTGGGTAAATGACGGATCCGCCAACTTTGCATTTGATCATGACATCCCAACCATTGTAACAGAATATAGCAGTATAAATATTGGGGATCTGGATGGGGATAGTGACATGGATATAGTGATTGGCGATTATTATGGAGGCACACAAATATTCTTTAATATCGGAACTGTCACCGCTCTTGAAGCAGATGCAAATGCACTCACTAGCCTTTTTGATAATATGGGCGGCTCCAATTGGACCAATTCAGCCAACTGGGGAGATGCAGACGTTAGCACATGGTTTGGAGTTACATTAAACTCAGCCCAAGATCGAGTCGAACGCATTGAGCTTCCTAATAATGGGTTGGTTGGAACTTTGCCAGCCGCAATTGACCAACTAGATGCTTTAGAGATATTAGATTTTTCAAATAATGAAATAGACGCACTCGCAACAGACTTTAGTGGCCTTACAAATGCTGTAGATATCAATCTTAATGGTAACGAGCTGGACTTTGGAGACCTGGAAGCTGTAGCAGGCGTATCTGTACTTAGCTATACCAGCCAAGCACCTGTTGATGCAATTAATGAAGCAAGTGTTGAAATTCCGGTTGGATCCACTCAGGAATTGACTTCCTCTGCTAATGGGACAGCAAATACGTATCGATGGCTGCTTAACGGTGCAAATGTAACTGGTGCGACTGGAGTCAGCTACACAGTTACAGACATTGATCGAACAAATATGGGTGAGTATAGCTTGGAGATTAGCAACACCATCGCTACGGGCACTACGCTTACTTCTGTTCCCGTAGACGTGCTTGCTACTGCATTGATTTCTGTTGACGTGACAGATGAAAGTGAAACACTCATCGCTGAGAATGTGGATGGCTATATCCTCGAAATAATCGATGGACAAGTTGGATACGACACCATTAAATCAGCAACCCGGGAAGATGTGGCCAGTAGCTTTACATTTCCTCCGATTGTACTTGGAGACTTTCTGGTAAGCATTACCTCAGAGCAGGATTTGTATGTGCCCACGTATTTTGGAGATGCATTCCTCTGGGATGAGGCGGATGTTCTGCAATTGAACAACGACACGGATATACAGATCATCATGACTGAAACTCCGCGAGAACTTACCGCAGCTGACGGTGATGGACTGGTGGACGGAACGATTGAAGAAGATTTTGAAGATGATGAAGGCAGAATCGACGCGCGAAGACGAGCATCTAAAAGAAAATGTGGGCTAAGACGGAAAAGAAGTGGAGGACGTACTGAACAAAATGCTGACGAATTCGAATTGATCGCATATGGTGAAACCAACGATAATGGTGAATTTGAATATGGCTTCCTCCCAGAAGGGACCTATCGATTCTTCGTCGAATATCCGGGCATTCCACTTGATGATTCAGCTTTCGTCCAATTTGATGTTGGTGCCGCTGGTATTGGTGACAATAGCTTTAAACTTGCGGTCTTTGCTTCTGAGGATGGAATCTTTATCGAACTTGTGCTTGGCCTGACCTCTCCACACTTTACAAGCTTCAAGATATATCCTAATCCAACAGCTGATGTGATCAACATCAATTACGATCAAGTGAAATCAGGTAAAATTTTCCTTGAAGTATTTGACATTCAAGGACAGGAGATGTTGAGAAAAACCCTTGACAGGAAGCAAGAGAATATCACTATCGATATATCTGATTTTGAAAAAGGTCAATACATCTTCAGAGTAATTGATGAAAACAGGAAGGACCTAGTAGTCTATAAAATCATCAAGAATTAAAACCTGCGGATAGAAGACTATTTCAAATCCTCCGGTGTAGTGATTTTTATGTTGTCGTAACTACCATCGACGAGTTGAACGGTATATCCTGCTGCCTCAAAAACGCTGGCATCATCGGTGAATAAGTCAACTCCAACCTTCTGATATGCCTCCTTAAGCTCATTTACTCGAAAGGTCTGCGGGGTTTGAACCAACACGTAATTGGATCGATCTCTTGCTGTTGAAAGATTCCCATCTAATTCACGTATGGAATCTTTGAGTTCGACTGCCGCTACACCAGAGCCTTTACCATCAGCCGATTTAAATGATTCGGAGATCGTCTCAACAGAAACAAAGGGCCTCACTGCATCATGAATAGCTACCAGTCCATCTTCAATCAAAGCCAAACCCGACATCACAGAAGCGGTTCTGGTTAAGCCGCCTGTTGCAAGTTTAAATTTTAGATCAGGAAAGTATTGAAATTTCATTGCTTCCCATTGCTTAATGTGATCTTCTGGAAGCACGATGACAATGGAAAGATTTTTGTCATAAGTCAAAAACTTTCGAATAGATCTTACAATAATAGGTTCGCCATCCACAGGTAGAAACTGTTTCGGCACATCACTTTTCATGCGGGTACCTATGCCTCCAGCCACTATGATGGCATGCTTTTTCAAAACACTATTAGATTATTAGCATCGCATCTCCATAGCTGAAGAATCGATACTTCTCTTTGATTGCAATTTGGTAAGCCTCCTGAATTAGCTCGTATCCTCCAAATGCTGATGCCATCATTAGCAATGTAGATTCAGGCAGGTGGAAGTTTGTAATTAAAGCATCGCAAATCTTGAATTCATATGGAGGGAAAATAAACTTATCCGTCCATCCGGAATTGTCTTTCAACTGGCCATTAGCAGAAACTGATGACTCCAAAGTCTTCATTGCAGTTGTACCAACGGCACAAATTTTTGTCCTTTCGGCAAGAGCTCTATTTACCCTATCGGCAGTCGGTTTTTCAACCCAGTAGTTTTCTGAGTCCATTTTGTGTTTAGTCAAATCCTCAACATCCACTGGACGAAAAGTACCTAAACCAACATGCAAGGTTATTGGAGCGATATCAATCCCAATTAGCTCCATACGTTTCATCAGCTGGGGAGTAAAATGCAGTCCGGCAGTTGGAGCTGCCACAGCACCAATATTCTTAGCAAAAATAGTCTGGAACCTTTCTCTATCTTCAGGCTCTGCTGAACGCTTAATTTCCTTCGGAAGTGGTGTCTCTCCAAGAGCATCAATCATTTTGTAGAATTGCTCCCGATCACCGTCGAACAAGAAACGAATCGTCCGTCCTCTACTGGTAGTATTATCAATAACCTCAGCTACTAACTCTCCATCTCCGAAATAAAGCTTATTTCCAACTCTAATCTTTCGCGCAGGATCAACAAGTACATCCCAAAGTTTCATTTCCGTGTTTAATTCACGAAGTAGGAAAACTTCAATTTTAGCACCTGTTTTCTCTTTGTTACCATACAATCTTGCTGGGAATACTCTTGTATCATTGGTCACAAACACATCATCTTCTCCAAAGTAGTCTACTACATCTTTGAAAACTTTGTGCTCTATCTCTCCTGTATCTTTATGTATAACCATTAGACGAGAGTCGTCACGGTTTTCAGTCGGGTGTAAGGCAATAAGGCTTGATGGTAGTTCGAATTTGAATTCGGATAATTTCATTCCCATAGGAAAAAGGATCTATTTTTTAATGATCAAAGGACCGCAAAATTAGCAAATATGTTTCAGTTTGTAACGTATACATCGTTAAACTCGTCAACTAAAGGAAATAACCGTTTGAAATCAGCATAGACCGATCGCTATTTTATTCAAAATACTGAAGTCTGTTTAGCTACATTTGTTTTATTAATAACTACGTGTGAGAGTATTTAAGTTAATTATCGAAAGTTTTCGTTTTGCATGGTCAGCCTTAAAAACCAACCTGCTCCGGACCACTCTATCCCTACTGGGTGTTACGGTTGGAATATTTTCCATTATAGCTGTATTCACTGCGGTTGATTCTCTGGAACGAAGTATAAAGGACAGCCTCAATTTCTTAGGGACTAACAATATTAATGTTGAAAAATGGCCTTACGGATTCGGTGGACCTTATCCTTGGTGGACGTATCTGAGAAGACCGTACGTAACTTTTGATGAATATCGTTTCATTAGAGACAATGTAGACAATGCGAAAGCAGTTTCAATTTTCACAGTACGAGGTGGTATAATTGCCAAATATGGAAGCAGCAGTGCCGCTGACTTATCACTTCTTGGCGTAGTTTATGATCATAAAGATGTTTACGAAATCCCGATCGAACAGGGACGTTATTTCACTCGTGAGGAAGCTAACGGCGGATCTAACGTAGCAATTATTGGCTATCGAACAGCTAACGAATTATTCCCCAAGGTCAATCCACTCGGCAAGGAAATTAAAATTAAAGGACTGAAATACTACATCATAGGAGTGATCAAGGAAGAAGGTGACAGCTTCCTTGGGGCGCCAAGCAACGATGATAATGTCTATCTTCCTTACAAATCCTTTCAAAAAATCTATTACTCGGGGAGGCGCAGAGGCGTAGAACCCAGGATTACCGTAAAAGGTCTGGAATCAGATGTCGGCCTGGTAGAGCTGGAAGCTGAACTTAGAGGTTTGATGAGAAAGAAGAGATCCTTGAAGCCAAAAGAGGATGATAATTTCGCGCTGAATCGTCCTGAAGCAATAACAAATTTCATAGGAGCAACTTTTGATGCAGTTGGTGTCGCAGGAGCAATCATTGGTGGATTTGCAATACTTGTAGGCGGCTTTGGTATTGCCAATATCATGTTCGTTTCTGTAAGAGAAAGAACCAATATTATCGGGATTCAAAAGTCTTTGGGTGCAAAGAATTACTTTATTCTTTTTCAGTTTTTATTTGAAGCCGTTTTCTTAAGTCTGATTGGAGGTGGTGTAGGTGTCATCCTGGTCTATTTGATTTCCTTCGCCAGCCTTGGAAGTCTGGATTTAGTATTGACTTCTGGAAATGTGATTCTGGGACTCGGAATATCCGCAATTATTGGTGTGCTATCAGGTATTGTACCTGCTTTAATGGCAGCACGACTGGATCCGGTTATTGCGATTCGCACTTCTGGCTAAAAACACTTAAATGGATTGATCGTGAAAATCTTTAAGCTAGTAATCGAGAGTTTTCGTTTCGCATGGAGCGCTTTGCGAATGAATCTACTTCGAACCACACTGTCTTTATTGGGTGTGACCATAGGGATTTTCGCAATCATTGCGGTGTTTACTCTTGTCGATTCATTAGAACGAAGCATAAAAAACAGCCTAAGCTTTCTAGACGCCAATAACTTGGATATTCGAAGGTTCCCTTACGAATTTGGACCGGATATCCCATGGTGGGAGTATATAAAACGACCGTATACCAACTACGAAGAATATGAATTTTTGAAAAAGAACCTGAAGAATTCTGAAGGTATCACCATTTTCGCAGTAACCGGAGTTTCATCAGTAAAGTATCAAAGTAGCAGCTACAGTGATGTTTCACTCTTTGGTATCTCACATACGCATCAGGATGTATATGATATTGCCAGTGATGTGGCAAAGGGAAGATACTTTACCGCTTCAGAATCTTATACAGGAAAAAATGTAGCAATGATAGGTCACCTGATTGCCAAAAAGCTTTTTCCTCGTGGTGAGCCGATAGGAAAAGAGATTAAAATTAAAGGACTTAAATACATCGTTATCGCAATATTTGAAGAAGAAGGCGAAGGAATCTTTGGAGATACCGGAAATGACGAAAGTATCATGATCCCATATCAATCCTTCAAGAAGATCTTTTATTCCGGCAGAAATCGTGGTGTGGAAACACTCGTCAGTGTAAAAGGAAGAACAGATGATATTGGGTTGGTGGAGCTTCAGGCAGAAATAACAGGTCTTTTAAGGATGAAAAGAGGCCTGAGACCAAAGGAGAAAAATAATTTCTCAGTTAATCGCCAGGATGCAATTATGAATATCATCGGCTCCACGTTTGATGTTATTGGGGTTGCAGGATGGGCCATCGGAGGCTTTTCCATATTGGTCGGTGGTTTCGGGATTGCCAACATTATGTTTGTCTCTGTAAGAGAACGAACGAATATTATTGGCATTCAAAAGTCGCTTGGCGCAAAGAATTTCTTTATCCTTTTCCAATTCTTATTTGAAGCCATATTCCTGAGTCTGATCGGAGGTGGTGTAGGATTGTTCCTTGTTTGGTTACTTTCCCTGGCCAGTCTGGGTAATCTGGATTTGGTGCTGACCTTTGGAAACATCGTGCTTGGACTTGGCGTAGCAGGAATCATTGGAGTAATATCAGGAATTGTACCAGCACTAATGGCTGCCAGGTTAGATCCTGTGATTGCTATTCGAACGACGGGGTAATCACGGAGAAATATATCAAAACAAAAAGGTGAGCTAGCACTCACCTTTTCTACTTTAAACGATTAGTGGTTATTTCTTTATCCGTTCAATTTTTCTTTAATTCTCTTTTCTAGTTCTTCCATAAGCTCAGGGTTGTCTTCTATTAAGGCTTTCACCGCATCTCTTCCTTGACCAAGCTTATTTCCATCATAGGAGAACCAAGATCCAGACTTCTGTACCACATCAAGTTCCACTCCTATGTCCACTATCTCTCCACTCTTGCTAATACCTCGACCGTACATGATATCGAACTCCACTACTTTAAATGGTGGTGCTACTTTGTTCTTCACCACTTTCACTCGAGTTCTGTTACCCATCACATTGTCAGCAGACTCTTTAATCTGACCGATTCTTCGAATGTCCAATCGGATGGAAGCATAGAACTTCAGTGCGTTACCTCCTGTAGTCGTCTCTGGATTTCCAAACATTACACCAATCTTCTCTCGAAGTTGGTTGATGAAAATACATGAGCATCCGGTCTTATTGATAGTTCCAGTGAGCTTTCTTAAGGCCTGAGACATCAAACGAGCTTGCAATCCCATTTTACTATCCCCCATCTCCCCTTCTAATTCTCCTCTTGGCACTAATGCAGCAACTGAGTCAATCACGATGATATCCAATGCGCCAGAGCGGATTAAATGTTCTGCAATCTCCAAAGCCTGCTCACCATTGTCAGGCTGCGAGATCAGCAAATTCTCTGTGTCAATTCCTAGCTTCTCTGCATAAAGCTTATCAAACGCATGTTCCGCATCAATGATAGCAGCCATACCTCCAGCTTTTTGAGCTTCAGCTATGCAGTGCATAGCCAGCGTGGTTTTACCGGAAGATTCAGGGCCATAAACCTCAATTACTCGTCCTCGAGGTATCCCTCCGACTCCTAAGGCAATATCCAGACTTAAAGATCCGGTAGAAATAGTAGGTACATCCATCACCTTCTCATCACTGAGTTTCATAACAGCTCCTTTACCATAAGTCTTTTCCAGCTTATCAATGGTAATCTGGAGTGCTTTCATTTTGTCTTCTTTGTCGGCCATATTCCTTTTTTGGTCTTTTTTAAATCAGACAAAAATAGGCTTTTCAATTTGACCTAAAAAGTATTTTGCTAAAAATATTAGGAATATTTTATAAAGCTTTTTTAATGCACTTCATTATATTGTAAGCCCATCAATGCAATCATTGGTCCAATGGAGAATTCAGGATACGAACAAGTTTACCAGCAACTCAAGCACATGAAGACAGTTATTGCTTTCAAAAAGGCAATGACCAAGTCACACCTAAATGTGGTTTACCTGGGTAATGTGACGCAATCAACAATTGAGAGCATCACAGATATGATTTCAGAAGATTTGAACACGCGTCGCGAAAATCGGCGTGTTACCAAGCGGGTCTACCATGTAATGATGGAGTCACTACAAAATATCTGTAAACACGCCGATAGCCAATCTAAAGAAGAGTCCAACTCACTTGAGCAAGGTTTAGTGAAAAAGGGAATATTCCTTATCGGCCATGACAAAAAAGAGTATTTCATCACTACAGGAAACAACATCGAAATTAAAAGCGCGATGGCATTACGGGATGTTTTAGATAAAATCAATTCACTGGATACCGATGGAATCAAGCAGATGTACCGTGAGGCTATGGAAAACTCAGAGCTTGGAGATACAGGAGGTGCCGGGCTTGGCTTTATTGATATCGCAAAAAAGACGGGAACTCAATATGAGTATTATTTTGAACCAGACAGTGAAAAATCGTGTTTTTTTATCCTAACAATGCGTGTTAACAAAGATAGCGAAGCAAAGACCTAAGCCAGCTCATCACCATTGATTGTCTCCTCTTTTTGAGGAACATAGTTAATTGCATAAATCATGTAAGCACCTAGGGCAGTTCCAATTGGGAATTTGAACAAGAGCATGACAGCAGGAACAATAGCAAACTTTTTTCCCCAGTCTTTTTCTGTGCTTAATCCATACCCTGAAATAAGGAAAATCAGTGACGATATTGTTTGTATGGTCGGTAAGAAATAAGCCATACCTCTTGGAGGTCTTAGCTCAAAAAATACTACATCAAATTCACTCAACTCCATCCACAAATCACTCTCTATAAACATATCAACAAAAAAGAATGTACATATTGATATTGGCACCAGTATAAGTCCAATGACAATAAATATTTTACCAATGATTCGAAGATTGTTATCGTGGTTCTTTAAGTCCATGAGTGATAAAGGTTGGTTTCTATTACTATGTATTACAAGGTATCTTACGATAAACAATAAATAAAGTTGTAGCATGATTAAAAAAGCAGGCTGGGTAGTGTTGGCAGGTGTGATCCTCCTTTTGGTATTCAACTGGAATTTGGTTGTTTATGGATGGACACAGGCTAAAGGTCAATTGAGCATCACATTCAACACTCGGTCAGTAGAAACCATTTTAAGTGATTCCTTAGTTGCGGATAGCATTAAACTAAAGATTAGAATAGTGCAGGAAGCCAGGCAATTCTCATTTAACGAATTGGGGCTCTCACGTTCAGACAACTACACTACCTACTACGATCAAGGTGGAGAAGTAGCATTATGGAATCTTTCTGCTTCCAGAGCTTACCTTCTTGAGCCGAAGCTATGGTCTTTTCCACTACTTGGCTCATTTCCATATAAGGGATTCTTCGATCTTGAGAAGGCCAAAAAAGAGATGAAGGAATTAAAAGAGGAAGGTTATGATACACGCATTCGTTCCGTTGGTGGCTGGTCTACGCTAGGATGGACTACAGACCCAATCCTTTCCAATATGCTCAATCGCAAAGAGGGAGCGCTTGCCGAGTTAATCATTCACGAACTTACCCACTCCACCCTGTTTGTGAAGGATAACATTGAATTCAATGAAAACCTTGCCTCCTTCATTGGCGAAAAAGGGGCTGTTAGATTCCTAAACGAGAAATATGGTGACAACTCTTATCCTTATTTTGATTACATCCTTGCTGAGGAAGATAGCCGCACCTTTAGAAATCAAATGCTGCTAGCAACGCAAAAACTTGATTCAATGTATTCCTTCATCGTCAATCAGCCGGATTCAATCAAAGCCATTCAAAAGCACATCATGATTGATAAAATCACAAGCTCGATAGACACGCTACACTTTCATGATCCGAGGTATTTAGATATTTTCAAATCAGGAAGACCAAACAACGCGTACTTCATGTCCTACCTTAGGTATTATTCAGCAAAAGATTCGCTGGAGAAAATCTTATCCAATGAATATCAAAGCGATCTGAAATCATTTATTAAAGGAATGAAGGAATACCACGAATAACAGATTCCGTTTCTTTACGAAATTGTTACCTTTTTTAACATACAGTTGATTTCTGAGTAATTTTGAATAACGTTAAATGAAGTGAACCATATCATGATTGAAGGGCTTACAATCACGAGATAGTTTATCAAATTGTAAAGAACGATTTAAGAGAAAGTTATTCAAACAACCACCCTCAGATGGCTAAACAAAATCAAAAAATTCTTGTCGTAGACGATGAAGCAGATATTCTCGAATTGCTGAAATACAATCTTACCAAAGAAGGGTATGATGTAAAAACTGCAAGTGATGGGATCAAAGGTGTCGATGTTGCCAAAACATTTGTGCCAGATCTTATTTTGCTTGATATCATGATGCCAAAACAAGATGGTGTAGAAACCTGTAGGCAAATCCGCGAGCTGCCTGAGATGGCAAACACTTTTGTCATCTTTCTCACGGCTCGATCAGAGGAATATTCGGAGGTAGCCGCTTTCGATATGGGAGCTGACGACTACATCACCAAGCCGATTAAGCCCAGAGCACTGGTAAGCCGTATCAACGCACTGTTCAGAAGAGAATCAAAAAAGAAAAAAGAATCTAATACCATCACCGTTGGTGATTTAGTTGTAGATCGCACAAGCTATACAGTAAAAAATGGTGAGGAAAAGATCTCATTGCCCAAAAAAGAATTCGAACTACTTTACTTTTTAGCACAGAATCCCGGCAAAGTATTTAGCAGAGATGAACTACTTCAAAATATCTGGGGAACTGATGTTTATGTACTCGCACGAACTGTTGATGTTCATATCAGAAAAGTACGAGAGAAAATAGGCAACGATCACATCACTACCGTAAAAGGTGTAGGATACAAATTCGATGCTAATTAATTAGCCACAAATGCAGTTTAATTCCCGAGCGATAGCGCTACTCCTTGCAATCTGTGTTGCCGCCATCACAACAGCATTTCTGTATCTGGTCCCGAGCATCACCATTGCCTCGATCGTAATTGCCTTCTTGCTATCATTTTCCTCTACTTACATCTTAGTGAGACTTGTACTTGAATTTCTATTCTTCCGGCAAATAGAAAATATATACGACTCACTTAAGCGAATAAAAGACAGTGAGATAGCATTAAGAGGTCGAGCCTCCTCAGTAAACCCATTAAAACGGATTGATCGAGAAATCTCCAATTTTGCAAAAAGCAAGGAAAAAGAAATTGAAGAATTAAAAGTAAGGGAGAATTTCAGAAGAGAATTTATCGCGGATGTATCACATGAACTAAAAACGCCGATTTTCGCCGCGCAAGGTTTTGTTCATACGCTTCTTGATGGTGCCATTCATGATAAGGAAGTTCGGAAGAAGTTTCTGAAAAAGGCCGCTAAAAGCTTAGATGCATTAGACCTCCTGGTTCAGGATATCCTTACCATTTCTCAGATAGAATCCGGAGAAATAAAAATGCACTTTGAGAATTTTGATATGCGAGGCATGTGCAATGAGATACTTGATCAACTTGAAGGAAAGGCGGAGAAGAAAGGTGTAGAGTTAAAAATGACTATGAGATACAAAGACCCAATTATTGTTCGGGGTGACTACAGAAGAATATATCAGGTAATGCTTAATCTCATCTCCAATGCGATCAAATACACTAAAAAGGGAGGTCAGGCAAAAATCAAGTTCGAAGAACTCACTGAAAACAAAATTAGAATCGCTGTAAGTGATAATGGAAGAGGAATCCCTGACTCCGATATTTCACGTATTTTCGAGCGCTTTTACAGGGTAGACAAAAGCAGGTCCAGAGAAAAAGGAGGAACCGGGCTTGGCCTATCCATTGTAAAGCACATACTAGAAAGTCACAATTCTGAGATATTTGTGGAAAGTGAATACCGAGTTGGATCAACCTTTTACTTTGACCTAAACAAAGCAAACTACATTGATAAGGTTGAAGAAGGATGGGAAGAGGAAGAAGATTATGCATAAAAGTTTGAGGAAAATTTCATTCGCAGATTTGGTCATTTCTGAAAATGACAATTACATATTGATCAACAAACCTCCGTTTATTGCCAGCTTGGATGATAGAGCTGATAGTAAGAATCTCCTGAGCCTTGCTAAAGAGGTTGATGAAGATTATCAAATTTGCCATCGGTTGGATAAGGAAACTTCCGGAATAGTGGTTTTTGCGAAAAATGCCGACGCCTATCGCAACTTCGCCATCCAACTCGAAAACAGGGAGGTTAAAAAGATCTATCATGCAGTCATTCACGGTTTGCATCAATTTGAAGATTTCGAAGCAGACGAACCACTTCATACTACATCGACAAAATCAAGAGTGGACTTTAGGGCCGGCAAACCATCATTCACATTAATCGGCTCTCTCGAACGCTTCAAGAAACACACACTGGTAAAATGCTTCCCTGTAACAGGGCGAATGCATCAAATCCGAGCTCACCTATCATACCATGAAGCTCCTATAATCAACGACCCAGCTTATGGCGGTCAGGCAACGTTTCTATCTGAGCTGAAAAGAAATTACAATCATAAAAAGTGGGAAGAAGAAAATCCCATGATAAATCGAGTAGCTTTGCACTCCTTTCAGGTCGCTTTTAAAGACCTTGATGGGAAGGTTATCGAAGGAGAAGCGGAGTATCCGAAAGATTTCTCCGTGTTAATCAAGCTCTTAAGAAAATTTAATTGAGGACTCGCATTTGATTTCTCAAATGAAAATTCTATTTTTGTGTCCCTTTTTCAAGAGGACAGATTTTGACATTATAAAATCAATATAAAATTGGATACTAACAGCTTTAAAACTGTATCATTAAACAGTGCAACTGTAGAGAAGAATTGGGTCATCGTAGACGCTGATTCTCAGATACTTGGAAGAATGGCAAGTGAAGTTGCTAAAATGATTCGTGGCAAACACAAGCCAGCGTACACTCCACATGTAGATTGTGGAGATAACGTAATTGTGATCAATGCTGATAAAATCAGATTGACCGGTAACAAGTGGACCGACAAGCAATATGTAAGACACACAGGCTATCCTGGTGGTCAGCGTTTCGAAACGCCAAACAGCATTAAAGCTAAGTCTTCCACCATATTAATTGAAAAAGCAGTAAGAGGTATGCTTCCAATCAACAGACTTGGAAGACAGCTCTTCAAAAACTTACATGTATATGAGGGTGCTGAGCATCCACATGCAGCTCAAAAACCAAAAGAAGTAAAACTATAAACCTGAATGGACAGAATTAATACCATAGGGAGGAGAAAGACCTCAGTAGCTCGTATCTATGTGACGAGTGGGAAAGGTGCAATAACCGTAAACGATAAAGATCTTGCCGTTTACTTCCCTTCCGAAATTCTTCAAACCATCGTAAAGCAGCCACTGGTAAAAGTGGAGCAAGATGGAAATTTCGACATTAGTGTGAATGTGACCGGTGGCGGACCCGCCGGACAAGCTGAAGCAACAAGACTGGCAATCGCTCGTGCGCTTACTGAAGTAGACGCAGAGTTTAGAAGCCCACTCAAATCTGAAGGTTTCCTTACCCGGGACTCGAGAATGGTGGAGCGTAAGAAGCCAGGTAGAAGAAAAGCAAGAAGAAGATTCCAGTTCAGTAAACGATAATATTGAGATGCAAAAATTAGAACACAAAGATCTATTGGATGCAGGTGTGCACTTTGGACACCTTACCAGAAAGTGGAATCCAGCTATGGCTCCATACATTTTCATGGAGAAAAATGGCATCCACATTATCGACCTTCATAAGACATTAACATGTCTAGAAGACGCTACAGAAGCTATGAAAGCTGTAGTAAGGTCTGGAAGAAAAGTAATGTTCGTAGCTACAAAAAAGCAAGCGAAAGAAGTAGTAGAGCAAGAAGCTCAACGACTGAACATGCCATATGTTACTGAGAGATGGCAAGGTGGTATGCTTACCAACTTTGCAACGATCCGAAAGTCGTTGAAGAAAATGTCTGGTATGGAAAAGCTTATGAAAGAAGAAGCTTATCAGAACCTGGCAAAGCGTGAGCGATTGATGATCAGCCGTGCAAAAGACAAATTGGAAAAAGTATTAGGTGGTATTTCTGATCTAAACAGACTTCCAGCTGCTCTATTTGTTGTGGATATCAAGCGTGAGCACATTGCTATCGCAGAAGCTCAAAAATTGAATATTCCAGTTTTCGGAATAGTAGATACTAACTCTGACCCTTCAAAAATCGATTACCCAATACCTGGTAATGACGATGCATTCAAATCAATCAAGTTGATCACCAACTTTATTGGTAAATCATTGGAAGAAGGATTGGCCGAGCGAAAGAAAGATAAAGAAGAGCAATCTCAGGCTGAGGAGCAAGCAGCTAAAAAAGCAGCTGACGAAAAGCCGGAAGTAGCAGAATAAAATCAAAGACCATAAAATCTTAACACAAGATTGAACATTGATGTATTTCGGTGTTCAATTTTTGTTTGTAGAAATATTAAAACCAAGAATTAAAATGGCTATAACAGCACAAGACGTAAACAAACTAAGGCAAATGACCGGTGCCGGCATGATGGATTGTAAAAAGGCGCTAACCGAGGCAGAAGGTGATTTCGAAAAAGCAGTAGAACTTTTAAGAAAGAAAGGTCAGAAAGTATCGGCTTCCAGAGCTGATAGAGAAACTTCTGAAGGTGTGGTTTTTGCTAAAACAAATGACGCTGGAACTGAAGGCGCTTTGATCGCTTTTACATGCGAGACTGATTTCGTTGCTAAGAATGATGAATTCATGGCACTTGGAAACCAAATCGCTGAGCTTGCATTCGCGGAGAAACCTGCAAGCATTGACGCAATGAATAGCATGAGCCTGGGTGATCTGACAGTTGGTGAGAAAATCATCGAACTTACTGGAAAGATTGGTGAAAAATTAGAAGTGAAAGCATTCGAGGTAGTATCAGGCGAAGCAGTTGTACCTTACATTCACTCAAATGGAAAGCTTGGTGTGATGGTATCTCTTTCAAACACCAACGGCGCTAGTGTAGAAGAAGCGGGAAAAGATGTGGCCATGCAAATCGCCGCAATGAATCCAGTAGCTGTAGATAAGGATGGTGTAGATCCTGCTGTAGTAGAAAAGGAAATTGAGATTGGAAAAGAGCAAGCTAAAGCAGAAGGTAAGCCTGAAAATATCATCGAGAAAATCGCGATGGGTAAGCTTAACAAGTTCTACAAAGAGAACACTCTCCTTAGCCAATCCTTTGTTAAGGATAGCTCTCAAACAGTTTTACAATACCTTGATTCTGTATCAAAAGGTATGACTGTAGCAGAATTTAAGCGAGTTTCTATCGGCTAAGCCAATAATACAGAAATAGATAAAGCCATTCATTGACTAGATGAATGGCTTTTTTTATTCCTTTTTCCATTCAATATCATAAGCATTATGCTTATAAACATCTAGGAGAAACTCCGAAAACGAATAATCCTACTTTATTCTGATTTTTACAATAAAAAGAGATGGAAAAACAGGTAAACTATATCGATCCAGCTATCCTTACTAGAAAGTTTGTGAAGACTGGGACATTGGTAAGGATTGCATCTTTAGCGTTAGCATATCTTGCCATCTTCGCAATGTCTATATAAAATCAAAGGTCTTTTCAACCAGCAAGACCTGATTAGCCAAGGATTTATCCTTGGCTTTTTTATTTCCCCTCTATACCTGACTCGTGATTCCTCAATTTCACATTTTCATCAATCACGAAAGTTGAATCCTGAACCTCAGCATCTATTAGCAATTCAGCTAAGTCCGGTTGTCCGGCCTTTACCCAGCAGCTAAACCAGAAGTCCCCGATCATTTTAATAGAAGCACGCATCCTACGCTCAACCATCCCGTTTAGCCTTCTGTGATAATCATTGGAAAAATCGTACGTGTAAGTTCTAATTGTTGAATTACCACGCTCCTCATAGCCATACTTTTTGGATTCGGCGTATTTTGCAGTCAGCTGCTTTTCAAAAAGCAAGACAGAATCCAAAGCTTCGTGCGACTTTACCACAGCATCCCATGCATACAATTGCAAATTTTCCACGTACTCAGCTTTTCCGCTGAGTAAGTCATAATTATCCGCAAAGAGCTCAGGCAATCGAGACTCCCAGAACCCATGGATTCCATACTGTCCAGATAGTTGCCCATTGTAATTTTCTGTAGTGTGTAGTGGTACATTTGCATCAGCAATGTAATGCCCCATATCAGACGACAAACGTAGAATCTGCTCGGCATTTTTATCCTGAAATGCTCTAATTAACCAGAAAGACATTCGATTGATATGATATGGCACAATGCCATAAGCTTGCAAAGTATCTTCGGTGAACCTCTCTACAGCAGCATTCCAATACCTTGGCATCTTATACACAGCAGAATCACCATAGACGTCAACATCGATGTAATGTCTGGCTGCTTCAGCCTTCACTGCATACCTTCGCATATCAGGCTTGATTGCGTTTTCGGTTATGCTCTGAATATTTTGCTTATAAAAAACCATCATCTCAGGTGGGAGTGTAAATACTGCCAGCCGATTGATCTTTTGGTGTGCGAAAAACCCCCAGCTTTGAGAAAGCATTGGACAGATTAAGAAAAACAATAGTGTCAAAATTCGCATCACGAAAAGGTAGAAAAAATATCTTATTATAAAGATTAGCTCGTTGCTAAGTTCTGCACCAACCTACATCAAAAACTCAACCAAAATAGCCATAACCGCACCCGCTAGACTTATCAGGATTTTATTTAATCCAAAATGATGTTCAGGGCTGGCTTCCACAAAGATCGTCGTTGAAATATGAAGAAAACTTCCACAAACTATTGCAAAAACAACAAGCACTGATTCTTCGGACAGTAGAATGAAATCACTTAAAACCAATCCAAGCGGAGAGGCCAGACTAAATAAGATCAGTAAATAAATTGCTCGCTTTCCTAAACCTTGCATAGTCGCCATCAAAGCAAAAGCAGCAGGTATCTTATGTAACACAATTCCTAAAAGCAAAGAATAGGATTCGTGCTTTTCATGAAAAGGAGAATCATGAGTCAACAGTGTTCCTTCCAGCAAGCTGTGAATCATAAGTGCTGCGATTATCGAAAACCTTCCGCTTACGGTTACCGCTTTATTTGTATGGACATGACCATGCTCAACTCCGGAGGAGAAGTACTCTAAAAACTGCTGCAAAAAGAAACCAATCAGCACATATAATCCGATCTGTGATGGATTTGGGCTAATAGAAAAAAGCTCTGGAATAATGTGAATGATTGTAATTGCGAAGAGGTATGAGCCAGCAAAAATCAATGAGAGGCGCATATTCTGCTTCATTCCCGGTATCAGCTTGAGGCTTAAACCGCCAAGAATGGTACATCCAATAAGTATAAGGATTGTAAGAATCATTTGGTCAGGTAGGTTGTGATGAATTCGCCAAAGAAATATAAACCATTTGGATAGTTATTTAATTCCCACTCGCTTTATTCAATTCTAAAAACGGACGGATTCCATCAGAAACATAACTGTTGATTGTACCATCCTCTTCTTGATAAAGCAAAATGGCATCCAGATCGAGAGATGTAATTAACACCTTTGAATACTCTAGGCCCAGAACCATAAAGGCCGTAGCATAGGCATCAGCACTCATACAATCATCTGCAAAAACAGAGGCGCTAAGCAAGTTATGTTTGGCCGTAAATCCCGTCCTTGGATCAATGATATGCGCGTATATCTTCCCATCCTTTTCATAATAGTTGCGATAATTTCCGGAAGTGGCCAATGATAGATCCTTTAACCTCACAATAGCCATCAATCGTTGCTCGGCAGTAGAAACTGTTGGATCTTCAATTCCCAAGGACCAAAGTTTATCTTCCTCATTCCTCCCCCTGCATCTCACCTCTCCGCCAATCTCTACTAAATAATCCCGAATACCCTTGGACTCTAACAACTCACCTATGATATCTACCGCATAACCTTTCGCTATCGCGCTAAAGTCTATTTGATAATTAGATGGTATTGAAATGCCTTCATTTGTGAATTCAACTTTGTCAAAACCTACAATAGACATCAAAGAATCCACTTTAAAACTGTCTAAGTTAGGCAAGCTCTTGTCCGGGCCAAACCCCCAGGCCTGTACCAGTGGGCCAATGCTAGGATCAAATGTGCCATCTGTCCTATGATAGATCTCTCGACTTTTTTCAAGGACTGGAAAAAAGAAATCCGATTCAAATTCAATCTTCCCATCCTTATTAAGTTGTGAAATTTCGGATGTTGGTATGTAGGTTGACAATGCTTGATTGAATGCGATAAGCTCCTCAGATATCTCCTTATCCAACCCCTTCACTTCTACATCAATGTACTTCACATTGTAGATGATTGTGCCCATGGTCTGACCAGTGATGTGATATAAACGAGGTGCGTCTTTTCTGAGGTAAGAGAATATTACAAAAACAATCGCAAGACCAACTCCGAATACTAATAGTCGCTTTCTATTCATGGCTTATAATCAGACTTCAAAAGTAAATCAATCGTAGTTCAATCGCTTTGTGAGTTATATTTGAGGGCGATGAGAGAAGACTACCTGCAAGCGGATGGTGAGGATATGGGATCCTCCGAAAAAGAATTTGAAAAGGCATTAAGGCCACTTTCGTTTTCTGATTTCACAGGTCAGCACAAAGTAGTAGACAATCTTAAAATTTTCGTAGAGGCCGCAAAGCAACGCACTGAGCCACTCGATCATGTGCTCCTTCATGGACCTCCCGGCCTTGGAAAAACAACCCTTTCGTTTATTATAGCCAACGAACTGGAATCCAGCATCAAAGTCACATCAGGACCTGTTTTGGATAAAGCCAGCGAACTTGCGGGTTTACTTACCAATCTGGAGCCTCATGATGTTTTGTTCATAGATGAAATTCATCGGCTAAATCCTGTGGTAGAGGAATACCTATATTCAGCAATGGAGGACTATAGAATCGATATTATGCTGGATTCAGGACCGAATGCAAGATCTGTTCAAATAGAACTCAATCCATTTACTCTGATTGGGGCGACCACTAGATCCGGACTTCTAACTTCCCCGCTGCGTGCTCGATTCGGCATCAATGCAAGGTTGGAGTATTATGACTCCAAACTGCTGACCAAAATTGTCGGACGATCAGCTGATATACTTGATTCTATCATTGATGAAGAGGCGGCTTTCGAAATCGCTCGTAGAAGTCGAGGAACTCCACGTATTGCAAATAATCTATTGCGAAGAACCCGAGACTTTGCGCAAATCAAAGGCGATGGAGCTATCACACTAGACATATCAAAGATGGCCTTGAAAGCTCTCGACGTGGATGATCATGGGCTGGACGAAATGGACAATCGAATCTTATCCACAATCATCAATAAGTTCAAAGGTGGGCCGGTTGGGCTTGGGACAATAGCCACTGCCTGTAGTGAAGAGTCGGAGACAATTGAAGAAGTTTACGAACCGTTTCTTATTCAGGAAGGTTATATCAAGCGAACCTCCAGAGGGCGTGAGGCCACAGAACTTGCGTATAAACATTTAGGAATTATACCACCATCTCAAACAGGATCGTTGTTTTAGTGGTTTAATTTTTGCTGATTGTTTCTAAATAAACTGATTGATCATGAGAGCTTACTTATCACTCTTTGTCCTGTTGGTGTTGGCTTGCCAAGAAAGTAAGGAACCAGGTCCAAAGACCTTTGCCGCAGCTGATATATATACTGTTAGCTTAGCTGAAGATGAAACGTATGTTCAAGAAGATCTCATTGGAAATGCTGAGTTCATCTTTCAAGACGGAGCTACCACATTGAAGGTCAATTTATCAGGAATGGTGCCCAACACATCACATGCAATGCACCTTCATCAAGGCACACTTGCTGAACCAGGAAGACACTGGAATCAAGGTTTGTTCACTTCGTTTTGCAGTAAATTCAGTCTGGGAGAAGTTTGGGCCAAGACATTCGCAGGCGATGTTGGTAATATCGACATTGACGCAAATGGGAATGGTACATTCATTATAAAAACTGATTTATGGAGCTTAGGAACAGATGATGATTTTGACATCTCCGGTACCGTCCTTTTTATCCATGCCAATTCAGAGGATTTTGCAAATGAGTGTGATCCCAATCACGATCATAATCATGGTCACAACAATGTTAAGATTGCCGGAGGTACGGTGGTTTTAGACGCACAATTGCTTCAATAATATTTTAAGTCTTTCTTTGGGAAAGAATGATCTCCCAAACGATTCGACATACTCGGTTTGTAAAAGAAAAAGCCAAAGAACTTGGCTTTTCATTCTGTGGCATATCAAGAGCAGAATTTCTTGAAGAAGAAGCATCTCGACTAGAAGAATGGCTCAATCGTGGTTATCAGGGAAAGATGAGCTACCTCGAAAATCACTTTGATAAAAGGCTCGACCCATCCAAGTTGGTGCCCGGAGCTAAATCCGTCGTGTCATTGGTCTATAATTATTTTCCTGAAAAAAATTATTCAGAAGATTCACCCAAAATTGCCAAATACGCTTACGGACAAGACTATCATTTTGTAGTGAAAGACAAGCTAAAAGCTTTGATGGCTGCAATCCATGAACAAATTGGTGAGGTAGACGGTCGTGTTTTTGTGGATTCTGCCCCGGTGCATGAGCGTGCATGGGCTGCAAAAAGCGGTATCGGATGGGTAGGGAAAAACTCACTTTTGCTTAATCGTGAAATGGGTAGTTTTTTCTTCCTTGCAGAGCTAATCATTGATCTTGAATTAGAACCTGATGGTCCAATGAAAGATTATTGTGGTACTTGCACAGCCTGTCAGGATGCCTGCCCTACTGATGCAATACCCGAACCTTATGTGGTAGATGGCAGTCGGTGTATTTCCTATCTCACCATTGAATTGAAAGATGAAGTTCCTGCAGAATTTAAAAACAAGATGGAAGGATGGGCATTTGGTTGCGACATCTGCCAGGATGTTTGCCCATGGAATCGGTTTTCAAAGCCACATCAAGAACCAAAATTTCAACCTCAGGGATGGGAGAATTTTAATGCTCAAGAATGGAAGGAACTAACGAAGGAAGTGTTTCAAAAGGTGTTTAAGAAGTCTGCTGTAAAACGCACAAAGTTTGAAGGCTTAAAGCGAAACCTGTACTTTATTGAATAGTAGTATTCCGAGACTTTAGGTACTCCTTTGGATTCATTCCCACCTTAGTTTTGAAGAATTTATAGAAGGTTGTTTTTGACTTAAACCCTGATTGCCCGGCGATGGCTTCCATTGTTAGTGTCTCTGCAGCTCCATTATCCAACAGTTCTTTGGATTCATCCACTCGCATTTGGTTTACCAATGAGTAAAATGTGATATCCAACTCGTCATTGAGAATTGCAGAAACCTTTTCTTCCGTGATCTCTAGCCTCAAAGCTAAATCTCTCCGGCCAAGATCGGGATTCAAATACATTTTATCAGATTCTAAGACTGAGATCAACTTGTTAGATTGACTCTTGTCACTTGTTTCGACAGCCAAACGTGCATTGTACTTAGCCGGTGCGACCAAATTCCTGTATCCCAAGAAAAAGAAACAAGCTAAATCCATCGCCCAGAAAACAAACTGAAGCTCAAAGCTAAGCAGCGAAGGCTGGATCAGGTCAATAATAACCAGAGCCATCCAGCGAAATAATACAAAAACCAAATAGAAAAATGCGAACCTGTAAAAATTATAAGTAAGATTTTTCTTCAACTCCATTTGCTTTACCAATCGATACATATTGTAAAGGCAAATAGTACTGAACACGATTCCAATTCCTTCATAGATGAAAAACTCTACTCGATTGTCCAAAGGAAAATAGTATCCGCTCCCTCTCACAAGTGCCGCAATCCATTTGATGGATTGGTAGATCGCATCCAAAATCCCTGGTAAAAAGTATATTTTGTTCCTTGCAATAAAACGCTCCGGAGCAGACGTAATGGCTTGAGTAAAATAGTATGCAAGTGCTGGTAAAAAGTACAGCGACGGAATCCACAATGGAGGAGCATCAATATAATAGGCAATGGATGGGAAAATGGTCCAATTAGCCACATACATTGTATAGCCCAAAATAAAGAAGCCTAAGAAAAGTGTTGGCCGTTTGAATCGGCGGGGCAAAGAAGCAAGTGAAATCAATAGAATTGCCCCGTTTATAACACCGAGAAATATGACTAATTGATAGGTATTAAACAGCGGCATCTGTATTTGTTCATCTGAATGGTGACGAACAAATTAAGTACGAATTCATGAAAGTATCTATGCACATTTGTTTCAGTTAAAAAAAAACACATGAATATCCTGAAATCAATAGGCTTCTGCTTAATAGCCCTGAGCACCACCAGAGCTCAGCAACCACTTACCCATGAACTCCTGGAGGAGTCGGCTATTCGATTCTCATTAAATGCAGAGGGACAAATTGAAGGAGAAGCCCGAAAAAAATGGCTGGAATGGATTGGTAACAATCAGTTTGTTGGATTAGGAGAGGTTCACAATTCTGCTCAACTGAGCCTTTTCACTAAAGGGTTGTTAAACTTACTGGATGAAAAAGGATTTGAACATTTCGCCATGGAAATGGGGCCAAATACTTCATCAGTATTGGAAGAAAAAATTAACGGAGAGAGTCACATATTAGATGTGATAAAGATGCTTAATCAAGCGTATGGAAAAAAGTCCTCCTACAAAACCCCGCTTGTGTTTGTGAACAAAGTAGAAGATGCGGAATTTGTTGAGGCTGCCGCCAACCTTAATTTCAATTTCTGGGGAATAGATCAAGAATACGCAGGTTCCTACGAAATGCTTATTGATCAAATTTATGCCAATTCTAATAATACGGATGGTTCATTTGCCAATGCCTATACACTAGCAAAGGCAACAGTTCGTAAGGTCATATTCAGGAATAAATATCAAGGTCAATCAGTTTATTGCTGGTACTCATCCAGTCAAGAAATCAACAATTTCTTTTCGCAGGTTGAAAATGAAACCTCCCTTAAAATTATTGAAGACATTCGAATGAGTTGGGACATCTATTGCAAGCACTCTCAAGGAGGCAGTAACCAAATAAGAGCCAACTACATGAAAAAGAACTTTGATTATTATCTAGCGAAATATGGCCAGGAAGCTAAAGTGTTTACCAAACTGGGAGGCATTCATCTTACACATGGCAAATCCACTTTTGGTGTGGATGATATTGGCAAATACCTAACGGAGAAGTCCCAGCAAAGTGATCGTGGATTCTTAAACATACGCCACCTGATTGCTTATCGAAATGGTAAGAGCAATATTGGTAAGTCAGGCTGGAAGACCGTAACCATGTTTTTGGAACTTGGCAGAAAAGATCAATGGACAGTGGTAGACCTAAGGCCTTTTAGAGAGATGCTAAAGAGAGGTGAAATCACTACAACCAAGAAATATACCTTCGAGCTGATGAGTTATGATCTTTTGCTGATCTCACCTGACGACCAGTACCCAAAGGTCAATTATTGATCAACTTCCTCAGGCAGCAATTGATGTTTGATCTTATGTAATCGATCGCGGCTCATTACAAACTCTGTATCTGAATTTTTCATTCTTAGAATGTACTTGTCATTCTCCCAGAATGAATAATTCAGCACAGAACTGAGATTAACAATGGTGCTCCTATTGATGCGTATGAATGTGCTTGAATCAAGTTTTTCTTCAAGCTCAGTTATGTTTTCTTTCAATCGATACTTGTCACTCTCGGTGATTGCAAAAGTCTTTCTCTCTTCTCGAACAATCCATTGAATTTTATCTGTCTCAAGAAAGAGTTCTCCAAAATCATCTGACGCCCAGAGTCGATTTTTGGTTTGCGATCGCTTCACCTTATGTAGGTCCGATTTAGTTTCACCAAGCTGAAGGTTATACTGATAAATGAGGTTCACATTTATAATGATATATCCTACCAGAAATACAGGAGTCAAGTAGTTGAAGTATAAGGTAACGCTATAGAAATATTCGCTAAAGTAGATATCCCAGTTCAATCCCGGGAGGTAGTGATATAGAAAACGAAGTGTGAGTGTGACCGGCGCAAACACAAAGAAAGACACCAACAAGATTGGCAAAAACTTCAACTCGTATAATGCAATGTCTTTTGCATTCAGTTTCAAATCAAGAAGCTTAAGCTTTGTGCCATACCATCGGATGAGTTGAAAGATGATTGCTACAGATGCACATTCAATCAGGAATTGATCAATGAAAATAAACTGAAGTGTGTTGAGCAGTGAAAAGTGCTCACTGCCTACCCAATCCAAATTTTCTGGATGTAGATAAATAATGGCCTGGTACACTATCTCAATCCCCAAAGTTGTAAAAACGATGGGTCTCCATTTTTTCAGCAAGTCATAATTCAGCGATAGCCACATATGTCTCAGATTTCAGACATGAATATAGGAATTCAGACATTGATAGTTGAAGTGTTAGATTCAAAATGTTCGGATTTCAGACATTCAAACCGGCAATCCAGACAAGAATTCCAGCCACAAACAATTTCATACCTGTGCTTTGAAGAAAAAAACAAACACAATTATGAAAACACTATTCACATTGTTTCTAGTCATATTAAGCGTGGCAGGCACCTGTCAGCGTAAGCTTGACATAACCATTATCGGTACTGCTCATTATTTTGATGACGCGTACCAATCATTGCAAAACTTTAAATCGGTAAGGGACTTCATCGTAGCTACCGATCCGGATATCATTTGTATTGAAGCCATTCCTACCAATGACACATTGAGTCTTAAGGAAATCTGGCCAAATACGCTGAAGCGCGCGGATAAGCTAAAGGATACACTTAAAATGCTTGACCTTGCACCCAAAGCTCTTCAAGGTGCCAGTTTTTATGCGTCCTATGATTTGTGGAATGCCTATTACTATTGGTACCAGGTACAGGAAAAGGGAGACTCGCTCTATTACCTCTCAAAGTTTCATCGCAAGCTTGATAACTCCGAATATGGACTGATGGTCTTTCCCGCAGCACAGAAACTTGGAATCGAACAATTCTACGCAATCGACTATCGAGATGGAGAAAGTGAATTTCTAACCAACAACAGGAAAGTATTAAAGAAGCTTCTGTTTGGCTTTAAGTGGAAACCTCTTAAAGTCTACCTCAAAACTCAGAAGAAGTATCGCAAGGCGCAAGAGGCAGGAAGATTGATGGAGTTTATAAACAGTGCGGAATTTCAGGATTCCTTCTCCAGACTCATAGATGAATTACCAAAAAAGTTGCCAAAATCAGAGGAAGCCAAAGAGGTTAAATCCTACTGGCTAAAGCGTAACCAAATCATGGCCGACCGATTGATCGATCGAGCAGAGGAACAGCAAGCAACTAAAGTTTTGCTAACTGTGGGTAGCGCGCATATCGTGCACATGAAAAGATTCCTTGAGGCTAAAGGACACCAAGTGAAGACATACGGAGATTTTATCAACAACTCAAACAAATAATTGTCATGGAAGAAATAATGCAATCAAACTCATTCTTTATCATCCCTTTATCGCTCGCCTACTTATGTGTGTGTGGACTCTGGTTTCTCTTGAGCAAGACTGGAAGAGGCTGGGAAATTGAATCAATAGAAACGTCAAAAAAACCATGGCTGGATATTGGAATCGGCATGCTGGCGTGTGCAGGTGTAATCGCCATAGGGCAATTATTTGTGGCAGGTTTTCTCATTCCAAGAACTCAAAGCGTCATTGTCAATCAACTGCTCATTTGGCCACTGAATAATGTGCTGATCTTCTCTCCCATTTTTCTCACATTATTCATTCGGAAACAAAGTTTAAATACGATATTCATTTCATCCAGGCAGCTAGGAATAAAGCTACTCTTTGGTCTCATTGTTTCAGTTGTAGGTATTGTGATTTTCGTAGGCTTAAGAGGTGAATGGAGTCGTATTTCCGAGATCCTGATCACCGCTATACAGCCCAAAACGTTATCAAATTTTCCAGCCATCTTTTTTGAAAATGTGGCACTCGCATTTTTGTTCGTCCGTTTGAAATGGACCGTGGGTGTTAAATGGGCCATCGGAATTCCGGCTGTACTTTTTGCATTGGCGCATGTGCCTGGTTCGGTTGCTGAAGGTGACCCAATAAGCCACATTATCACCTTCTTCTTTTTGACAGGAACTTTAACGACGTTCATTCTCTACACGGCTTACCGCAGCAGAGATATCCTGTGGCTTGGGTTTGTCCATTATATGATGGATGTAGCGATTAAAGCCTTTTAGTAATATCCGGATTTGAGAGGATGATAAGAGATCACAGCTAATTAAATTTGGCAAATGAAGAAAACTGCTTACGACATATTGATGGGAATTATCCCGGTCATGATTGGTGTATACTTAGGTATATTCTTTAACAACCAAAACGAGGAGAAAAAACAAGATGAACTAAGAAATCAGATTTTTGAGAGTTTGCTTGTGGAAAATCAATCCAATCTTGAATCGCTGCAAGAATCCGTAGCATATTTTGCCATGCTCAAGGATAGCAGTTCGTACATTCTATCAAATGATTTACCCTACAAGCAATTCTCTTTTTGGAAAGGATTGAATCCTCCAGAGCTTTCTAATACAGCTTTTCAAACAGCCCAGGTAACTAATATCCTTCCAGGAATCTCCATTGGTATGTTACAGGCACTTAGTAAAACTTATGATGGACAGGATGACTTACAAGATTTAGGAAATGCGTATTTCTTAAGTGTTACGAATAAAATAGGAAGTAACAACTTTGATAACACCAAGTTTCTGATCATTCTCGAAAATTATTCTTTTGACATGATGGTTGCCGAACAAGCCCTTGTAAAGGAGATTGAAAATTTGATCGAATTACTAAAGGGCCAGTCCTCTAATTAAACCTACATTAGCGACGTGACACTATTATATTTCATCGATATCCTGGGGACAATGGTTTTTGCCATTAGTGGAGCACTTGCCGGGCGAGACAAGAAGCTCGATTTCTTTGGCATTGCAGCAGTAGGATTGATAACAGCCATTGGAGGAGGCACAGTTCGGGATATTCTGCTTGGCAGCACACCTGTCGGATGGATGGAGGATCTGATCTATATTTCCATGATTGGTTCCGGAATCCTCATCTCCCTACTTTTTGGAAAAGTAGTGCTCAAACTAAGAAGAACCTTTTTCATGTTCGATACCGTCGGAATTGCAGTGTTTACGGTTTTGGGATTGCAAAAGGCTTTGACGCTTGGAGTTCATCCAATCATTGCCATTATGATGGGGATGGTATCTGCGGTCTTTGGTGGAGTGATTCGAGACATTGTTTGTAACGAGATTCCATTGATCTTCAGAAAAGAGATTTATGCACTCACCTGCCTGTGTGGCGGGATTCTTTATGTAATGCTTCAGCGTGCTGGATTAGAGCAAGGATGGAATATTTTGATTACTGTGCTCTTCATTGCTTCATTTAGAGTGCTGGCAGTAAAGTTCAAATGGCAGCTTCCCGATATTTCGTAATGGAAATGCCTTTTAACTAAATTTACTTCGCAACCAAGAAACCAAAATATGAAAAAATTGCTTTATGTGATTGCCGCTGGAGTCCTATTCAGCTGCCAAACACAAACATCAGAAAATACTGAAATGCAGACAGACAACCCATTCTACCAAGAATGGAATACTCCTTATGGGGTGCCTCCTTTTGAGCAAATAAAGGATGAGCACTACATGCAAGCTTTTGAGGATGGCATGAGCCAGCAGCTTGAAGAAGTGGAAGCCATAGCCAACAACGAAGAAGCTCCAACATTCGACAATACAATTACAGCATTCGAAAAGTCCGGAGACTTGCTGAATAAAGTAAGCAATGTATTCTTTAATCTCACCTCTGCGCATACCAACGATTCCTTGCAAGGAATTTCCCGTGTAATCAGTCCGAAGCTTTCAGCACATGGTGATAATATCTTTCTTAATCCAGATTTTTATGCTCGAGTAAAAACACTCTATGATCAACGTGAAGAACTGGGATTAACAATCGAGCAAAACAAGCTTTTAGAAAATTATCATACCGGCTTTGTTAGAGCAGGAGCAGCCCTAAGTGATGAAGAAAAGGAAAAGATGCGTGACCTTAACGGACAGTTATCCTCACTTTCCGTAGCATTTGGTGAGAATGTACTTGCAGAAACCAACAAATTCGAGATGGTTCTGGAAGAAGGCGACTTAGATGGTCTTCCGGAAAGTGTGATAAATGCAGGTGCCGATGCTGCCGCTGAGAGAGGCTATGAAGGCAAATACGTTTTCACCACTCATCGCCCAAGCTTATATCCTTTCATCACCTACTCTACTCGAAGAGACCTGCGTGAGCAACTGAAAAAAGGATACATCAACCGAGGAGATAATGACGATAAGAATGACAACAAAGAACTCGCGGTAAAACTGGCCAACGTAAGGCTCCAGAAGGCAAACCTTTTGGGATATGAATCATGGGCTGACTATGTGCTCGCACAGCGGATGCTTGACTCTTCAGACAAAGTTTACAACCTGTTGGATAAAGTATGGCCAGCAGCAATTCAGGCGGCAAAAAATGAGCGAGACATGATGAAAACGATGGCTGTAAAGGAAGGAAACGATATTGACATCATGCCTTGGGACTGGTGGCATTATGCTGAGAAAATCAAGATGGAGAAATACAACCTGGATGAGAATGAGATTCGACCATACTTAAAGGTTGATAATGTTATCAATGGTACATTCACGCTTGCTAACAAGCTGTTTAGGATGACATTCGAAGAACAAACCAACATCCCTAAATATCATCCGGATGTACGCACTTATACAGTCAAAAATGAAAATGGCGAGCTCATCGGTATTTACTTATCCGATTGGTTCTATCGCGGCAGCAAGCGTGGCGGTGCATGGATGAATACCTACAGAAGCCAAAGCAATATAGATGGGAACAACATCATTCCTATCGTGACCAACGTAGGAAACTTCACAAAACCTACCGGCGATACACCATCACTCCTTTCCCAAGATGAGGCCACTACCCTATTCCATGAATTTGGTCATGCGCTTCACGGGCTACTTTCAGAGTGTACGTATCCATCTATCTCAGGAACCTCTACACCTCGTGATTTTGTAGAATTTCCTTCTCAGGTTATGGAAAACTGGGTCTTTGAACCAGAGATGTTGGCGCTATATGCTTTCCATTATGAAACAGGTGAAGTAATGCCATCGGAACTCGTGGAAAAAATCAAAAACGCCGGACAATTCAACCAAGGCTTTGGCACAGTTGAATATATGGCCGCATCGTATTTAGATATGGCTTATCATACCATAACAGAGCCTATCACCATAGGAGCAGATGAGTTTGAAAAAGCCGCCATGGATGAGATCGGAATGATTGACGCCATTGTCCCTCGATACAGAACCGGTTATTTCCAGCACGCATTCTCAAGCCCGGAAGGCTATTCTGCCGGATACTACAGCTACCTCAACTCTGAGGTAATGGATGCTGATGCTTTTGGTGCTTTTAAGGAAAATGGGTTGTTTGATAAAGAAACAGCCAATAAGTATCGAGAGCATATTCTATCTAAAGGCGGTACGCGAGACGCCATGGAAATGTATGTAAACTTTAGGGGAAGAGAACCTAAGTTTGAAGCAATCCTGGAAAGAAGGGGCTTCAATTAAAAAGAACAATTCCAATTGTCAGGAGGCCAGCAAATTGCTGGCCTTTTTTTATTGCTAATTACCGCTTAAATAAAATTAAATCCATTTCCACTTCGCCGTGGTTAAGTTGCTAATTGAAAAACTAAACCCAAGAAGTATGAAAAGGTTACTTGTATTAATGTTTGCCTTGATGTTCGTCGGTTTCAATACTGACCTCCAGGCACAAAAAAAGAAAAAGAAAAAAGGTGACGAGTCTGAGCAAGCTGCGCCTAAAAAATCAAAAAATGGCCTAAAGAGCTATTCTGAAGTCATCACTGATGAAGCCATTTCCGATGAAGGCCTGATTATATCCCATCAGGTTGGCGATGACTTTTATTTCGAAATTCCTGCTGATATCCTGGGAAAGGAAATCCTGATTGTGTCGCGTATCGCAGGGCACGTCAAAGGCCTCAATTTTGGTGGCGCAGGCATGAAATCACGTCCGCAACAAGTGATTCGATTTCAAAAAGTTGGCGGAAAGATTTTGATGCGATCTGTGTCTTATAATAATGTAGCTGATGAAGATGAGCCAATCTACACGTCGGTTAAGAACAACAACTTCGAACCAATCGTCGAGTCGTTTTCATTGGAAACCATGAAAGACGATTCTTCATCCTATGTGATCAAAGTATCTGATTTCTTCTCAGATGATATCCCTATGATCGGAGCTCTAAGAGATTCGGAAAGAAAACGTTTCAAGATCAAAGGAATTGATAAATCACGTTCGCTTATCACTTCTGTAAGGTCATTCCCAGAAAATGTAGAGGTTCGTCATATCCTTACTTATCGTGGAGACGAGCTACCAGCTAATGGCCTCACTGAGACATTATCCATTGAAATGAATCAATCTATGATTCTACTTCCTGATGATCCAATGGTACCTAGATATCATGATGAAAGAGTGGGATTCTTTTCACTACGTCAAATTGACTATAGCTCAGATCTTCAAAAAGCAGCCCAAAGAAGGTTTATTACCAAATGGAGACTAGAACCAAGCGATTGGGATGCATACAATCGTGGTGAAGCTGTAGAGCCTGTAAAGCCAATTGTTTATTACATCGATCCTGCTACTCCAGAGAAATGGAGAAAGTATATCAAGCAAGGAGTCGAGGATTGGCAAGTAGCTTTTGAGGCAGCAGGTCTTAAAAATGCCATTTTAGCCAAAGACCCACCAAGCAAAGAAGAGGACCCGGATTGGAGCCCGGAAGATGTTCGTTACTCCGTGATTCGATACATCGCCACAGACATTCAAAATGCACAAGGACCACACGTACATGATCCTAGAACTGGGGAAATACTTGAAAGTGACATCCTTTGGTATCATAACGTGATGAATCTACTTCGTAACTGGTATTTTATTCAAACAGCAGCAGTAAACCCAGAAGCTCAAAAAATCAGATTTGATGATGATTTAATGGGTGAGCTTATTCGATTTGTTGCAGCACATGAAGTCGGTCACACACTGGGCTACCCACACAATATGGGCTCATCTCCTTCGTATACAGTGGATCAGCTTAGAAGTAAGGAATTTACAGACACACATGGTGTTGCGCCTTCTATCATGGACTATGCTAGATTCAACTACGTGGCACAGCCAGAAGATGGAATCACCAATTTCTTTCCACGGGTTGGAGAATATGATTTTTGGGTAACCCAGTATGGCTATAAGCCAATTGCAAATGTTAACTCTCCGGACGACGAAGAAGACACACTAAATGAGTGGATAGTCGGAAACGCCGACAATCCTGTTTATCGATATGGTCAGGCCAATGGAGTAGATCCTACTTCACAAACTGAAGATATTGGTCATGACGCAATGATAGCAAGTGAGCTAGGTATTAGAAACCTGAAGCGAATCACAGATAAGCTAATGGAATGGGCCACGGAAGATGGTAAAAACTACGATGAGCTAGAAGAATTATATCGAAATGTGATAAACCAATTCAATCGGTATAATGGACATGTAGTTACTAATGTTGGTGGTGTTTATCAATATTTCAAAACTGCCGATCAAGATGGTGCGGTATATACCCATGTAGAAAAAGAGAAGCAACAAAGAGCCGTTAAGTTTTTGAATGAGCAGCTATTTTCTACTCCAAACTGGCTGGTAGATGCTGAAATCCTCAGCCGAATTCAGCAAGATGGATTGGTGGATCGTATGAGAGGTGTTCAGGTAAGAATCCTGAGTCGATTGACACGAGAAGAAATGCTCATGCGTTTGGTAGAAAATGAAGCGTTGAATGGAAGCGATGCGTATACAGTCACCAATCTCTTCACCGATATGCGTCAAGGCATCTGGGGCGAGCTTTATAATGGAAGAAAAATCGACACATATCGAAGAAATCTTCAAAAGGAGCATATCGCACGTTTGGGTGAATTGATGAATTTGGAAGAAGATGAATTTGCCAATTCCGATATCCCATCGGTTGCTATGGCTACCTTAAATAGGTTGGAAAGAGACGTAAGAAGTGGACTTGGGCGTCAAAATGATGCAACCTCCAGGTTCCATTTACAAGACATTCAAAAGCGTATTGATGCGATTCTGAATCCGAAATAATAACTAATGTTTAATGGAGCGTCATCCTGAAATTCAGGATGACGCTTTTTTATTAAATTCCACTATGAAAAAGCTACTACTAACTACCCTCCTGTTCTCTTTCGCAATCATTGTATTTGCGCAAGACCAAACTACCTTCATCTTGGTTCGTCATGCAGAAAAGGCCGATGATGGCACCAGAAATCCTCCGCTCAATGAAGATGGAAAGACGCGCTCGGCTAATCTGGCAGAGATGCTCGTCAACCAGGAAATCGCAGGATTATACTCCACACCTTTCAAACGGACGCAAGAAACACTTCAGCCAATTGCCAGCATGAAAAACCTGGAAGTGCAGGATTACGATCCGTATGCAAAAGGCGAGTGGTTAGCAACATTAGCCGAAAAGCACTCTGGGGGAACTGTCGTAATTTCTGGACATTCCAATACCATTCCTGCGCTTGCAAATGCCTTACTAGGCTCTGAGAATTTCAGTCAATTTGATGAGAGTGATTATTCTAATCTCATCATCATTGTAGCCGATGAGGTCGGGAAAGGGAAACTGGTGAGATTGAAGTTTTAACAAAAAAATTCCAATTATCCGTCATTCCTGAGACTGCCGACGGCAGGATTCAGGAATCTTATAATGCCAAAGTGGAATTTAGACTCCCGAATTGCTCATTCGTTGAAAACCGGAGTGATGCAAAAATTATTGATAGCGACTTTAAAAGCTAATACAACTCATACTTACAGAAGTCGCATTCAAGCTTACCATTATATAGCTTCAAGCGCTTGGAGTCTTTCAAGCCAATTTGCTTTAATGCCTGTTTGTTTGAGCTGATCAGCCAGGCATCATAGCCTGCAAAATTTTGTTTGAAAGCGTCACCTATGGTTTTGTAGAATTCCATAATGTCATCTCCGATTCTCTCACCATAAGGAGGATTCGTGATGATCACACCAGAATCATTGATCGGCTTAAACTCTCTGAAGTCCATGGTCTTGATTCGAACCTCTCTTCGCAATCCAATCTTTCCCAAGGCTTTTCTTGCCAGTGTGATCGCACTATCGTCAATATCGATGCCTGTCAAATCCATGCTTGGTTTACGCATCTTGTTTAGTTCCTCCGTCTTCACATTGTTGAACAAGATTGGACTATACTCCGGCCAGGTTCTGAAACCGAATTCTTTGCGTTTCAAATTTGGCCCCATGTTCATCGCAATCATGGCTGCTTCAGTCAGGATCGTACCACTCCCGCACATGGGATCTACAAGTGGCGTTTTTTTGTCCCAACCAGATAGCATCACCATACCGGCAGCCAGCACCTCATTCATTGGTGCTCTATGCCCTTCTTCCCTGTAACCACGCTGGTTTAGTGCCGCTCCCGAACTATCCATTGAAATAGTGAAAAAGTCGTTGGCGCAGTGCACGTTGAATAACACGTCCGGCTTATCAGTATCTATGGATGGACGTCTGCGGTACTTGTTGCGATATTGATCGACCATTGCATCTTTGGCCTTCAATCCAACATATTTGGAATGAGTAAATACTTCTGAGAATATGACCGGGTCTATGGCAAAAGTCTGATCTACATCCAGAAAATTAGACCAGTCAAACTCCATCATTTTTTCATACAGCTGCTTCTCATCACGTGCATGAAAGGTATAGATGGGAACCAGGATTTTCATGGCAGTACGCAACGAAAGATTGGCACGATACAAGAAGGCAGGGTTTCCCTCGCACTTTACACCTCTGGTGATCTTTTCAATCTTCTCCCCTCCCAGTGCTCTGACCTCTTCAGCCAAGATGTCTTCAAATCCAAAGAGTGTTTTGATGGTTATTTTCACGTGTCTCTACTATAATGTCAAATGGTTGTGCCTACGCGTCGCAAAGATGGGCTAAAAATCGCTTCATACAGAAACAATTACCGGTTGATTTGTCTCTCACAAAAGAAAAATCGAATAAAAGAATCTTGGCAAAACCGACTTTAAATTCCTTCTAATTCGGTTAATTTAAGTATGCTATGGAGATTAATTGGTGGATTAATTCTCATCATTTCGTGTGAGTGTAGTTTCGGACAAACACCAGTGTCCGGGCGGTTGAATATTGTCAACCATGATTTCCAGGCAATTGAATCATTTAGCCTAAATGGTGAGTGGACATTCTATCCATCACAGTTTATTGATCCAAATAATGCGATAGGAGAAGCTCCCATAACTATTCAGGTACCTAATCGCTGGGAACAAAGCGGCCTTTCAGCGATGGGATATGGATCCTACTCCCTGACTATCATCAAAAACATAGACATTCAGCTGGCACTCAAGGTGCCTGACCTGTTTAGCGCCTACCATTTGTATGTCAATGGTCAATTACTGGCTAATATGGGTAAACCAGGAGAAAGCAAAGCAGCTGAGCAGCCCGGCAGAAAGCACAACCTGGTTTCACTTGCTCACATAAATAGCGACACATTAAATCTGGTGATTCACATCTCAAATTTTGTTCACAGCAAGGGGGGATTGGGCTCATCTATTACGCTGGGCACATTATCCAGCATGATGGATGAAAAGTTTGTGAACGATGTGTATGATGTATTTATGGCAGGATGTCTGGTTATGGGAGCATTCTTCTTTCTCGGCCTTTACTTGTATGGGCGGCGAGAGAAAATGGCTATGTACTTTTCCTTCTTTTGTGTGGTATACGCCTATCGAATCATTGGCTGGGGAAACTATGTTTTACACGACCTCATTGACATCCCCTATCGGATCGGGATGACCATCGAGTATAGTACCTTTTACCTGACAGCATTCTTTTTCTGTTTATACCTAAAACACCTCTTCCCGGAAGAGACACCAAAAAAAGTTGCCAACTTCTTCATTTACCTATCTCTCATTTGGACGTTGATGACGCTACTCCCGGTTCACATTTTCACACGATTAAATGAGCCTTTTCTATTGCTTGTTCTTTTTGGAATGTTTTTCGCAGGATTTGTTTACTTCCGTGCTATTATAAGTGGGAAAAAAGGTGCTAAATATTCTATTTATAGCACGATTGGGATTCTCATTGTATTCTGCATGAAATCACTTGCCTACCTCAATGTGGTTGAAGAAATTCTTTGGGTATCGATGTTAGGCCAGCTTATCTTCTTTCTCTTTCAATCGCTGATATTGTCTGAACATTTTACCCATTCATGGAGACTGGCCAAGCGAGAAGCTGAAAGTGCAGCAAAAGCAAAGTCTGACTTCTTGTCTATCATGAGCCATGAAATACGGACACCACTAAATTCTGTAATCGGAACCACCTATCATCTCATTGAAGAAAAGCCGCGTAAAGACCAGCTTGAGGAACTTAATAATCTAAAACACTCCTCTGAATACCTGCTCACGCTGCTCAACAATGTATTGGACTACAGTAAGATTGATGCAGGCAAGCTTGAGCTTGAACTAGTCAATGTCAATCTGAAGCAATTTTGTTCAAATATTTACAATGTGTTTAAGTCCATTGCCCAAGCAAAAAATATAACTCTCAATTTCAGCTATGACGACCGTATTCCTGCTATCGTTGAATTAGACAAAACCCGGGTAAATCAAATACTTACCAACCTACTTGGCAATGCCATCAAGTTTACCGATGAAGGGAGCGTAAACTTTATCGTTTCGAAAGGGATATTTGAAGACTCCAACATTGAGATAATCTTCAAAATAGAGGATACAGGAATCGGAATTAGTAATGACTTGAGAGGCAGAATTTTTCAATCATTCGAGCAGGCAAGCTCATCCACTACAAGAAAATATGGTGGTACAGGGCTTGGCTTATCCATCACTAAACAGCTGGTGGAGCAAATGGGATCAAAAATTTATCTCAATAGTGAACCTGGCAAAGGCTCTGTATTCTTTTTCTCCCTCGATCTGGCAATTAAAAAAGAACTTGATGCCATAATAAGTCCAGAAGAGCTGAAACTAACCGGCTATAAAGTACTATTGGTAGAAGACAATGATATGAATGTGCTCATAGCAAAAAGACTGCTGCAGAAATGGGAGATGAAAGTAGATGTAGCCGTAAATGGGGAAGAAGCCATAAAAAAAGTAGAATCATCTGATTACGACATTGTACTGATGGACCTTCAAATGCCGGTTATGGATGGATATGAATCCACAAGAATTCTTAGGAAAAAAGGATATCAGCTACCAATTCTTGCGCTTACGGCTTCAGCCATGTTTGAAAAAGCAACGAAAACCAGCAAAGCCGGATTGGATGGCGTAGTAACCAAACCATTCAATCCGCATGACCTCTTTGAAGCGATAGCTAATCAGCTTGGAGCTCGTAAATAAATGAGCATAAATACTAACTCTACATGTGGTAGAATTCAAAAATTGGTATATTCAACCCCAAAAATTACCGTATGGATTTTAGCTTATCGGAATGGTGGGATTCTTTGTCGTTGATCCAACAGATATATTGGGGATTTGCGATTCCTTCTACACTCCTATTTATCATTCAAACCCTACTCACATTTTTTGGGGCAGATTTTGATGCTGAAGGAGATGCAGATATCGATGTAGAATCAGATCATGGTGCCGGATTTCAGTTTTTCACACTAAAAAATTTCGTCGCATTCTTTACCATTTTTTCTTGGACAGGAATTGCATGCATCGATTCCGGGTTTACCTATGGCCTTACACTGGTCATTTCAATAGTAGCCGGCGTTGCAATGATGACACTTATGGCTGCCATATTCTATTATTTCAGCCGACTCACAGATAGTGGCACCATGTCAATCAAAAATGCTATTGGAAAAATTGGTGAAGTGTATTTACCTGTAAAGGCAAAACGTGCTAATATTGGAAGAGTCTCTATCAAGGTTCAAGGTTCCCTGCGTGAGTTGGAGGCCATCACAGATGACACCAAAGACTTGCCTATGGGCACAGTCATTGAGGTAACCAATATCATTGGAGATAATGTATTACTTATTACTAAATCAAAATAAATGTCAGGTTCTTTTGTAATAATTATTGGAGTAGTTGTTGTATTTATTTTCATACTACTCATTGGTTTATTTCAACGCTATAAAAGGTGTCCATCGGATCGTATACTAGTGGTATACGGAAAAGTGGGGAAAGGTACAGATGACCTTGGGCGATCTGCAAAGTGTATTCACGGTGGTGCAGCTTTTATCTGGCCGATCATTCAGGATTACGAATTTCTTGATTTAACTCCTATCTCTATCGAGGTAATGCTTACCAACGCATTAAGTAGGCAAAATATTCGTGTGGATGTACCATCTAGATTTACTGTTGGTATCTCCACCGAAGAAGGAATTATGACCAATGCAGCGGAAAGGCTATTAGGACTAGATCAGCAGAGTATTCATGATCTGGCGAAAGACATCATTTTCGGTCAGTTGAGATTGGTTGTAGCTACGATGGATATCGAGGAGATCAATAGCAACCGGGATAAGTTTCTTGCCAATGTTGCAAACAATGTGGAAGCTGAATTGAAGAAAATTGGTCTAAAACTCATCAACGTGAACGTAACGGATATCAAAGATGAGTCAGGTTACATAGAAGCACTTGGTAAGGAGGCGGCTGCCAAGGCAATTAACGATGCACGTAAGAGTGTGGCCGAAAAAGATAGAGATGGATCCATTGGTGAGGCCAATGCAGTTCAGGAACAGCGTGTGAAGGTTGCTTCTGCAGATGCCACGGCAGTTGAAGGTGAAAACCTTGCCAAAATAACAGTGGCGCAATCAGATGCTACTCGAAGAGAAAGAGAGGCAGAAGCACAAAGGCAGGCTATTGCAGCCGAAAAAGTGCAAAGTGCAAAGGCGCTGGAAGAAGCCTATGCAGCGGAGCAGGAGGCAGAAAATGCCAGAGCAGAGAGGGATCAGGCTAGTCAGACCGCCGATATAGTTATTCCAGCACGTATTGATAAGGAGAAAGTGGAAATAGATGCTGAAGCCCAAGCTGAGAATATCAGAAGAATTGCGAAAGGAGAGGCAGACGCAATTCTCTTTAAGAAGCAAGCTGAAGCAAAAGGTATATTCGAAGTATTGACTAAGCAAGCAGAAGGATTTAAGCAAATCGTAGAAGCAGCAGGTAAGAATTCTAAGGATGCCGTTCTACTCATAATCGCCGATAAAATGGATGAGCTGGTTAGGCTACAAACTGAAGCTATTAAGAATATCAAGATCGATAAAGTGACCGTCTGGGACAGTGGGAATGGAGAAGGTGAAAGAACGTCTACGGCAAACTTTATTTCAGGACTTTACAAATCAGTGCCTCCATTGCAAGAGATGTTTGATATGGCAGGAATGCAGCTACCTGAGTACTTAAAAGGAAAATCTCCTGAAGAAATCAAGCAGATGGCTAAGGAAGTGAAAGCTAAAAAGGCACCAGCCAAACCAAAGCCTCCAAAAGCCGAAGAATAGATTTAAACATAGAGCCCTCTTTTGAGGGCTTTTTTATTGTCAATGTCTCTATTCAATTCTCTTCTGAATTCTTCCGCCTTTATAAACGGAATTGATGGCCCTTGCACTCGTAATATCTTCCAGCGGGTTTGCATCAAGCAGAATCATGTCAGCAAGCTTACCTACTTCGATACTTCCCAGGCTATCTTCAGCATGCATCATTATCGCTGCATTCAATGTTCCCATTTTTATGATGTCTATAGGTTGAATGCCTCCCATTTCCATTAGCTGCATCTCTTCATGCAAGCTGTATCCATAAAAATTGAAATCATTACCCGCATCGGTACCAAGGACCATATTCAAACCCTCATCCATCAAAAACTGAATATCTTTTACCTGAGGAATGATGAAGTCCTCAAGCCCGTCTTTCTCGATCCCATATTCTCGCTGAAGCAACTTTGAATAAAATTCGGATTGCTCCCTTAACTCCTCCGTGATCTCGCCCTTAACTTCTTTATACATGGCAATCATACTTTCTTCATCAAACCATTCAAGGTTTCTAGGATACAAAAACGACTTATCGATCATTAATGTAGTAACCCATGAAACGTTCAGCTCCTTTGCTCTTTGAATGAGTGCCAAGTGGGCCGTGTCTTCAGGATTGATATTGACTCCTGTATAATGAACCAAATTCTGTGCTCCTCCATCAATTGCCATTCGTAGCTCTTCATTGTCACTCACATGAGCAAAGACTTCCAACCCATATTTACTCGCCTCATCGACCGTCTTAACAATAAACTCCTGTGGTATTCTCTCTACGAAAGGTGGAGCTGGTCCATCTTCAATAGTCAGTTTAATTCCTAATATTGGTTGCTTAGATACCTGTCCAACAAGTCGTGAAATCTGTGCGGTATCTCTTAGATAAAATACTGTTTCACCTTCCACCCATTTACTACTTGCATATGTCTTTACAGGATGGCGACCTTCCATGGTGAAATGATGGCTGCTATGAAAAACTCGTGGAGAAGGTATGGAATCTTGACTGCCAATCGCACGCATCTGAGCAAAAACCTCATCGTTGCATGAGCTTCCACCTGGAATGAATATGGATGTGATGCCATAATGCATCAGGACGGGAAACTCCTCTGAAAAATCTCCGGGATGCACATGACAGTCAAAAAGACCCGGGATAAGGAATTTGCTTGTGCCATCTACCACTCCTCCCTCTCCTTCGAGAGCTCCAGATTCAATTTTCACAATCAAACGATCTTTGACATACACATTTACTCCTTGTTGAATAGGAGTTCCTGTTCCATCTATGAGGTTGACATTGGTGATGATAAGGTCAAAAGAAGGTTTTTCCGAAACACCACAAGACAACAAGAGTAAGATCATGAACAAAGGAACAATGCGTTTCATAGCTTCACTTTTAAAATTTTGACAAGTCATAAAAAAACCATTTAGATTTAAATCATACAAATGGATGAACAAAAATCATCATTAGCACATCCATGATTCCTTCACCTAAATCAGATAACCAGAAGTAATCTGCCAAAAAATAGGTACCAAAAACAGCTGCTACTGAAAGAAGGTCAATAAGTACCATTTTGCGATGTTTTGCTAAATCAAAAACAAACAAAGCTACTGGCGGCAGTATCTGTAATCCTTTATTAAATATTTGACTGTTTTCCATTCCTAAATCAAATGAGATTCTGAAAATGGCTGCACTCATCAGCATCACCATGCATCCAAGCATCAGCCGTTTGTGTATAAAAGACTGCTTTCTATATCTAAATGCAAGCGCAAAAAAAAGATACCCGAAGGATAATCTAAAGACATTGTGTCCGACTCCATCAATGGAAGAAAAACCTGAATAGTACTTGTAGATAACTGGAAACAACCCTGTCGGTATCATCAAAATCATAACAAAAAGACCGAACAAACCCAATGACTTATGGAGCTTGTAATTCTTGGATCTGATTAAGAAAACCTGAACAACGTAAAGTGAAATCCAGATTGTGAAAACGACACCATGGATGACAAGATGAACAGGCAAGGGTTCCGCTTCTTCCACGAGCTTTAGTAAATAGAAAGAAGGTGCGAATCCCCAAAAAACGGTTAGTAAATACCAAATGGAAGTAGCCTGAAAAAACCGATTTTCTGCTTTACTAGTATTGTTCATATTACCCTGGCTTTTGATCTGTTTTCACCATAGGCCACCATACAAAAACCATCTCTGTGATTACTAGCGGATAGACCCAGCATACCCATTCGTAAAGCGTATATCGCATCATTTCGTCTTCGATAAACGGAAAAGCCGGAAACCCGAAAGCATCCAGTCGATTGAATACCCTAATCAATACGAAGGCCAACCCGAAGACATAGCTTCGAATCATAAACTTTCTATGATTGTCAATATCACGCTTTCTGATGCAAACCCAGGCTGCTATCGTCACAAACATCCATAGCATGGCAAGCACAAATAGAGAGGGTATTCCGCCCGGCAATGGATAGCCATTGAACAAGAGGTAAAACACCGTGACTGCTCCCAGCAAAGAACCCCCGATGTAAACTTTACCCAAGGTGCGGTGGGTGGAAGGATACTTTTTTCTGAACCTGGGCCAAAGTTGAAGTGGGCCAATAAACAGCGTGCAAAATGCTCCAGCAAAATGGGCGATCAGCCAGGGCTCGATAGCTAACTTCCTTGGTTCCAGAATCCGGAGAAAATAAGGAGTCACACTTTCCAGGTAGAAATATAGACTCAATAGAATGAGAAGTACCCAGCCGGATATTTTTAGAAATGTTTTCATACAATAGGTGGCTTCAGAAAATTACTTCAATACCATTCTCTGACTATGTATTCTTTCCCGGCCATTCCAAATGTCTACCCAATAAACTCCCCTTGATAATGAAGATATATCGAGGGTATTACTTCGTTCCGAAAATTTTAATTCTGCTACTTTTTTTCCTGAAAGATCTATAAAGGTGATCGACCATCCCAGACCTGCCGGCAAGCCATCAATGTGGAGCTGTCCATAGGATGGGTTGGGGTAGACTGACAGATTTTCAATGCTGACGGCACTCAAGGGATTGGGGTTCGTTTCGTTGACAGTAAGTGAGGCTTCATCGCTTGGTATGGTACCACAATCATTCGTGACATTGCAGAGGTAGGTGCCTCCATCTGAAAGGCTAACCGAGGTAAGTGAAAGTGTACTGGAGGTGGCTCCAGAGATACCCACTCCATCTTTTTGCCATTGGTAGGTTAGATTTTCGCCAGTGGCCGTGACTGAAAAGTTGACGGCAGCTCCTTCATCTACAGTTTGGTCACCGGGCTGGCTTGTTATGGATGCAGCTGATACAATACTTGCTACGACCTCCGTGCGAGCACTCTCGCAAACTCCGTTAGTAATGGAAACATAGTAGCTAGTGGTTGCAGAAAGTGTAGGCGTAGTATAGGTGCCGTTTACTGCTCCTGAAATTGCAGTTCCCCCGGTAGGGACATCATACCATCGATAGTTGCCATTTGATCCGCCTGAAGCGGTTAGCTCTACAGTTTCTGCAGTGCATCCAGAGTTTCCGTTAGTGGTAGGCTGTGAAGGCGTTGCATTTACATTTAGCGTAAAGCTCAAACCATCGGATCCACAGCTATTGGTTACCTGCACACTGTAGAGGCCGGCATCTGTTTCACTGATAACATCTATCATTAGCGAGTTTGAATCTTCACCTGTGATTGGGTCTCCATCTTTAGACCATTGATAATCCAAATCATCACCAGAAGCTGTCACGCTCAATGTGGTACTCTCTCCTACACACAATGTTGGTGGGTTGCCGGAACTTCCCGTGATCACTGGCTCATCACATCCAGCTTCAGTATTGTTGAGCAACACCCATATTCCGTTGTAATTGACATCTGTGGATGCAATATCGGGCAGGCCATCATGGTTAAAATCATGAATCAAAGCTTTGAACCCGCCAAGCGAACCTGCATCCTGTTCCCATGAATCTACAACGCTCAAAGATTCATTGAGCGAATGAACAATAACTGCACCTGCGCCAAAGGAACTCGATACGCTCTGAGATGCTGTTATGACATCCGGCTGGCCATCCACATCCATATCTTCTATCAAAAAATGTGTGGTGCCTCCAATGCCACTAATTGGTTGAACTGAGAATGTTCCATCTCCTGCCCCCAGTAGAACATTATTGGAGTTGGCTACTGAAATATCTATGTGAGAATCGTTATTGATATCACCAAGTTCTAGCCAGGAAGCATCGCCTGTGTCGTAGTTTGCATCGTTAGAAAAATTACCAGCTCCATCTCCGATAAAAATCACTACCTCCCCCAGGGAATTCTGGCTGACAGCCACATCCATATCTCCATCTTCATCGGCATCCAGCGCGCGAACATCGTAAACCGAAGAGGTCAGGTCGGTATATACCGGCGAAGCAAACCCACCCATTCCATCGCCGGCGAAGAAGCCAAAATTATTGCCAGAACCACCTGATACTACTATATCCAAGTGATTATCATTGTTAAAATCAGCAGTATCAAAATTGAGAGACGTGGAGGATGTTGCAAAATTAGAGCCCGCAGTAAAGTTTCCTTCCCCGTCTCCCAAATGGAGCCGCATGTTATCTGAGTTCCAATTGAGCGTAATCAGATCCAGATGGTCGTCTTCATTGAAGTGACCGGTCAATAAATCCCTCGGGTCATCTCCGGTAGCGAGTGCGACCGGAAGTGTGAACCTCCCCAGACTATTTCCAAATATCAATACAAGCTGGTCATCTTCATGGCTGGTAGCTGCCAGATCCATTTCCCCATCCTCATCAAAATCTCCCTTGACCAGCGCATATGCACCTTCATAATTTCCTTCGAGTGGCAATATGGGATATTGGATGGGGGCGTTGAAAAAACCGTCTCCATTATTTTTCAAAACCGTCAAAAATTGGTCTGAAGACAGACTGCCAATAGCGCCTGCAACGAGTATATCCATATCTGAATCATTGTCAACATCAGCTATCAGCAACGTCCCCTGGCTTCCTGCCATCATATGGTATTTCACATCATAAGTTAATACCCCTGAGCCATCTCCTTTTGCTGTGTAGATGGCAAAATCACGTGTAAAGAATACTGCATCATCATTTTCATCACCATCCAGATCGCCTGTGTGTCCAGGGCCTTCGCAATAGCTGATATTGGTTGGTGTGCCAAAACTTCCTAAACCGTCTCCTAGTACAGTAATGAATGCAGAGGAGCTATTTCCTGAAATATCCGGGTTGTCGTCATTGTTGAGATCGGCTAGTTCTATTTTAGTAGCGAAGAAATTATCTACTGTATTTGTGGTAGGGAATGTCCCGTCACCTTCACCTAACAGAACCATCAGATTATCATCCAGCGTATTTACCACCGCAATATCCAGGTGCTCGTCATCATCAAACAATCCTGAAACGATATCCCAAGGTGATTCTCCAACGCTGATAAAGCTCGGAGTGCCAAAGCTGCCTGACCCATCGCCTGCAAGTATGGAGATGTTATCGCCATCCCTGTTGGCAGTAATTATATCGGGAAAAGCATCTGCATTAAAATTGCCGGCTACCAGTCCGTATGGAGTGGTGTCTGTACCTGTGGTAAAATAAGCAGGGCTTCCAAAATTCCCTTCCCCATCTCCGAGCAACACAGCTATTTGATCCAAATTGTCTATCGTGACAATTAAATCCAGGTGATCGTCTCCATTGATATCTGCTGTTATTACCTCTTGAGGTCCATCCGTCAGGTCAATATCCGTTCGGTCTGAATAACCTCCCGATTTATCATTGATAAGTATGCTTAGGCTTTCACTGTTCGAGTCTGAGTTTCCTGTTACCAGATCAATGAAGCCATCTTCATTGAAATCTCCCAGCGCCATTGATGTTGGGGCGTAATCTACCTGATACGTGTCAGGCGTTTGAAAGGAAGTTTGAGCTGAAGTGAAGATTGCAAGTAAAAGGCAAGGAATTGAAATGAGCGTTTTCATATGCATCGATTAAGGTGGTACTAAAGTCAAGAATTAGTATTTGAATGGATATAAAAGATGTATCAACCTTTTATCCTTATGTAACCTTTCCCTCTTTTCTGGCTATCTGAGAGGGCACCAGACCATGAACTTCCTTAAAGGCCTTCGTGAAATAGGGCAAACTGGAAAAGCCTACAGCATACGCTACCTGAGAAACTGGCTCTCCTTTTTCGAGCAATATTCTTGCCTTGAAAAGGCGGTAGTGTCTCACAAATCCTGTGGCTGACAAACCGGTGAGCGCTTTTAGTTTTCGGTGAAGCTGCATGCGACTCATTGCCACTTCTTTCGTGAAGTCGTCCACATTAAACGCATCATTGGAAAGATGATTTTGTACAATCTGCTCACATTTTGCGACGAAGGGGTGTCTATCAGGAGGTTTGTTTAACCCATCTCCGATGCTCTTATATTTTTCACGTAATTTCTCCCGAAGAGCAATCAGATTACCAGCAACAGCTTTTAGTTCGTCTGGCTCGAAAGGTTTAGTGATACAGGCATCCGCTCCGTGCTGAATACCATCCATTTTAGTTTGTTGATCTGAACGGGCAGTAAGAAGAATGATCGGGATATGATTGCTCTTTTCGTCTTGTTTGAGTGTCCGACATACTTCCAATCCACTTGTTTCATCCATCATGATATCACTAACCACCAGGTCAGGGATGGTTTCCATGGCGATCGATATGCCTTCTCTTCCATTTGAGGCCGCATAAATATTGAATGTTTCCTTAAATAATCCTTGCAAATAAGATCTAAGGTCATCATTGTCTTCAATGATCAATAGGTTCTGCTTCTCTTCAGAGTAAGCTGTTTCGTGGTGCAGTACTTGATTTTCTGCTGCTTCATATGTCTTCTGATTTGAAGACTGTGGTGATGTATATTCAGCTGGCAAGGTCACGGCGAAAGAGGTACCTTTTCCCAATGTGCTCTCAACGCTAATCTTACCATCAGCCTTTTCTACAAGTTCGTGCGTTAGTGCAAGGCCGATCCCTGTCCCTGAGGCTTTTGGCCCGTCAACCTGGTAGAACCGGTCAAAAATCAACTTCTGATCCTCCGAAGAAATCCCTGGGCCACTATCTGCAACCTGAATACTCAGCCAATTATCAAATACTACCTTAAAGTGAATCTTGCCATTGACTGGCGTAAACTTAAAGGCATTGCTCAACAGATTGTTGCATATCTTTTTTACCAGATCAGGATCGAATACCAGCCATTGCTCTTCTTCAGGAATATCTACTTCAAATGAAATTTCTTTCATTTCAGCCAACGATTCAAACGAAGCTGCAATTACCCGAAAGAACCGGGAAGGGTCAATTGCTTCCGGATTCAGTTCGATTTTGTTTTTCTCTAGCTTGGCTAGATCCAGAAGCTGCTTTATCAGCTCATCCAGATTTTTCGCACTGCTAAGTACACTACTAAGCAACGTTCTGTCTTCATCGTTCAGCTCCTTTTTCATACGATCCTTCAAGGGTGCCATTATCAAGCTCAATGGTGTTCTAAACTCATGAGAAAGATTTTCAAAAAAAGTTGATTTAAGTCTGTCAAGCTCTCTGAGCCGCACGTTGGTTACTTGCTTTATGCGGTACTGATTTATGATCAGGCCCAAAACCAATAGAATGATGATGGCGAGGATAATCAGTCCATTTCGCTCATTTTGCCTTTTGGCGATGGCCAGCTCCTGAAGTTCATTTTCGGTTTCTAATAACGCAATTGTTTTTTGTTGAGCTTCATTTTGATATTTCGCTTCAATTTCCTGGGTGAGTTTAGCGCGCTCATTGTTGAGCAATGAATCGGCTAATGCATTGCCTTTTTCTCTATAGGTAATGGATTTCATAGGTTCTCCAAGGGCAGCATATATCAATGATAAGTAACTATAGCTGCGGCTTGCCAGAGGTAAATCCCGTAGCGACTCGGTCTCTTTCACAAGCTCAATGCCTAAACGCTCGCCTTCTGCGAAATTACCTTTCATAAAATGAACACGGACCAAACCGTAAAGCGATAGCGCTTTTAAATTCTTGTCCTTGATTTCCGCTGCTATTACCAATCCTTTTTGAAAATAATAGCTGGCTGAATCAAGGTTTGAAATAGCACTTAATGATGTGAAGACATTTCCCAGGTTATTATACACCCTTCCTGTACCCAGTTTATCTCCCAATTCTTTTTTGATGTTTAGCGCCTTTCGCTGATAAATAATGGCACTATCGTATGCTTTTAATGATAAGTAGGTGTCTCCCAAATTGGTTAGGATAGCCGAAATGCCCGGCTTGAAGTTCAGCTCCTTTACAAGGCTTAATGCTTCCTTGTAATACTTGAGAGACAGATCATACTGCATCTGATAATTGTAAATGGAGGCCAAGTAGTTTTTTATTCTAGCTTGCGTATTTCTGTCGCCCAGTTCCTCGGCAATGGCTAATGTTTCAAAGTAATTGGAGACGGCCATTTCATAGTTTGAAACGTTATGCAAAAGTCTTGCTTTCTCCAACTTGGCATATGAGAGAATTTTTCGGTAGTTCGTTCTGTGGCAAATGGCTATTGCCGAGTCAAGCTCGGCATTCGCGAGTTCTGTTTCATTCTTCTGGATGTATACTGTGGCTGTCCGGAATTTAGCTCTAGCCAGTAAGTTTTCTACTTTCAACTCTCTTGAAAGCGACTGTGCTTTCATGGCATACTTGAGTGCTGAATCGTAGTTTATCCGATTGTATTTAATGGTCAGCTGTACGTACGCTATCACCTTCAAGCTGTCAGAGTCATTGAAAGCCGCCTCCCTTTTCAGGCTGTCCAGCTCCGTTTGACTATTGCCTGCGAATGACAGAAATAAGATACATAAGGCCAAAATATTCCTCACTTGGACGTCTTGAATGGTGGATTTGCATCATTAAGTTAATCTATAATTTACAGATCACATTTTTCAAATCCACATTATCCTCGCACGTCTGTTTGGCCTGAAAGGGAAGTGGCTACTGAACCTTTGAAGCGGTATAGCTAAAGTAATTCTTTAGCCAGGTTTCCCCTCCATCATACGAGCGATCCATCTTCCATTTATACTGCTCATCGGAGATATCATAAAAGGTGATCTTCTCCAGGTACTCGCCTCGCTGGTCTTTGCCTTTTCCGTCAAAATAGAAATTGCCGTCTTTGTATTCGCCCACCATTTGTGTGGTAACTGAAAAGTTATTTCCTAGCCAGAGCATCTCCCACTGTTTTTCGCCCTCATTATATGTTCGTATGGTGGTGCCGAAGCAAATCATATTTCCACTTTGATCTTTATAAAAGAAGTCATCCTTGTGGGATGTTTCGTTGAAAAGAAGCGTACACTTAGTGAAAAAAGTCTGGTTGGTGGTGTAGGTTCCGTCGGGATTCATAGAGCTGGCATCAAACTGCCAATCACCTACCATGAAGTCCATTTTGTCAAATTCTTTTTCCTGTGCCTGGATACAAAAGCATAGCAGACTCATAATTAATGATAGGTTTGGTTTCATAGGTTTGTGTTTAGAGTAAAAACATTCTTAACACCTAAACACCTCGCCGTACATCATTGCAAATGACCTTACACTCTTCAAATTTAGCCTGCCAGTTTATTTACTTTTCTTCAGTAAGTTTTCCTCCAAAAGTGATTTAATAATGCGTGCCCAACCACTTCAAACGATGATTTTGCAATAATCGTATCAGATTTAATTAAATATTAGTAAACACCTGATTTACCAAATTATTTTTTAGTGGTCAAGTCTTTTTAAGGTGACTAACATTCAAATTTCACCTTTTTAACTAAACATCAATTTTCAAAACATTCTAAAAGTTATGGTAGTAATTAATTTTCTAAAAATAGTTATGTGTAAGCTTTTTAAAATTCGCAGAGACTTTTTAAGAAGTTATAAGTATGATAGCATTAAGCAGTTTTATGGAAACGTCTGCGCAGACATTGGTGCGGGTACCGGTTGGTTTAGCGATTACCTTGATAGAAATGGTCACAAAACAATTCCGCTGGACGTGGTTGATCAGTCAGAATCAGGTGTAAATATCAAGTTGTTCGATGGTCGAAAAATCCCATTGCTGAGCAAGAGCGTTGACACTTCTCTATTCCTATTTGTATTGCATCATACCAACAGCCAGATTCAATTACTTAGAGAAGCCATCCGAATTTCCAGAAACCATATTGTAATTGGAGAAGATATTGTAGAGTCGAAGCTCGATGCGCTTCTAGGGAACATTCATCTGAATACATCTCCCTGGGCCAAGGGTGATTCGTTCCGATCAGAAATCGGCTGGTTGAGGTTATTCAGAAAACTGAAATTGAAAGTTGTAAAGACGATCAGAATACCTTGCGATGCGTATCCGGTGTATCCTGTTACGCGGTGCATTTTTGTATTGAAAGTTGGGTGATGTGCTCAAACAAAAAAACCCTTCTCGATTTCTCGAGAAGGGTTATTCAATCTATATCCAGGGTAAAAATCAGATAGATTCAACCGCCGAGGGCGGCTATTTCTTCTCTTCTTCTACCTCTTCGAATTCTACATCAGAAACATCGTCTGCCGAACCATTTTCTGAAGCACCGGCAGCTGGATCAGCGCCTTCTGCACCAGCTTCCGCTCCGCCAGCTTCCTGCTGTGCTGCATACATCTCCTGAGAGGCTGCCTGCCATGCATTGTTCATCGCTTCAAGTGCCGCATCGATCTCCGCAAGATCTTGCTTACCATGTGCTTCTTTCAGCTTAGTTAATGCACCTTCTATCGCAGTTTTGTTGCCTTCAGAAAGCTTGTCCCCAAACTCTTTCAATTGCTTCTCTGTCTGGAAGATCATTGAGTCTGCCTGGTTCACTTTCTCCACTTTCTCTTTGGCTTCTTTATCTGCTTCCGCATTTGCTTCAGCTTCTTGCTTCATCTTCTCGATTTCCTCATCAGTCAATCCTGACGATGCCTCGATTCTGATTTTCTGCTCTTTACCTGTGCCTTTGTCTTTCGCACTTACATTCAGGATACCATTTGCATCGATATCGAATGTCACCTCAATCTGAGGTACACCTCTCGGCGCTGGTGGAATGCCATCCAGGTGGAACTTACCGATCGACTTGTTGTCTTTCGCCATTGGTCGTTCACCCTGAAGAACGTGGATCTCAACTGACGGCTGGTTGTCAGCAGCAGTCGAGAACGTCTCAGACTTTTTGGTAGGAATCGTGGTGTTAGACTCGATCAATTTCGTAGATACACCTCCCATGGTTTCGATACCCAGAGATAGTGGAGTAACGTCGAGAAGGAGCACATCCTTCACTTCACCAGTCAATACGCCACCTTGAATCGCAGCACCGATAGCCACAACCTCATCCGGATTTACACCTTTGGAAGGCTTCTTACCGAAAAACTTCTCAACTTCTTCCTGAATTTTAGGGATTCGTGTAGAACCACCAACCAAGATTACTTCGTCAATTTCTGAAGTAGATAGACCTGCATCTTTCAAAGCAGCTTCCACCGGCTTCATTGATCGTCTCACCAAATCGTCAGCTAATTGCTCAAACTTCGCTCGAGTCAATTTTCTTACCAAGTGCTTTGGCACACCGTCTACAGGCATGATGTATGGCAAGTTGATTTCCGTTTCAGAAGAGCTTGAAAGCTCAATTTTTGCTTTCTCAGCAGCTTCCTTCAATCGTTGAAGTGCCATTGGATCTTTTCTCAAGTCAATGTTTTCATCGCTCAAAAACTCCTCAGCCAACCACTTGATGATCACACCATCAAAATCGTCTCCACCTAAGTGCACATCGCCATTTGTAGACTTCACTTCAAATACGCCTTCACCTAGCTCCAGGATTGAAATATCGAATGTACCACCACCAAGGTCATACACTGCTATTTTCATGTCCTGATCTTTCTTATCCAGACCGTAAGCCAATGCCGCAGCAGTAGGCTCGTTGATGATTCTTTTTACATCAAGACCTGCAATCTGCCCCGCTTCTTTGGTAGCCTGACGCTCTGCATCGTTGAAGTATGCAGGCACTGTTACTACAGCTTCCTTCACTTCCTGTCCAAGGAAATCCTCAGCTGTAGATTTCATTTTTTGAAGAATCATCGCAGAAATCTCCTGTGGAGTATACATTCTGTCGCCGATCTTCACACGTACTGTGTCATTGCTTCCAGACTCCAGTCCGTAAGACACATTCTTCATTTCTGCTTTTACCTCAGAAAACTTCTTACCCATGAATCGCTTCACAGAGCTTACTGTATTCTGAGGATTGGTGATCGCTTGCCTTTTGGCAGAGTCACCCACTTTTCTTTCGCCCTTACCATCATCGAGAAATGCCACGATAGATGGGGTCGTCCTTCTTCCTTCGCTATTCTGGATCACTACCGGCTCATTCCCCTCCATTACTGAGACGCAAGAGTTGGTAGTTCCTAAGTCGATACCTATGATTTTTCCCATTTCTATGATTTATCTATTGTTCGTTTATTCAAGTTTCACTTTTGATTTATCAATGGATGTGCCAAAGGAAAAATTGTGACACATTGACAGGCGACACAGTCGCTTTTTGCAAACAACCTGAAAAAATGGTAGTAAAATCCTCATTCTTGAGAAAAATGGCAGCAATTTGTCGCCCGTTTAAGGTCTAAATAATCCATTAAGCATTAAATTTTTTACTGTATTAAATAGACGCGTTAGCAGTGTAGACTATCATCATTAAAAAAATGAACTTCAACCTAAGTTTTAATAATCGTCTTTTAATCACTGGAATATCTACTCTGGCATTTTGCTTGATTCTGCTTCAAGAATATTTGAACGGAGGTGTAGCCACACACTATTTGCTTCACGATAAAGATTTACCTGGTTTTTCCAATTGGTTGGGATTGCTGACGATCCCAGCAATGACATGGATTACGCTCATTCTGATCAAAAATCAATCATCAGCTTCCACATTTGTGGACCGAATTCAATTTCGTTTTTTTGGAGCTGCACTTCTATTTGGCATCATTATGTCACTTTCCTGGAATTTCGGCTTAGAAAACCTCATGCTCTACATGATGTTGGGCGGCATCTTATTGTCTCTTTTCATTCTGCTGTATCGGCCAGAGATTTTCTTGGGATTTGTCTTGGGAATGATGCTCACATTTGGAGCCATTTTACCCATAATCATCGGAGTGGTTTTGTTTATCCTATTTATGATTGCTCATGCAATTAAAAATGGCGTACTCTTTTTGAGTAAAAAAGCATAAGTTATTCTTCTCCATTGTCATACCTGTTCTTAATCATTCGAATGACCAATAACAGAATGAAAACCACCACAATAGCAACAATGAGCACGTTCCTTGCGTCTTGATGCGTGAGGCCAGTTTCTCCCGAATCAATGATTTGATAGATAATGAAGCCAAGCACCAGGTAGAGGACGTAACGGGAGGATTTTCGCATGCTGTGAAAGTAAAAAACACCAACCTAAATAGATTGGTGTTTCTAAAATCATTTACGCGTTCCAGTGACAGATCTATCTAATTGATAAAATACAATCTTCTCATCCATGATTTTTAAGGTGGCTGATTTTTCACCATAAGGAAGACCATCGAGGTAGTATAAATTATTTCCAATCGGATACGCCAGCATCTCCATCTGCCTATCTATATCATAATTTCCATCCTCGAAAATCCCTTGAATCTTATCCTCTTCATCAAAATAGACGATAAGGTCAAGTATGCCCTCAGTTCCCTTCATGCGTAGCAAGCCATGCCCTTCCTCTACATAATATGGAATAATCTGAGTCATCTTGCCCACTTGCTTTTTCATCATTCGCATCCCAACAGACATCAACCCGGAATACATCACGAATTTCATTTCTCCGTCGCAATGACTTGCTAAACTCCAATATTTTCCCTTTTGAAGCAGTTTGGCTATCTCAATCATTTTCAGCGTCTGATCATCTTCACCATTCAGTGGTGTATTAAAGATCATTCGTGAAGGATATGTGCTACTGGCAGATACTACAAGACTTGTATCATTCTTTTCTACTTCGACAATCTCTTCTCCAACTAAATAACCACCAGTTGTCAACTGTCCACTTTTAATCGCAGGCAAAACGTCAACTGCTTCTCCATCCATTGATGCCCAGGTTTTACTGACCAACTCCCGCACATAGTCTGCACTTTTTCCGAACATCCGAATGTCTTCAAAACTTCTGTTTGTTAAAATCACTATATGATCTTGAGTGTTCGGATTGAAGCTGAGGAAACTGATAAAACCCGCATTTCCGCCATCGTGCTGAATGTGATCTTGCTCAAATTGCCAGCCATATCCGTAACCTGCATTTGTGTGTGATTTCAAAAAAGACTCTCTGAGGTCGTCATCCAGGAATTCTTCAGAAGTAATAACATAAACCCATTTAGATAGGTCGTCGACTGTGGAATAAACACCTCCAGCACCTTTTAGCCATGACCTGTGATAAATAGGCGCTGGTTTTAAAAGATCATTTCTATACCCGTAAAATGGGTTTGCAGCATGTGTATCTCTGGTAAACGATGTGCTGTTCAAACCATATTTATCGAACATGTTCTCCATGTAATCTTCGTATGTTAGACCAGATACCTGCTCAATAATTGTGGCTAATAAAACATAGCCAGAGTTGCTGTAGCTAAACTCTTCGCCTGGTGAAAAAAGTAATTTCGCATCCTTGAAGCGCGCGATAAGATCCTCCAATGCTATCGCTGTTTCCTTAGGAAAGAAGATTTCTAATCCTTGTTCAGTTTGGTACAAGCTCGGAACGCCGGAAGTATGTGTGAGAAGTTGATGGATCGTAACCTTTTTCCATCGGTCCGATGCATGTGAACCTAAATGTTTATTAACTGGATCCCGAAGCTTCAACTTATCTTTCTGAACCAAATGAAGTATGGCTGCAGCTGTAAATTGCTTAGTAAGAGATCCAATATCAAATCGGGTGTTGAGTTCAATAGGATTTTCCCGATCCTTGTTCCCATAAGATTTTTTGAATACTACACTGTCAGCTTGCTTGATTAACGCAACACCATTAAAATGTTGATAAGAAGCCTCCCTATTATACAGTTTTTTGAGTTGTCCATGGCACATAGCTGACCACCCAAACATTAGAATCATTAGTAATTTTTCCATTGTATTTGATTTTTGATTTAACAATATTCGTGGGTATGATGCAAGCCGCAAGGCACAGGAAACATGCCTGGGACAAACGACCAGATTTTGTATGTGATCAACTATTATTGCGATAAATGAAGCTATCTAACTCATTTTCCATTCTATCTTCAAAGGAGAAAAAAGTGCACACCATTGTTTGGTTTGTGGGGTTAATCATGATAAATATCCCGGACTGGCGGGTGACCATGGGGCCTTTTCATAGTGATGATTTTTCATTGCTAATCCCCAGCTTATACGGTCTGGTATTAAATGCGCTTTTGTTTTATGAGTGTTCTACTGAATTTCAGCAAGCTGACCTCATGAACATATGGAATCGAGCGAAAAACACGCTCATCATTTTCTTCAAATTCAGCCTTATTGAAGCTGCTCTCGATTCTGGCTATTTCGCTCTTCATTACTGGACAATTAGCAAAGAGGTAATCGTTGAAATTGTCTGGGGTCAGATCTTGATGAACTTCATCTTTTTCTACTTGCCTGCAGTCATGTTTGGTTTTATCAAGGCGTGGCAAAAAAGCGAATCACACGAAAAGCAAGAACCTAAGATTGTTATTAAAGACGGTGCCCAATCGATTCATCTGTCGCCATCGGAGCTAACTCACGTGGAGAGCGATGGTAATTATGTGATCTACCATGCAAAAAAGAAGCACATGATCCGGCAAAGTTTATCTCAAGCAGAAGATTCCTTGCCTGACTATTTCGTGCGATCGCACAAGTCTTTTATCATTAACACACGAATGATTGAGAAACAGACCTACAATGATCTGGTGGTGGGTGGTTTCATCATCCCAATTGGTCGGAAATACCGAAAGGGTTTACAAGCTATTTTAGATAGTTAATACTAACTGTTGCTAATTCTGAATTAGGAAACTTGTACCGATGAGTCGGGTCGATGGAGAGTCCTGTCTCACCAATGACCTTATCGAAGCTATCAACCTCAAGGATATATTGATCAGAAAAGCCGTGAGTTGCTTCGTATGCCGTGCTTGCGGTTTTTCCCAAATTCGCAGCAGTTGTCTTTGAATCTAATCCGTGCAATTCAATCACAATCAACCCAAACTTCCGTATGTAAGGCTTCCACTTGTTTAAATGCGCCTTGAGATTTGCCTCCACCTCATCGTTACTTAATAGTCTCCCCTTTGATGCGAATGCTCCTGTAGAGACGCTTGACTTTTCTATTTTTTCATTTACATCTTCCCACATTCGGTTGTGATCCAAAAATGTCCGCACGTTTAATAAGTCACTTAAGCTCATTTCATAATTTTCCTTTAAGTCACTATCCAGGCGTTCAGGATCACCAATATCTCCCCACACCACTTTGGCCCAGACGTCAGCATTAATCAAATTTTCACGAGTTACTTTGAGCGCAGCTTCATTATAATCGGCTCCTACCAGGAATAATGGATGTTCTTCAAGCATTTTTCCGCGTCTGGTCTTATGAAATACCACATCGAAAATATGGATAAGAAAGGCACCATTTCCACATCCCATATCCAAAATGCCTTTTGGTTGCTCATCTATCGGCTTATTGAAGAGGTCAATGATGATGTCATCCACTTTTTCAAAATAGGCAACATGTGCTCCTCCACTGCCCCAAACATTCATCTCGCGATCTACACCTTTTTCTGGCTGTCCCTCAGCCACTTTCAAAATTTCAGGATTTCCAAAGATGAGTTCATCCAGGTTTCGAAAGGTTGGTATATAAGAAACCGTGACGCCATAAGCGGAAGAGCGCTTCGCGAAAAAGAGCCCCTTTTCAGTGAATTTATACGTTCTGTTTTTTTTCACGAACCACCCTAAATGCGAAAAGAAATCTAGGATTTGCTCAAAGCTCTCAGGATCCTGATGATACTCTGATGGGCTGAAAGACATCTCCATGAAGTATTTGTGAAACATGCCTCCCATTCCAAGTTGTACCGTGCTGGGCCCAACGAGGATTCCTTCGATGTGCTTTAGGATTTGCTCCTGTATTTCGCGCTCATCTTTATTTCCTGAAAGCTGGAAATAACCACCTTCAAATTTTTTAGCTATTCGATTCCAAACTTCAAAAGGTTCCTTCTCAAATTTCCTTGGATGGAAGTCTGCAGAAAACTTCATCAAATCCACCACCTCTTTGTAGTGTGGAGCGAGAGTAAATGCGGTCTCGCTTTTACCATTTGTATTGACAACAACCTCTTTGCTGGTATTATCAACCACATAATCCAACCAACCTTGTGACGCCAAAAGTCTCAAAGCCACATTTAAATAGCCCGGATTGGCCTTGAACTTGTTCGCCAAATCATCGATTCGGGAGCTTTTCACCTCCAGGAGATGCTTGAGAACTCCATGACTTTCCAACTCATAAGCCGCGGGCGCTATTGCAATCCCATCTAAATGCCTGAAAAGCTCATTTCTGAAAGCAGCGTTTCGTTTTTTTATTGATTCCATAGGTGTTGTTTGGTCACGGAAATTTATTGGATTAATTGCACTTAAAGATCATTCTTTTCGTGCGTGATGCGTTGCTGAAACCTATTAGCTAATTTTGCGCTTCAATTTGATCAATTATGACACTGGAGCAGGAAATAGGCAGACGCAGAACTTTTGGAATCATCGCCCACCCGGATGCGGGGAAGACAACCTTGACGGAGAAGTTACTATTATTCGGTGGAGCCATCCAAACAGCAGGAGCTGTAAAATCCAATAAGATTGATATGGGCACTCGCTCAGACTGGATGGATATTGAAAAGCAGAGAGGTATCTCAGTGGCTACTTCCGTGATGGGATTTGAATACAAAGACCTCAAGATCAATATTCTGGACACACCTGGTCACAAAGATTTTGCTGAAGACACCTACAGAACACTCACGGCAGTAGATAGCGTGATTATGGTAATTGATTGTGTGAAAGGCGTAGAGGAGCAGACAGAAAAACTTATGGAAGTCTGCAGAATGCGAAATACTCCGGTGATCTGCTTTATCAATAAGCTGGATCGCGAAGGGCAAGATGCATTCACACTACTTGATGAAATTGAAGAAAAGCTAGATATAAAAGTCCGCCCGATGAGCTGGCCTATTGGTATGGGGAAAACGCTCCGTGGGGTTTACAATATTTATGAAAACAATGTAAACCTCTACGAACCTAATAAGCAAAAGCGAGTAGATGATGTAGTGGAAATCAAAGGCGTAGCTGATCCTGAATTGGATAAGCGACTACCTGAATCGTTGGTGAAAGAGCTAAGAGAAGAAATAGAGTTGGTGAATGGTGTGTATGATGAATTCAACCTGGAAACCTATCTGAAAGGTGAAGTTGCACCTGTCTTCTTTGGCAGTGCGGTTAACAATTTTGGTGTTCGGGAACTATTGGACTGCTTTACGCAAATAGCTCCACCACCCAAACCACGGGAAACAGATGAGCGCGAAATCACTCCCAACGAAAAGAAATTTTCCGGATTCATATTCAAGATTCATGCTAACATGGATCCGAAGCATAGAAATAGAATCGCGTTTGTGCGCGTATGCTCAGGAAAATTTGAAAGAGGCAGCAACTACTATCATGTAAGAGACGACAAGAAGATTCGTTTCTCAAATGCAACAGCTTTTATGGCCCAGCAAAAAGAGACGGTGGAAGAGGCATTCCCCGGTGATATTGTAGGTCTTTACGATACTGGTAATCTCAAAATTGGTGATACACTAAGTGAAGGTGAAAAAGGTGTCTATAAAGGTATTCCATCCTTCTCGCCTGAGATGTTCCGTGAAGTAATTAATATGGATGCCATGAAATCGAAGCAGCTGGAAAAAGGGCTGAACCAGCTTATGGACGAAGGTTTGGCACAGCTTTTCACATTTGAGCTAGGCTCCAGAAAAGTAGTCGGAACGGTTGGTGCACTTCAATTTGAAGTATTGCAACATCGATTGCTCAATGAATATGGGGCCAACGCTAAGTTCGAACAGGTTAATATTTACAAAGCGTGCTGGATTAGCTCTTCAGACAAATCCAAGTTGGATGCTTTCATCAAAGACAAGCAGCGCCACATCGCAAAGGATAAAGAAGGCAAACTGGTGTTTATGGCCGAATCCAAAGCCTGGTTGCAGATGGTGCAGGATAACTTCCCGGATATTGAATTCCACTTCATTAGTGAATTCTAACCTGTCAGCTTACTGAACGTTTATTTTGGGAATGAGTAAGAAGAGAATCCTTTGGTTTGGAGCATCACTCCTCATTTCTTTTGCATTGATCCTCGTGGGTATTGGCGTGTTGTTCATGGTCAACGATTTTTCACTTTCCGAATATTTCGAGCGGCTACAACCAATCATACGGCAGTTTATACGCGAACCACTTTTTTGGATCTTTCTCTCACTCCCTTATTTCATTATCCGATTAGTCAAGTTTTGGATAGCCGGATATCAAAAGGGAAGTTTCAAGCTAATGGCTAAACGTTTTGCCTATTCATTTATCTTTCCGGCGGTTACGATCATACTGCTTGCACGATTATCCATTTGGCACCAAAACAGCGAACAATTTGATTATGAATGGGATTTAACTGCTTATAATCCTTCTGATGCAAGTCAGCTTTATCATCAAAAAGATCAAAGGATTCGTGGCATGCATGTATTTGGAGGAATTGATTCTGCAAAGTTGCAAAAAATTGTTTCGGCCAATATTGAACAAATAGTTCTCGTGCCATATGCCTATCAGGAAGATTATAATTCACCTGGATTAAATGGCGGAAGCAATACCCGCAGAGACTCACTTTATACATTGTATATCGATGCGATAACGAAACGTGGACTTGAGTTAATTATCAAACCACACATATGGATAACAAGTCCTAGTGATGGAAAATGGCGAGCAGACATAGAGATGGAAAGTGAAGAAGAATGGCTTGAATGGGAATCTCGATACGAAAGATTTATCCTCTTTTGGGCGCAAGTAAGTGAGCATCACGATCTTCCCTACTTCTGTGTTGGAAATGAATATTACATATCTACCACTAAGCGTCCGCAATTCTGGGAATCACTTATTGATACCGTCCGAACGGTGTACTCCGGCAGGCTCACCTATGGAGCCAACTGGGACCGTGAGTATAAGGAAATCGCTTTCTGGAACAAGTTGGATTACATCGGTATCCAGGCTTATTTCCCTTTGGCAGATAGGAATTACCCTAATTATGACGAGGTTATCGACGGGTGGAATAAACATCTTATCGAAATTGACTCCATCAGCAATGCTTTTAACAGGAAGGTGATTTTTACGGAACTCGGCTACAAAAGCACGCCCGATGCAGCACGTTATCCATGGGGCTGGGAAGATTTTTCAGAAAATATTTTCCAACGAATTTCCACAAAGACTCAGGCGTATTGTTATCAGGCTTTCTTTGAAAAAGTATGGGATCAGGAATGGATGACAGGGGTCATGATTTGGCAATGGCAAACCAGTGAACGGGACAATGAAGGCAACCATAACTTCACACCTGAAGATAAGCCTGCCATGAATGAACTAGCAAAAGGTTTTAAATCGGATTAGTCATATCCTTAGGATTGATTAATTTGATTAATTCTTTAAAGATGAAATACCTAGCCACCATTTTTGCGCTGATCTGCTTTTCCGCATTTGGTCAGAACGCTACATTGACCGACAGTCTGAAACAGCGCCTAAAGACCAGCACTTCAAATCAGCAACATTCCATTCTTATTGACCTCTCCTGGGAGTACTCATATTCTGATATCGACTCAGCAGAATACTACGCCATTAGAGGATTGGAGCTTGCCGAAGAAAGAAATTCACCGCTGGAAATCACACGCGCCAAGAGTATGCTGGCGATTGTTTATGACATAAAAGGCGAGGTTGAAAAAGCCGCGAAAACGTACTTAGATGTGGCTACATTTTACGAATCCTCCAGTAATGAATCAGAGCTCAGCCGCGTGTATAATAACCTTGGCGTACTCTTCTTTTACAACGGAGACATGGATCAATCCTGGAAATATTATCGAAAAAGCATCATGCTCGATAGCCTTTTAGGTGATTCTTTGGGAGTGGCCGCTTCGCTTATCAATCTTGCTGCAATTTCTAACAAATGGGAAAAGTTGGATAAAGCTTACAAATACTTAAAAAGAGGTGAAAAGATTGCCGAAAATAGTGGAGACGATTGGATTACCCGATCAATCTATGAAGGGCTCGCCAACAATTATTTGTATAAAGGAGAATACGACAGCAGTTTAATATACATCAACAAAGCGCTACCACTTTTCAAAAAAATCGGAGATCATCACAGCACGCTCACCAATCTCACCGGACTTATCATCGCCTACACTGGACTAAAAAATTATACGAAAGCGGAAAGGACTTTAAAGGAAGCCGAAGAGTTATCAAAAACCTATGATGAGATAAACATACGGAGTAAAAGAAATATTGCTGCATCACGGCTCTATGCTGCTCAGAATGATTTTTCTCAGGCATACAACTATCAAAAATTGTATCAGGTTGACTATGATTCCATTACAAATCAGGAGCGCTTGCGCATCACAAATGATCTGGAAAAGAAGTACCAAACCGAGCAAAAGGAAAATGAAATAGTAAAACTTCAAATCCAGCAACAACAGTCACGAAACCAGCGAAACATATTACTGCTAATCTCAGCACTGGTCATTCTTGCAGCTGTCATGTTGTTCATTTTAGTTAGATCCAAGGCCAAAGCCAACGCAATTATTTCTAAGTCTTTGTCCGAAAAAGAAACGCTGCTAAAGGAAATTCACCACCGTGTGAAAAACAACCTTCAGGTCGTATCCAGCTTACTCAGCATGCAGTCCAGATTCATCACCGATGAAAACGCATTGGGAGCAGTAAATGAAGGTCAAACACGCGTGGAATCCATGGCGCTTATTCATCAAAAACTCTATCAGGAAAACAACCTTTCGGGTGTTAATGCCAAGGAATACATCGAAGATTTAGCTGAGATACTCAAGCAATCTTATTCTACAGATACAGACATTGAGTTTGAATATGACATAGACGAATTGATGATTGATGTAGACACAATCATCCCAATCGGGTTGATTTTAAATGAATTGATTTGTAACTCACTGAAACACGCCTTCCCTGAGGCTGAAGAAGGATTAATTAAGGTTGGTTTAAAAGAGATTGGTAATGAACTAAAACTTGAAATAAGCGATAATGGTGTTGGCTCTGAGAGTGCGCCTTCCGAAAAGTCATTTGGAATGGTTCTGATCGATTCCTTAGCAATGAAGCTTAAAGCCACACTGCAAATAAATACCCAAGGTGGCACTTCTGTAATGCTCAACATTGGTAAGTATAAATTGGTCTAAATGGATAAAAAGATACTTATTATAGAGGATGAGCCATTGATTGCCAAAGACCTGAGTTTCATTTTAGAGGATTTAGGAATTGATACCATCGAGTTTGCCATGAGCTATGGAGACGCACAGCTCGCACTGGAAAAAATGGAGTTTGATTTAATCCTGCTGGACATCAATCTTTCCAGTGAAAAAGATGGAATCGATCTGGCTCATGAGATCAATAAATCCCATCAATCACCATTTATTTTCATCACCTCGTATTACAATCCTACTACTGTAGCTCGAGCAAAAGTTACCAACCCGTTGGCCTACCTCCTCAAACCATTCAACCAGCATGATATAAGAATCAACGTGGAAATGGCCCTTTATAAATCAGATCAAAGCAAAGAAAACTCAACCATCTACATCCGCGAAAAAAATGGAACCATTCAGCTTGAGTTGACTTCTGTAATATTTCTGGAAGCACAGGACAATTACACCAAAATTGTTTGTGAAGACAAAGAGCTTTTAATCAGCCAGACGCTAAAGTCTATGCTGGAGAAACTTCCCGAATCAGATTTTGTGCGAACGCATAAATCATTCGCTGCCCGAATAGATCAAATAACTATGATCAAAGGAGGATATACCTTTTTGGGAGAAGAAAAAATACCAATTGGAAGATCCTACAAAACAGATTTTCAGGAGCGAATCGCTATCCTTTAATGTCGTTCACTCACAATTTCGGTTGTTTACTTAGAATATTATTAATCTAATTTTTAGTTGGATAATTTGGTTTAGATAGTCTCTAAAAGTTCTTAGTAATGAAACACCAAATCATCCGCTACCTTGGATTAGCTCTGCTATCCCTGTGCATAAAATCCTACTCTCAATCAGTTGGCATAGGAACCGAAACACCCAATTCCAATGCCATATTGGAGCTAGTTGCCCCTGATGCCAACCAAGGGTTGCTCGTGCCACGGTTAAGGACAGCTGAAAGGACTGCCACGGCGTTCACAAACAATCTCTCAGCTACAGATAATGGCCTGCTCATCTATGATCTGGAAGATCAAAAGTTTTACTTCTGGATGACTGATGATTGGGTTGAGATTGCTTCAGGAAATATTGATGCGCTTCCAGATCAAACGGGTCAAAATAATAGGTATCTAACAACAGATGGCACAACAGCTTCTTGGTCGGATGTTGACTTTGCCAGCCTTGCCAATGTCCCGACGGGCCTTGCCGATGGAGATGATGACACCCAATTATCCGACGCAGACATTGCTGCTCTTGGCTACATAAAAAATCCAGATGACGCAGACGCAGATGCATCCAACGAATTTCAGGATCTTACTCTTTTGGGCAATACACTTTCATTAACGAATAGTGGAGTCAACGTTGACTTATCACCATTCGCAGGAACAAATACAGACAATCAAACAATAAGTCTCGCAGGAACCGATCTTACAATTACCGGAGGAAATACCCTCGATGTATCTTCACTTGTAAATGATGCAGATGCAGATCCCACCAATGAAGATCAAACGGTTTCTGCCGGAACGGGAATCTCTATCAACAATGTGGGTGAAGACTTTGAGGTCACCAATACGGCACCAGATCAAACGGTATCACTTGCCAATGGAGGTAATGTGATAATCACAGGTACTTATCCGAATTTCACCCTAGCCGTTCCGAATAACCTGGACAACGACCCCACCAATGAAGATCAAACCGTTTCTGCCGGAACGGGAATCTCTATCAACAATGTGGGTGAAGACTTTGCGGTCACAAATACGGCACCAGATCAAACGGTATCACTAGCTAACGGAGGAAATGTGACAATCACAGGTACTTATCCGAATTTCACTTTGGCTGTGCCTACCAACAATGACAACAGCGCGACCAATGAAATTGAGCTACCGACTCAAACTGGTCAAAATGGAAATTTTCTCACTACAAATGGCTCATCTCCAAGTTGGTCCTCAATCAACGAAACCCAGTGGAATACCAATGGCACAAGCATTAATTACACAACCGGAAATGTGAACATTGGGTCTGGAACAATTCCAACATCCAGTTTGCAGCTTAGTACCAATAATCCAAGTACTACTACACCTCAACTAACCATACAAGAATCAAATGCTACTTCGGATGCCTCAATCAACTTTAATAGGTCAGGCACAAACATTACTATGGGAATTGATGCTACAGACGGATTTTTCAAATTAAGTGGCGCGAATTCTCTTGGTAGCAGCGATCGCATCATCATGGACTCCCAGGGAACGCTCGGTGTAGGAGTTACACCAAATGCACAACTTCATGTCCAAACCAATTCGACCGAATCGAGCACTGCCAGATTAACCAATACCTCAACCAGTGCTGCTTCAAAGATTGGAATCATGAATGAACTCGACAATCAAGGAACGGCTACCAAAACAGGTCTTTGGAATGATATCACGGGAACGACAAGTGAAACCGGAGATGTAAAAGGTATTTATAACATAATAAGTCCAACAGACGGTGCTTCATACGGGGTGCACTCCCAGATAAATTCAGCAGGGACTGGAGCCAGATATGGTACTTTTTCCGATGTAAGAGGCGCTGCAGCGAATAGCTCCATAATTTATGGTTTCAGAACCAATGTTGACCATGACGGCTCAGGTGATGCTTTCGGTCTACAAGTAAATATGTTTGGCTCCACCTCCGGCAGGCAATATGGAATTTTTACCAATGGTGAAAACTTCAATTATTTTGAAGGGAATGTTGGTATTGGAGATGCGGAATCCGATGTAGAACTGACTATTCAATCGTTCAACCTCAATTCAATTTTACCCTTACTAAGACTCAATTCGGGCGCAGGAACTAGTGATGCTGGTATTAGTTTTAGCATTCCCGGAGGCAATGAATTTGTCGTCGGAGTGGATGCAACCGACAATTCGTTTAAAATCAGCGACAATGCATCATTGGGTTTTGGTAATCGCCTAACCATTGATGCAACCGGTAATTTGGGAATTGCTCAGTCTTCCCCAAGCGCCCGTTTGGACGTGGTGGGCACCACCGAACTGAATGGTGCGGTTGATGTACAAAGCACCGTGGATATTACCGGACTTCTGACTGTCACAAATGACATAGAAATACCAGAAACAAATGCGTACACCTATGCTTCTGCACAGACACGCCAGATCACATATCATCCAACAGATTTTAAGTTGATGAAATTTGATGGTGGATCAGTAGATTTAGTTGTTGGAAATTTTACGAATCCATACACGTACTATTCAGGCGGAAGTGGAAGTCTGGCTTACGCAACTGCACCTGTAAAACTTCCTGAAGGTGCAGTAGTTACCGAGGTTGAAGCCTGGGTAGTGGACAACGATGCTACTGCAAGCAACTTTGTCAGAGTTAACCTCTACAGGAGTCAAATTGGAGTGATCAACTCAAATAACAATATGGCTCAGATAGAGACTTCCAGCGAAAGCGCTGCGGTCCAAGCACTCGACGATACAACCATATTCTCCCAGACAATCGACAACACCAATTACTCCTATCGCTTGCTTTTTTCAGCCAGGGACAACTCATCCACACTGCAACTGCACGGTGTTCGAATAAGCTACTCTGTAACTCAAGTTGACTAAATCGATATGATGATGAAAAGATTTAGCATACTTCTCTGGATCCTATCCTGTAGCACATTTGAACTACAAGCACAAAATCTATTTACCAATGAAAGTAGCCTAGTAGTGATTAATCCCGGTGTTCCCTTTATGGTCGAGGGGAACGCATCTAACAGTGGTTTAATCCTCAACGAAGGTGCATTGAGACTATCCGGAGACTGGAGCAACAGTGGTGACTATCGCTCCGTCTCCGGCACCTTCACCCTTTCCGGCAACAATCAAATCTTTGATCCCGGCTCTTCCAGCTACAATCATTTGGCTGTCAACTCTTCAGGTATCGTAGTTACAAGGAACCTTTCCATATCTAATTCACTCGAACTAGTCAGCGGAATTGTATCACTGACCTCAGACGCCAAACTTCTTTTACTCGAAAATGCAACCATATCAGGTGGAGATGAAAATGCGTATATCGACGGAGCTCTGTTCACCACTTCCAATGGGGACTTTATGTTTCCCATTGGGACCGAGACCGAGTACATACCTGTGTCGATATCCAATATTCACGCAACTGATTCTGTTGGAGTGCGGGCATTCAGCTCACCTTTAGATGCAAGCACTTCTTCAGAGTTAGATGCTTATTCTCCCAACAGGTATTGGGAAGTAATTGGCAGTGCAGCGTTGACAGCAGAAGGCATCAGCTTACCTCTGCTGAATGAATCATTCATTGAAAGTGAAGACGAAGCAGTTATTGCATTTGCCACTATCGATGAGAATATCTTGAACGCCTTAGGTGTGTCATCAATAGATGGAACGCTCGAATCCGGAATCGTTTCTACCACAGCAAATATTGCTCCTGGATACTATGTACTAGCGGATCAAAGCGTAATCGGTCCGCCTATTAAAGTAATCAACGTGGTGACTTCCCTTCAGGATGGAAAGCATGATTTTTTACGAATCGAAAATATTGAATTCTACGAAAATAATCTGGTCGAAATATTTGACCGACAAGGTGTCAAAGTCTTTGAAATGGAAGGATACAACAATACCGATCGGGTATTCACAGGCAGTGCCAACGTTGGTTCCAGAGGAGTCTTACAAACGGGTAATTACTATTACACGGTAAAGCTTACCAACAGCAAGCGAGAGGCCGGTTTTGTTTACATTAAAAATTGATGTCATGAAAAAAACCTTAGTCATCTTACTCGCTTTTTTTTCACTGACATCCCACGCTCAGCAAGACCCTTTGTACAGTCAATACCAGTTCAACCAGCTCATGATCAATCCTGCCTATGCTGGGATCTACAACCGGTTGTCTGTTGGAGCAATCAGCCGTTTCCAATGGGCCGGCATTGAAGGATCTCCCAGAACAAATACCATCACAGCCCAATCTGCTCTTGCTGACGGGAAAATCGGACTTGGTGCAGTGGTTTTAAACGATCGATTTGGAGTAAGTAACAACTACGAAGTGCAGTTTGCTTCTTCATACAATATCAAATTCAACAGTAACACGAAACTTGCGATGGGAATACAGGGCGGGTTCGTTCAGTTCGGCTATGACTTCAGTAAAGTCAACCTCGACTTCTTTGATGATCCTGAAATTGTCAATGGGCATGACAATTTCACAAAGCCAAATTTCGGCGTTGGGTTTATGCTACTTAATCCAAATTTTTTCATCGGTGCTTCCGCTCCTCGTATTCTCAATGTGTCAATTACAGATGGATCCACACAATCAGAGCGGTACAAAAGACATTATTACCTGACCGCAGGCATTGCGGCAGAAATTCAACAAACCCCGGTAAAAGCCACAACATTAATCCGGTCGATGGCTGGAGAAACGTACTCTTTTGACGTCACGCTGAGTGCGTTCCTGGAGGATGTGATGTGGGCAGGAATCTCAGTTAGAGACCTGAAGCACTTTGGTGTGTTAGGGATTTTAGCACTAGGTGAAAACTTAAAACTTGGTTATTCCTTCGAACTGCCTACCAATAACCTTATTCATGGCAATTATGGCACACATGAAGTTTCCATTAGCTATGGTATCCGATACGGTTATGGCAGACAAGAACCGATATTCTTTTAAGGTTTTCTACTAAGCCATGTATGGCACGGCCCAATGGTTTAATTTTGCGGCCTTATGGCAAAGCCAACGATTATATATGAAGACAATCATTTGTTGATTGTAGAAAAACCAACCGGGTGGTTGGTGCAGGGAGATGAGACAGGTGACGGCACGCTTACTGGTTGGGCCACCGAATACATCCGAAGAAAATACAATAAACCAGGCAATGTTTTTTGCCAGCCATGTCATCGACTCGATCGGCCGGTGGGAGGACTGGTAATCTTTGCCAGAACCTCCAAGGCGCTGGAGCGGGTGAATAAATTGTTTCGCGACCGAACAATTAAGAAAAGCTATCTGGCAATTGTGGAAGGTGTCCCTGAAGATTCAGAAAAAGTATTGAAGCACTGGCTCGACAAGGATTTTCAAAAGAACAAGGCACACGTCTACACCAAACAAAAAGGCAATGCCAAGGAAGCGATTCTTTCCTATCGAATGATTGCCACTCATAGCAAAATCTCGCTATTGGAAGTGATGCCGGAAACCGGAAGGCCGCACCAGATACGCATCCAGATGCGAGAAAACAAAACCTCTATCCGTGGTGACCTCAAGTATGGAAACACCAAGGCCAACCAAGACAAAAGCATCGACTTACATGCTTACAAGCTGGAATTTGAGCATCCGGTAAAAAAAGAGCCTGTCAAAGTAATTTCTAAACCAAAATGGCCTGACTTCCAGGCATTCATCAATGAGTTGGATTGAGCGATTAAAAGAAAAATGGAACCTTGAGAGCAACTGGCAGTTCGTCATCATCATGGTCGTTTTTGCCTGCACGGGAACCACTGTAGTGTTGATAAAGAAGCCTTTGATCAATTTATTATTTGAAGATGGAGTTCGTCCGCTCTGGTTTCAGATTGCTTATTGGGTGCTTATACTTCCATTTTACAATATCATCCTTCTTTGCTACGGTTTTCTCTTTAGACAATTTGACTTCTTCTGGAAATACGAGCAAAAAATGCTGAGAAGATTCGGTATTAGAGTGAATGCTGACAAAGAGTGAGGCCATATTAAAATTAAATAAGCTCGGAGCTGAAAGCATTCCGTTTTCATTCTACTGTGATTTTTTAGGTGAGAATTGGTGCATTCAGGAAGACACATCTGAAACTTCAAATCATTCATTTCAATTAGCTATTGAAGATACCGCGCAAGCCAAAAGTCGTACGTCAAAAGAAGTACGTTTCACGAAACAACCAATCACCTTCAAAAATTTCAAACGTGCATTCGATCAGGTGATAGAACAGATCAATATTGGAAATTCATTCCTGACCAATCTGACCTTTGAAACCCCGATCGAAACAAACCTTTCACTCGAAGAAATATTTCAATATTCGCATGCCAAATTCAAACTCTTGGTGTCTGATCAATTCGTGGTTTTTTCGCCTGAAACTTTTGTGAAGATTCAGAATGATCACGTCTATTCCTATCCAATGAAAGGAACCATTGATGCAGATATTGTCAACGCTGAAAAAATTTTATTGGAAGATATCAAAGAAAGAGCCGAGCATGTGACCATTGTAGACTTGATCCGAAACGACTTGAGTCAGGTGGCTAATAAAGTAGAAGTGACCAAATTTCGTTACGTTGATAAGTTGGAAACAAACGATAAAAAACTTCTTCAAGTGAGCTCCGAAATAAAGGGAACACTCGAATCAAATTGGAAAGAAAACATGGGTTCGATCCTTACTCAGCTATTGCCTGCAGGCTCAATTTCCGGCGCTCCAAAACCTGAAACCATTAAGATTATCAAAAAAGCTGAGAACTATGATCGTGGGTTTTACACTGGTATTTGCGGTCACTTCGATGGTGAATCGCTGAATACCGGAGTGATGATTCGTTTCATCAAGAAAGAAAATGGTCAGCTTTTTTATTGCAGCGGCGGAGGTATTACTTCTTTTAGTGAGGCTGCAAAAGAATATCAGGAGATGATGGATAAGGTGTATTTACCAGTTAAAAAAAATGCGAGTGAATGAACTCCAAGTAGTCCATTCACTCGCATATAATCTCAGAAGCTTTTTATTGCCCTTCTATCCAGGAGCCTCCTGCAGCTTTTACCTGATCAGCAAGACTTGAAGCCTTCGTACGTTGAGCTTGAAGTTTCGTGTTCATAGCGCTCAATTGATCCTTAATTATCTGCATCGTTGCCTTATGAGTTTCTGTTGGGCCATAGGTGGAAATTGAAATTCCGCGATTCAAGGCAAACAAGCGGCCGCCTATATTCGGCTTGCTGCGCTCTCCAATCTGATTTTTAGCCGGATGTCCATTGAGCTCGGTATCTAGTTTGTCAAGCTCCATCTTCATTGCCACAATTTCACCCATCACGTCATTTCCAACATTTGCTTTCCTTGCAGCAACAAATAGTTTGTCTGCTGTTTTACGTGCATTCGATAGCTGAATGGCTGTCGTTCCAACATCTCTACCTAAGTCCTCATAAGCTCTCCAAAAAGCAACCACTTCGTTCATCGGACTACCTTCAAGTGTTCCATCTCTCAATGGTGTAACCTCAACGTCCACTGGCCCGGCCAGTTGAGAGAATGTTCCACGCTCATACTTGTTAAGTGTAGCTGAATACACTCCCGGCGCACAAAGCAGGCCGTTGAGTTCCTGTGTACTTCCATTCAGGCTCAAGGCTTCAGTGCCTCCCACTCTCAAGTCCCAGGCTACTCTGTTAAATCCTTTCTTATTTGGTGCTTGTACTCGATTTACCACATTGCCCTGCTGATCTTTGATCTCGACATAAACAAACGGATCGATCTCTCGGGTTTCGTTTTCCAATGCTTCCCACCCTGGGAATGGAACATTTCCATTTTGGCCTTTTTCTCTTGCCTGACGCTGATCTTCCAGACTCTTAAGTTCCTCCTTTAAATAGTAGGTGAAAACCGCTCCAAACTCCGGATTAGGCGCGAGGTAAAGTTGAGATCCTTGTGAACCTCTGTCATCATCGAAATCCATCGTAGAGCGTTCGATGTACCACCAGGCTTTTCTTGGTTTGAAAAGCGTAGCTGATTCGTTGATCTGATTTTTATTTACATTTCGCAGCGCGGAATAATCATCCAGCACGTAAAATCCTCGACCAAACGAAGCAGCAACCAAATCATTTTCCCTTCGCTGAATGGCTAAATCTCTAAAGGAAATTGTTGGAATGCCGGCCGCTAATTTGGTCCAACTTCTGGCTCCATCAACCGTCACATAAACACCAAATTCCGTGGCAGCAAACATCAGATCTTTATTCACATGATCCTGAACAATTCGCCATACCAGATTCTTGGTGCCAAGCCCGTTTTCAATCCGAGTCCAGGTGGCTCCTTTATCTGTGCTTTTTACTAAATAAGGACGATAATCGCCTTCTTTATGATTATCCAGAGCTACATAGAGTGTATTTTCATCAAACAAATCTGCCTTAACATCATTTACATAACATCTTGAAGGAACACCCATCGCACTCACTTCTATTTTCTTCCATGTTTGGCCTTCATCACTCGTGACTTGAATTAGACCATCATCTGTGCCTATGATAATTACCTGCTCGTTTTGAGGTGAAACGGCGATAGATGTGATCGTATTAAAGTTAGACATGGCTCCCACGTCCCATGGTGAATCCCAGCTTTGGGTTCGTCCCATGATTGGCAATGTCACTCGCTCTTGGTCCCTTGTCAAATCTCCAGACAATGCCGTCCAGCTGTCTCCTCGATTCGTTGACTTCCACAACCTTTGAGATCCATGATAAATAGTGGCAGGATCGTGAGGAGAAACCAAAATAGGCGCATCCCAATTGTAGCGTTCATAATCTTCATCTGGTCCTGGTTGTGGCATTACGTCAGTCACTTCTCCAGTAGCCAGATCTATTCTCGATAATGTCCCTTGCTGGCGCTGGCCATACATGATATTTGGATTGCCTGGTTCGGTGGCTGGTTGATGTCCATCCCAGTTGAGTACCACTTTCCAATCTGCATTTCTAATGCCGTGATGATTGTCCGTTCTCACCGGTCCTCCTTCTGTGCTGTTGTCTTGCGTACCGCCGTACACATTGTAAAATGGCTCTGCATCATCTACGGCTACCTTGTAGAACTGCGTAAGCGGCAAATTCTCCATAAATCTCCAGCTTGCACCCAAGTCAAAGGTTTCATAGACGCCACCATCCGTTCCAACCAGTACATAGTTTGGATCAGAATTTTTGAATGCGATGGCGTGATTGTCTCCATGCTTTGCGGTCTCATCCATGTTTTCGAAAGTCTTTCCACCATCTTCTGATTTCATCAGTTGATTGTTCATCATGTAAAGTCGGTCGAACTTGTGTGGTGAAGCGTAGATTTCCTGGTAATAATGAGGTCCTGTTGCTCCGGAAACAGCATCCGACATTTTTGTCCAGCTACCGCCACGATTGTCAGACCTCCATAGACCTCCGGTTGTTCTGTTTAGTTCTATTGCTGCATACAGTACATCCGGATTAATTGGAGAAATTGCCAATCCTGTTTTTCCCCATTTACCTTCTGGTAATCCGGTTTTTAACTGTTTCCAGGTGTCTCCCGCGTCATCACTAACATAAAGTCTGGATTTTTCTCCTCCTCCCATCCATGCTGCGATGGTTCGGTGGTGCTCCCATGTTACTGCATATACCCTGTCTGGATTTCTCGGATCTATAACCATATCCGTTACTCCGGTAAATTGATTGTCTCCCAGTGTTTTTTTCCATGTTTTTCCTCCATCAGTCGATTTGAAGAAGCCTCTTTCTCCTCCAGGACTCCAAAGTGGTCCTTGTGAGGCTACCATGATTACATCAGAATTACCTGGATGTACAATGATTTTAGAGATGTGCTCAGAATTTTTCAGCCCCATGTTAGACCAACTGGCACCACCATCTTCGCTTCGGTAAATACCGTCCCCAAATCCGGCGTGTCTCCCTCCCACATTTTCCCCTGTACCTACCCAGACCGTGTATGGGTTATTGGGATCTAAGGTGACACAACCAATAGAATACACAGGTTGATCATCAAATACAGGTTCAAAGGTTGTTCCTGCGTTTATGGTTTTCCAAACGCCTCCTGAGCCAACTGCTACATACCAGACGTTTTCATTGGTCGGATCAATCGCCAAATCTGCAATACGCCCCGACATAAAGGCCGGGCCAATATTTCTAAACTTGAAATTGGAGAATAGCTTGCTGTCGATTGGCTGAACAGCGTTATTGGAATTTCTTCGTTGTGCATCAACTGTTAATACTGCTATCAGCAATGCTATACTGATGAGGGTGAGAAAAGAACGTTTCATGATTTTATGGTTTAGGTTACAACTCAATTTAGTCAAGAAATTTTTTAATCATATGTTTCGATTGATGGATGGTAGCACCATTTTCATAGCGGTGAATACTCGTTATATCTTAACTATCAAGCGATGTATTCTATTGACTCTCAGTCTTTTCTTGGTAACTTTGCGCTTCGTAATTTTTATTAAAACATCTGTCGCTTAGGGGTGTTAGACTAAAAATGAAACTATAGGAGCATGATCAGATATAAATTTGAAAATAAGCTTGATAGAGAGTTTGCAGCCGCAATTCGGAAACGTGTAAACGATTATTTTCAGGATAATGAGATTCAGCGAAATGCTAACGCTAAAATGATTGTGAAAACCATCGCAATCTTGTCGATGTACTTAGTTCCTTATTTCTTGTTGATTTCTGCTGGATTTACCAACCCTTTCTTACTGATGGGTCTTTGGATGATCATGGGTATTGGAAAAGCTTTTATCGGCACCACAATCATGCACGATTCTATTCATGGTTCTTATTTCAAGAAAAAATCCATGAATGCCATCATGGAATTTTCTGCTGCTATCGTAGGTGTAGATCGTCTGATCTGGCACATACAGCACAACGTGCTTCACCATACCTACACCAATATAGAAGAAACAGACGAAGACATTTTACCGAGATTCGTTTTTAGGTATTCCAAAAATCAGCCTCACAAGTGGTTTCACCGATTCCAACATATTTATGCACCTATTTTTTATTGTGTGCCTTTGCTTGAGTGGATTACGACAAAAGACTTTATAAAAGCGTTCGACTACCGAAGAGAAGGCTTAATTAAGAAAGCTGACTTCCCGAAAGAGTTTGCTTTGATCGTGTTAAGAAAAGTATTTTACTGGGTAGTCTTTTTAGCGCTTCCGGTGATGTTGATTCCAATTCCTGCATGGATTACGATTATCATGATCTTCGTATCACATTGTATCACCGGAATTATGCTAGCGATGATTTTCCAGACTGCTCACGTGGTTGAGCCTGCTGAGTTTTTCAAAGGTGAATCTGAGCACATAAAGCACAGTTGGGTGGTGCATCAATTACGTACCACGTGCAATTACGGCATGGATAACAAAGTGCTTTCATGGTTTCTGGGCGGCCTAAATTATCAAATAGAACATCATTTGTTTCCAGACATCTGCCATGTTCATTATCCTGCTGTTTCTAAGTTCGTTCAGCAAACGGTAAAAGAATTTGAACTCCCCTATCGAGCATTCCCTACATTTGGTGCGGCTGTTTCCAGTCATTTCAAGCATATGAAAGAGATGGGCAGCGCTAAGGACTTGAAAGTTGGTGCTGTTCAGACGGCTTAATCAAAAACATGCGATTCATTGAGAGCATTCAATTCAAAGATGGAAACTACATGAACCTACCGTTTCATCAGGCGCGTATGGATCATGTTTTTAGCAAATATGCTCCTGGCGACTCTCCACACAACTTGGAAAAAATACTGCCTGAATTAAAGATGCAGGGAACTTTCAAGGTCCGAATGGTCTATGACATGGACTCAGAAGATGCAACTTACAATCTGGAATTTTCGGAATATCATCAGAGGAAAATTGAAACGCTTGAAGTAATTCACTCAAAACCTTTTGACTATTCCATGAAGTATGAAGATAGAACTAACATTAATCGTTTGGTTAGTCAGTCATCAGCGGATGATGTCATTATTGCTATAGATAATCACATCACAGATGGCTCTTATTTCAATCTTGCTTTTTGGGACGGCAGTAATTGGTTTACACCAGACACTCATTTATTGAATGGTGTTCGTAGAACCCAATTGCTTAATGAAGGGAAAATCCAGGAGAAAGCAATTCTTACTGAAGACATTGCATCCTTTCAAAAAGTAAGTTTGATCAATGCGATGCTTGATATTGGTGAAATAGAAATACCAATTTCAGCAATTAAAACTCCATGGTCTTAGGCAGCCTATTAAAAAGACAAACCAAATTTCAATGCAGGAATCATCTTTTTAAAGTCATCTGTAAAAATGAGCTCAGGTGAAAAATTCACCCTAGACTTTGTGCTTCTATTGAACCCTGTCACCTTGAATGTATTTCCCTCATAAAAATCTCCATTTCGTCGGACAAGCATACCCAGAGCTATTCCAATCTCACGATCAGATCCAATTTTTGATGAGACAAAAGCAGATAAAAAATCATTGACATCAAGATTAAAATCTCCTTCAGGCTGTTCTTGGTAGAAATACTGTTGTGAATAAATAAACCCAAATTTTAAATCATCATTACCTAACCTATCTGGCCAATTGACTGCTAATCTGAAATTCAAGTCTGGAGCAAAACGATCTCTGTAAAAACCAAACCCGATACCAGCAGAAATTTCTAGACCATCCAATTGTGCCGGAGCACCATTCGTTTTAAGAATATTCGCATTCCCATATTTGAAGGCACCAGTCCCTGTATATAAGTTTCGCTTTCCTTCATTTTCAAACTTATTTTCTATTTGGTTCCAAACGGACTCCACACTTAGCTCTTTGATCTCCTCTAAATCAGCCATATTATTTAGCGAAAAAGCAATAGATACTTTTGACTGGTAAATCTCAAAATCAATACGATTGGCAAGGATTTCAACCATTCCTTCATTTCCAATCAGATATATATCTGCCTTACTCTTCAAAGGATCCACTATAACCTGTGCCACCTCCTCTCCGTTCCTCTTAACTTTTTTATATGTCACGATAATTCCATTTTTACTTTCCGAAGATTCTACAGCCGCTTCCATCACATTTAATATTGATTTCCACAAATCATCAGTCAGGTATACCTCTTTATCACTCATTCGATAAAAAGAAAATATCACATCTGTTTGAGAATCTGTTGTCATTTTCAAGGTATCAGGATATGAATTTGTCACCTCCTGTGCTTGACTTAAAAATGTACCATATAGGAGTATTCCTAAGACTAAAATTTTACTTGATTTCATCTTCTTATTTTTAATACCTTCTTGTTTACAGAAAAATAGCTACGAACCGTGGCTAATTATTTGATCCCTCAAAGAGTTTGATTTTAAATACTTGATCATTGAATTGTCTAGGTTGAGTAGAAGTATGCAGCTGAGCTCTTACTGTTACAATCTGCTCTTTTTCAATCTTAGGCCTCTCGAGACTAGCCTGGATGACTGAAATATCTTTTGCGGCAAATGCCGGCTTTTGTTTTTTCTCTTTAGATACTGTTATTGGTTTCAGTATTAATTCCACAGGCGATACTTGTGCCAGCTGGATCCCATCCAATCCTTTTTTAGCAAGCACTCTTATTTCCTTTCCTGCAGGAGCTATGATATTTTCCTTTTCAGGTGCTGTGAACACCGGAACCTTGTTGGAAAGAATTTTAACCTGATCTGAAACGGTAGGTGTTTGGATATTTGTTTCTTTTAAAAGACTGATGGGAAGAATGGTAAATGCTACCAGCAGGCATGCTGCAATCGTCCACCAATAAACAAATGCTTTACGATTGTCCAGGCGCTGTTCAAGCTTGTCCCAAACGGCACTTTCATCAAACTCAAATCCGAGCTCATGCTCTGATACCTGATCTAGTTTTTCTGCCAATTGATTAAGAGCCATAATCTTTATTTTTTTCGTCCAACATTTCACGAAGGAGTTTCTTCGCTTTAAATAACTGTGACTTGGATGTTCCTACCGAAACTCCTAATTTTTCACTGATCTCCTGATGAGAGTATCCTTCTACCTCATATAGGTTGAAAACCGTTCGATATCCTACTGGAATAGTTCTTATCACCTTAAGCAGATCTGCTGTTTGCAGCTTAGATAGAGGAGTGACATCTATTTCCATATCTAAATCCTCGTTAATCGCAAGGGTTTGTATCTCCTTATTCTTTCTCAGCTTCATCAATGCTTCATTTACCATGATTCTTTTCGCCCATCCAAAAAATGTATTATCATTTTGGTAGGCGAAGTTTTTTAGGTTCGTGAATACCTTATAAAAACCTTCTAAAAGCACATCTTCTGCATCTTCCCTGGTTCTCATATATCGCAGGCAGATGCCTAACATCGGCGCATTCAATCGCTTATATAGCTGCTGCTGAGCCTTTCGGTCACCAGATTTACTTTTGTCTATTAGGTCTTTGGTATTCAAGAGAAGCATTTGACAGTAAAATGCAGATTAGTTTCAGATGGTTGTCTGATTCAAAAAAAGAAACCAAAAGGTAGGCAATGATGTCCGGCTGCAGCTTTGAATGGAGTTAAACCTTGTTAAACGAAAAAAGCCATCTACTAAACGCAGATGGCTTTTTAACTCGCTTGTAAATTTATCTATTCATCATCGCTGAAAATCTTCTCGACGAGAACGTTTACTTTATTATTCATTACTTCAACAACTCCTCCTTCAACCAGAATGTGTACCTCATCTTTCTTTTCCTCTTGATATCGAATATCGCCTTTACCCAATGTGGAAACCATTGGAGCGTGATTGTTCAAGATCTGAAATGATCCATCGCTTCCTGGAAAGGAAGCGTGCATTACCTCTCCCTCAAATACTTTCTCGTCTGGTGTTACTATTTCTAAAAACATATATAACTCTCTATATGAGATTCCTGCTTACGCAGAAATGACGTTTAAAATTTAGGCGTTGGCCTCAGCCATTAGCTTCTCACCTTTCTCGATTGCTTGCTCAATAGTACCCACAAGGTTGAATGCTGCTTCTGGCAGGTGATCCAATTCACCATCCATGATCATATTAAATCCTTTGATCGTGTCTTTGATATCTACCAATACTCCTTGCAATCCTGTGAATTGCTCTGCAACATGGAATGGCTGAGAAAGGAATCTCTGTACCCTTCTTGCTCTGTGCACCACTTCCTTATCTTCATCAGAAAGTTCATCCATACCAAGAATAGCAATGATATCCTGAAGTTCTTTGTATCGCTGAAGAATCTCTTTTACTCGCTGCGCACAATCATAGTGTTCAGCACCAAGAATATCTGCACTTAGGATTCTTGAAGTAGAATCAAGTGGATCTACCGCAGGGTAAATACCAAGCTCAGCAATCTTTCTTGAAAGTACGGTAGTCGCATCCAAGTGAGAGAATGTAGTAGCTGGTGCCGGGTCAGTCAAGTCATCCGCAGGTACGTAAACCGCCTGCACGGATGTAATTGATCCTCTTTTTGTAGACGTAATACGCTCTTGCATCAGACCCATCTCTGTGGCAAGTGTAGGCTGGTAACCTACCGCTGATGGCATACGACCAAGAAGTGCTGATACCTCAGAACCTGCCTGAGTAAATCGGAATATGTTGTCAACAAAGAAAAGTATGTCCTTTCCTTTTCCTTCTCCATCACCATCTCTGTAATGTTCTGCAACTGTAAGTCCGGATAATGCTACTCGTGCTCTTGCCCCAGGAGGCTCATTCATCTGTCCAAATACGAATGTCGCTTTCGAATCTTTAAGTTTTTCTCTATCAACTTTAGACAGATCCCATCCGCCTGCTTCCATAGATTTTTTAAATTCTTCGCCGTAATCAACGATTCCAGCTTCGATCATTTCTCGAAGAAGATCGTTTCCTTCTCTTGTTCTTTCTCCTACTCCTGCAAATACAGACAAACCACCGTGTCCTTTTGCAATGTTGTTAATCAATTCCTGAATCAACACAGTTTTACCAACACCCGCTCCACCAAATAATCCAATCTTACCTCCTTTTGCGTAAGGCTCAATCAGGTCAATTACTTTAATACCAGTGAAAAGCACTTCTGTTGAAGTGGAAAGGTCTTCGAACTTAGGTGCATCTCTGTGAATAGGCAGACCATTAGATTTGTCTACTTGCTCCATGCCATCGATTGCATCTCCTACCACATTGAAAAGACGACCTTTGATCGCTTCACCAGTTGGCATCTTAATTGGTGCACCCAAATCTATTACTTCAGTACCTCTGCTTACTCCATCAGTACTTTCCATGGCGATGGTTCTCACCGCTTCTTCACCTAAGTGCTGCTGAACTTCCAAAATCACCTCTATACCGTCAGGACGAACCAGTTTTAGAGCGTCCATGATCTTTGGTAGTTTTGATCCTTCAGCACTAAAGCTTACGTCTACTACTGGGCCAATAATCTGGGTTATCTTACCTTTATTTGCCATTATTTCTTGCAGTTATATTAATGGGGTTGTTTGAAATTTGGTGCGAAATTAAAGGAAAAAAAGATAAGGAAAAAGGGTTTCCGCCCTCATCCGTTCAGGTAAATTCGGAAAGTTGTGCCTTTGTTCATTTCGGACTGTTTTACAAAAATCTTTCCTTTGTGATATTGTTCAATAATCCTTTGAGCCAAAGTGAGCCCAAGTCCCCACCCACGCTTCTTAGAGGTATATCCAGGTCTAAAAACATTTTTGATTTTTGATTTGGGGATGCCCTTCCCTGTGTCTTGAACATCAACAGCGATGCGCCCTTCATTTGCTCTTAAAATACTAATGTGAATGGATCCTTTTCCTTCCATTGCATCGGCTGCATTCTTACAGAGATTTTCGATAACCCATGCAAACAAGGATTCATTGATTTGAGCTTTAATATCTCTGTCAGGAAATGTTGATACCGTCATCGTAATTTTTGTAGACAATCTCTTCTGTAGGTATATGACAATTTCATCTATTGCATCTGCTATATTTCGCATTGCCAGCTGCGGCTCACTACCTATGCTTGAAAAACGATCGGTTATCACCTTCAACCTATCCACGTCTTTATCAAATTCAATCATTGCATCCTGCTGATCTTCATATATTCCTTTGAAATATTCTGACCAGGCCATCAATGATGAAAGTGGTGTTCCAAGCTGATGCGCTGTTTCTTTGGCCAGACCTACCCAAACATGATCCTGCTCTACTCGTCGCATATAATTTAAGATGAGAAAAGTGATGATACTGAAAAGTGCGATGATCGAAAGCTGCACATATGGGTAGTATTTAAGCTGACTCAGTAAGAATGAGTTTTTGTAGAATATGTACTTATAACCAAAAATATTATCCTGGTCGTCTTTAAGCGTAACCTCTATTGGGAGATGAGCTTCCTTCATTGCTTCTATCTCATTTCGTAAAAAATTTTCTCTAGCAGCAGGGTCTGAAAGTTTATCGGCTTTGATAAGATTTCGATAATCTTCAGGTCTTTCGGATTCATCGGTTAGAATAACCGGGATGGAATGATTGGCAGCTACGATTTCATCCAGAATAAGGAAAAAGTTTACGTTTTCACTTTCATTAGCCAAAAACTCCAGCGAACTCGCATATATCTCGATTTGGCGCTGCTCGCGATCTCGAATTTGAGCAACCAGGTTGTTGGTGTAGATAATGGACCCAAAGCTGATTAAAACGGCAAACCCCACCACGATCCACTTTAAATGTGGTCGCAGTGGGGCTAGCGTATTGCCTGTAGCTTCTCTAAACTTTTTCTTCAAAGGATGATCGTTTGGTTAAAAATAACCACGATCGACCTAATTCTTTTGCATTAACCATTTTGCAAGCACCTTGTAGTTTACTTTCGTGCCATGCATAAGTATTCCGATTCGGTAGATTCTACCAGCCAACCACAGTGTGAAAATGAAGCCTGCGATTAACATCACCATGCTTAGCGCAATTTCCCATGCAGGCACTCCAAATCCGATCCTGCCCATCATTACAATTGGTGAAGTGAATGGTATGATGGAAAGCCAGAAACTCGCAGTTCCATTGGGTTCTTCAAAAACAAACATGAAGAGACCCATTAGACTAATGATGATTGGTAGCATTATAGGCATCATAAATTGTTGAGCGTCTGCCGGAGTATCCACGGCCGATCCTACAGCTGCGAACAAAGCTCCGTACAAAAGATAGCCGCCAAGAAAATAAAATATGAATAATGCGATTATTGGCATCCAATTAACATCTCCAAATGTCTCAAGAACGTCTTGCATTGCATTTTGCGCTTCAGCACTATTTGCTTGATTGAGGCCTTCTGCTTGAGGTGGCGTTACACCAAACATTGACACTAATCCTATCCATACTGCGCTCATCAAAATCACCCAAATTAGCAATTGAACAATACCGACTGACGCAACGCCGACTACTTTTCCAAGCATCATTTGAAATGGACGAACCGTAGAAACAATAACTTCCACAATCTTGCTGCTTTTTTCTTCAATGACACCCTGCATCACTTGTGAACCATAGGCAAACAGGAAAATGTAAATCAAGAAGCCCATCACATAGCTAATCCAGAAGGTTGACTTTGCACTACTCTTAGACTCATCTCCGGTTTCTGTTAAATTGAAGGAAGCAATACTGACATCTGTTTTTAGTTGATCAAGTTGGTCGTTGGTTAAACCAGCCTGTGTGAGTTTCATATCTCGAATTTGATTTTCAATTTGTCTTTCAAATCCCCTAACAAGCGTAATTCCTGGTGTTGTCTTAGCATAAAAGACAACACCGCTGGGATCCTCAATTGTCATTTCAGGTAAATAGATCAAAGCAAAATCTTCTGACTCATTAAATCTCTGCTTAGCAGAATCTAATGGGCCATCTACCTTGAGATACTGATATCTTTCAGAGTCTTCAAATTTGATGATATCACTTTTATTTAAAATGTGAATTACTTCTTGCTTCTTGTTTTTCTCGGACTCATTTCTGAGATAATACATAACCCCGATAACAGCTGGAAATATCAATGGCACCAAAATCGTAGCAAGCAGGAAGGATTTCTTCTTCACCCTGCTCATGAATTCGCGCTGTATAACTAAAAATATCTTGTTCATTTTCTTAATGTCTTATGGTTATCAGGCTTCTGCCAATTCTGGATTTTCTCCTTTTACTAGTGATATAAAGATGTCGTTCATGCTAGGAATGCGCTCAACAAATGAGTGAATCTCCGCTTGACCAATTAACTGCTTCAATAGTTCGTTTGGATTTCCATCTGCTGAATATTGTACCAGTGAACGCTTTAATCCTCGGCCTATATCTTCGGTGCTAATCAATTCGAATCCTGTTCCGGATTTGATATCTCCACCCTTGAATTCCACATAGTAAGATCCATCACGGAAATTCTCCTTAATATCAACTTTAGATCCATCGAGTATTTTCTCCGATTTGTTGATCATAGCTACATGATCACACAACTGCTCAACAGATTCCATTCGATGAGTGGAGAATATGATAGTTGCTCCTTTATCTCTTAACTCTAGAATTTCGTCTTTGATCAAATTGGCATTCACCGGGTCGAATCCTGAAAATGGTTCATCAAGGATGATCAAAGTTGGCTCATGCATAACAGTGGCAATGAACTGAATCTTCTGAGCCATTCCTTTGGATAGGTCTTCTATCTTCTTTCCCCACCAATCCATAATCTCCAGCTTTTGGCACCAGGCTTTCCCTCTGGTAGCAGCCTCTCGAAGTGTTAATCCTCTGAGCTGACCCAAATAAATAAGTTGCTCACCAACTTTCATCTTCTTGTAGAGCCCTCTTTCCTCTGGCAAATACCCGATGTTTCGAATATGCTCCAGGTTTAGCGGTGTTCCGTCAAAAAGAATGGAACCTTGGTCTGCTTCAATGATTTGATTGATGATTCTAATTAGGGTTGTTTTTCCTGCTCCATTCGGACCTAAGAGACCAAAAATGGTTTTTTCAGGAATTTCCATGCTTACATCAGTCAATGCCTGATGTTCGCTGTAGGACTTACTTATGTTTTCTACTTTTAATAGGCTCACAATGATTTCGGTTTTTTGGACATTAGTGCACGAAACTAGGAAATTATTACACAGCCACGTATTTTTTTCTACCGACTGGATTTTGCGACTAATTTAGTGGCTTAATTGCATACCTAACCGGCAAGATGATTTTAAGGCGTTTGTATTCATTTTGGGCCATTTTCTCGATGGTCTTCTTCTTTGTCCTCCTTATCATTCCATTACTTCTAATGGTTCCTTTTAGACCATTGCACAAGATTGCGCTAAAAATTAATTGTATTTGGGCTTGGTGCTTTTTAAAGATGGCAGGTATTCCCATCGGTCAGGAATGGAAATTTGAGTTGGATGAAAATCAACAATATATTTTATGTGCTAATCACTTTTCATATCTCGACATTCCAATATTAGGACTCTTCCCTATGCCATTCAAGTTTGTAGGCAAAAGTTCTTTGGCTCGAATCCCCATATTCGGTTATATGTACCGTACGCTCCACATTACCGTCAATAGGTCCAGCTACAGAAGTCGAGCAAGGAGCTTAGTAAAAGCAAGAGAATCGGCTGAAAAGGGGTTTAACTTGGGGTTTTTTCCAGAAGGTGGAATTCGACTTCATAGCTATCCGGACATGGTAGACTTCAAGGATGGAGCTTTCAAATTAGCGGTAGAAAACAACTTGCCAATCCTCCCGGTAACAATGCCAGATAATTATCATATCCTGCAAGATGACGACCTGCTGAATATTAGACGTAAGAAATGTAGGATTATCTATCATGAGCCAATTTGGCCACATGGTCATGGAGATGAAGCTGTGAAAAAACTTCGACAGGAAGTTTTTCGTGTTATCCAGTCAGAATTGAATCAATCTACTCTCGATCATTAACTTTGAGTTTCATGAAAATAACGAAAGAAATTGTTCAAAAAACTGCCCATCTGGCTCGACTTAAATTTGACGAAAATGAGGAAGCTAGGATGATCGGTGATTTGCAGAAAATGGTTGATTGGGTAGACAAACTAAAGGAAGTTGATACGGAAAGTACGCTCCCTTTGACCGGAATGTCCTCTGAAATAAACGCATTTCGGGAAGATGTAAATGGTCGCCACTTGCCTAGAGAAAAAGCGCTGAAAAACGCCCCAAAACATGATTCTGAATATTTCAGAGTACCCAAAGTGATTAACTAATTGTGAACAAGACTTTACTGAAACCCATCGCAGGACTATTTATAGCTTGCCTACTGACCATGCTATGGTCTTACCAATCAGGATATGATAATGCGATTGATTGGGAGGTGACTACCACCGGAGAAATTATCGAATTTCCAGCCTGGTCACTCGAAACCGACTTAATGACACATGAAATAAAGGGAGAAAAGTTTCTATTGAGTGAGCGATATACAGGCAGTGAAATCAAAAGAGATATTTCTCAGGATCGAGTTTTCATGAGTCTCATGTGGATTGGGTTATGCGTGGTGCTTGTAGCATCAACGTACCTAAAGCGCTATGCTTTTTTTATAGTAGTGGCACTTTTTGCACTATTTCTCAATAGACTTAACCTTTTTGAAATTGGGCTATTTGGGATACAAACCAAAATGATCATTTTCATTCCGGCACTCGTCTTGATAGTTCCTATGATTGTATTCCACGAATACAAAAAAACAACTCCTCTTCTTGTTCGAGTGGTGATACTATTGGCCTTGAGTATCGGACTACTTTTTGGAGTAGATAATGGAAAACTATTTACAGATCACCTTATAGCAAATTCTTTGTACGGATTCGCGATTTGCACACTATTCTTCTTGTTTATCATAGCTGAAGAAATATCTTTTAGCATCCTGTATGTGGTGACATCAGGTAAAGGCGGAAAAAACAACCATGTCCATTTCCTCATCCTTTCTCTGATCTACCTTGGGAATTTGATTTTACATTACCTGAATAAGTCGGGATTGTATGAAAACAGCTTCTTCTTTTTTGATCCATTTATTCTCTTGACCATTTCGGCGCTGGTAAGTCTTTGGAGCTTAAAGTTTAAATCTGAATTTATTTCTAATTATCTCAGTCAATCGACATTATACCTTCTCACTTTGAGCTTGGGCATCATCTCTTTGTCATTTATCTCCCATAACATGGTTAGGGGAAATGATGCAGTGTATCAGGCCTTTCATTACTTCATCCTCTATTTCCACATTGGATTTGGCGTGCTTTTCTTTCTATACATCATCGGAAATTTCATCGATCCATTAATTCAAGGGATGCAAATTCATAAAATCGCTTTTAAGGAAAGAAACTTCCCCTACGCGAGTGCTCGCTTGGGTGGATTCTTTGCCATTCTAGCTTTTTATTTCCTTTCAGATCAAGAGCCATTTAATCTCTTGAAAGCTGGCTACTACAATTATCAGGCGCAGGTAGCGGAAACAGAGGGAAACGTACTTCTCGCAAATGAGTACACACTTGAGGCCAGTAATCTGGGATACAACACGCATTACGCAAATTATAAGCTAGGATGGCGGGAATTAAAGAAAGGAGCTGAATATCCTGCGAAAACCTATTTTTTTAGCGCCGCACAGCGATACCCATCTCCATACGCCTTGATCAATTATGGGAATTTAGATTTAGAAATAAATGCAAATAAGGTTCAAGCCATCTACGAAGAATCTTTCCGCGGAGTGGTGAGTGGAGAAGTGCAGAATAATCTCGGGCTCTTACACATTCAAAAAGGTGAATTGGAAAAATCCCTAACCTACTTTGAGGAGGCTAAGCCACTTAATGATTGGAATAATGCACCTTTAGTGAATAAATGGAACGTCTTCAAAAAGATGGAGCTGATTGATTCAAGCTCTATTGAATTGGACTACAGAAATGGTAACTATGGTGTGAAGAGCAATATTCTCACCACCCAAACTCCCAATACTAGTCTTTCTTTTGAGTATGAAAATATTAGTGGTGCTGGCTATTTACATCGACAGACCTACCTCCTCAACAGTACTTATTTGTTTAGTCATGATTCTGTGGAAAGTCTAACCAGGAAGGAGATTGAAAATTCTACAGATGGCTCATATAATGACCGTCTGAGGTTGGCGTTGGCAATACATCTATATCGCAAAGGGGAGGTCAACGAAGCATTTATGATGCTAGACTATCTTCAAGCTAATTCGCATCAATACTACAAAGGTCAATATTATGATGCACTTGGTAAGCTTGCCATGGATCAAGAAGCTTATAAGCTTTCGCTGGATTTCTTTGATAAAGCCTTGGATCTTAAATACACCCAATCATTATTTAGCAGATTGGAGGTTCTAGCCAGAATGGACAAAAAACATACAATTCCGAATGAATTATTACAAGCACTCAAAGCGAATCCGGAATTGACAACCACTGCAAATAACTTCTTGTCTAAGTTGGAAAGGTATAATCCACCAACTCCAAAAAGCTTACAAATCCCGGTCTTGGAAAATCTACCTGATACCGTACTGGTTGCGCTTGGTCGAATGAATGCCTTTCACGAAGCACAGGTCGTTGCTGTGGTGGATGAACTAAAAAAGAGGGAAGCATCGGGCGGGTATGAGCTGCTTATAGATGCTACTGAGATTAATCCCTATAGTCCTGTCTTGCTTAAGAAATATATATTCCTTGCTCTTGAATGGAATCTAGTGGATTACGCAGAACAAACACTGGAAAAACTTGAAGGACTCATATCCAAGGAAGAGTTTCAATCATTTAACACCCGATATCAAACATATAAAGAAGAGCAGGAGGAAGCTGCCTGGTAGAAAATAGGCCACAAAAAAACCTCTTGATTTCTCAAGAGGTTTTTATTTATCTCAACTATTCTTAGTTAGCAAACTTGAATAGAATATTTTGAATCATTTTCTGACGAACTGGCTTTCCACGTTGCTTACCTGGTTTCCATTTCGGTGACTCCTTCAGCACTCTAACTGCTTCTTCATCACATCCTGCTCCAATACCCTTCACCACATGAATATCAGTTAGGGTTCCATCACGCTCCACAACGAACTGAACGAATACTCTTCCTTCAATTCCCATTCTTTGTGCTTGTCTTGGATACTTAAGCTCTTTCTTAAGGTATCCGTAGAATGCCGTAATTCCTCCAGGGAATGATGCTGACTCTTCAACAATTGTAAAGATCTCATCAACATTCTCTTCTTCAGGAGCTTCTTCGAATACAATTTCTTCTACTACAGTTTCCTCTGTAACCTCAACGTCAAGTTCAACTTCGATCTCTTCCTCGATTTCTTCCTCATCAGGAACTTCGATGATCTCCGGGATCTGAACTTTTGGAGGTGGGGGAGGCGGCTGCTCGGTTGGTGGAATATCAATGATGTCTTCAAAGTCATCATCAATGTTTCCAAGGTCCATCAGGCCTGTATCATCATATGTCCTCCACTCGAAGGCCAAAATGATCATTAGTAAACTGGCGGCCATTCCGATATTCAGGAAAAGTCCTGATTGTCTGGAAAGGTCTATTTTCGGATTTTTTTTAGGTTCCATATTCCTTCTTTTGTGAAGTTGAACATCAAATATATGTCCTTCATTTTTTATATACCAAAAGGACGAAGGTATTTACTTAATCAAAGCAAAAAACATTCCAAAATTTCCTATCCGCCTACTTCTGCCTTATAATCTTCTGCGGAAATTAGATGCTCTCCCTGATCTGAGATTTTAATCTTAATCATCCATCCTTCACCATACGGATCTGAGTTTACTACTTCTGGATTGGACTCTAAAGCATCATTTACTTCAATCACTTCTCCTGATACCGGCATAAAGAGGTCTGAGACAGTCTTCACTGCCTCCACCGTGCCGAATACTTCTCCTGCATCTAGCGATTCACCTTCTGTTTCTACTTCTACGTATACAATATCTCCCAACTCGCCCTGGGCGAAATCGGTAACACCTACGGTTGCAACATCACCGTCAATTTTCACCCATTCGTGATCCTTGGTATAGTGTAAGTCTGATGGAATATTCATGTGTGTTTTTAATTTATTTTTCATCGGTCACATGGAATTCACGAGGCTCATTTCATGTGGTGTCTATTTGATCTTAGAAATTCTAACGGGCGTCAAAAATAAGACTTACAAACGAACTGCCCTACTGTGCAAGACCAAATCTTAACTGAACTCCAAATGCAGTGGTCGCTCGCTTATAGGAACTTAGGACTTTTGGGTCCGTCACGTTTCTTTCCATGTAGAAAGTAAAGTCAAGCTGATTGTTGATTTTGTAGGTAATGGTTGGGCGGATTTGCCAGGTCAGATTTCCGTTTGTAATAGTGCTCTTATCATAGATTTTACGCTGAACTGTCTTACTGTCTCGAATTGATGCTGCAACTCTCAGGGTTAAGTCATTTTCCAATGTCAACGTCCTTCCCTGCCATCTCCATGGTAACTTAAAGCCTACTTTGGAATAGCCAAGATCAAGTGTAACATCATTATTTGTTGTTTCAGTCACTTGTGCATTGGACATATTCAAGGCCAAACTTCTGCTCTTTCTGAATTCTAAGCGCGTTGAGATGTTGTTTTTGGTTCGAATATTAAATCCGATGAGGGGAACAAACTGCTCCGAAACCATCACCTGATTAATGATGTAAACGGGCACCAATCGACCTGTGCTGTCATCGCGAGCTTGTGGGTAGTCGAGAATATCGTTTTGCAAACCAATAATGTCTTCACCATAGTTCAAAGAGTTGGTAAAACTGGAAACGCTATAAGTGGAATTGTAGCCGTGAGAAATCGTGAATGATGAAAAGAGTTCAGAGATCGCAGGAATGTTGATCAGCCCGGTATAATCTACCCGCCAGTTTGGAAGTGGTGTTCTTGGAAATGGCGTAAGACTAGTGCTATTAATATCTCTTCCTGAATACGCTGCAATAAATGCCGGAATCAATACATCTTGAGAAAGGGTATCATATTCTCTATTCGGACTACTTAGTCTTCTACGCACATCAATTAGGTTTTGCTCAAACTGAGAAAACGCGTCAGAGGTATTATCTGGACCATCTTTTTGGAAGGCTGTCTTTATCGAGAGGAATGAGATTGAATAGCTTCCGCTTCTGGATGGTGTAAGTGTCTCAAAAGCACCTTGCTGTTCATCAAATCTAAAAATCTCCTGATATTGATTATTTAATCCTCTATTCCATGTCAATTGAATTCTTAAATCTTTTGCCGGCTGAAGATCTGCCTGTACATCTATATCCGTCCCAAAAGTCTGCTGAAAGGGAGAGTTAAGATTCGGATTTCTAACAATCCACCCATTATCTGCTGCACGCTGTTTGATCCCTGGATCCTGGCTTCCAAGGATAAACCCAATTCCGGGAGCATTAAAGCCACTATCCAATCCAAACAAGAAGGCCGTAGGCTTAAAGCCTGAAAGTGATGTGCTTTCATTTATCGTGTATGTTCCGTTCACAGATTTCAACATCATAAGAAATCGAAGTGCGTGGTTTCCAGGGCTGACAGATGCACCTCTTTCTGGCGGTGTGTTAGCATTCTTGAGGAAGGTTACTTTGTCATAAAGTCTATTCATGTCCACCTTAGGCCTGAAAGTAATCGTACGTTGATTATTAATGAAATTTCCAAAAAATAAGTCATCATCCGCCAAACTTACCGTGTCGCTCTGTGTTCTATTTATGGCACCAGCAATCCAACCATACCCGACTGTATATCCCGCATCTGCCGATAGCCAATTGGTGAAGGGCAGTTTATCAAGTGGTAGGGAATAATTCAATCCCATGTTCTGATTAAAGTTCTTCATACGGCCAAGTGTGAAAATCTGATCCCAAATGTATCTGCGCTCAAACTTGGTGTCTATATCACCTTCAATGATTCCTTCTGGTTCATCTATGACAGCATTGGCTGTAGCATTATAGGTGTAGCCAAGGCTTTTAGTAATATCCCATCGAAGGCTGTAATTCCTGGCAAATGTGAAGGTCTTTTCATAGAGTGGATCAACTCCTTCTGTGGTGAGCTCATTGTTGTAATACTGAGTAAGTCGAAAGTCTCTCCTCAGATTAGTAGAGAAAGAGAAATTGCTTGGCACAGGAGAAAAATTAAGGTCTTTGATCAGAGCGAGATAGGGAGATGATAGTTTTTCAGATTCTCCGAAAGGAGTAATGCTCCAGGCTGCTGGCGAAAAATTATAGTTGACTCCTCCACTCACCGTTTTATTAAGCAGAGTTTGTGTGCTCACGTTACTTGAAATACGATCGCTGTATGCATAACTAAAAGAGAAATTTTCGATATCATAGATCCTGCTTCGTGCATCTGGATTTACCTTTTCCTTTCGCACATTGGTAAAGTTGATGCTTCGATTAGTCGTGCGGTCTTGTACAATTCTTTTATATCGCTCTCGCTCCCTTACATCATCTATGGCTTCCAAAGATGCTTCCAATGGTACATCGGGATCCAAAGGATCAAATTGAGGAGTTACTGTAATTTTCTCATAACTCACAAACATTGGCACCACGAGACCTGTCTTGTCTGGTCGCATGAATTTCTCCAAATTAAGATTGGCTGAAATATCATATTGTGTGGTTTCAGCTCTTGACCTCTCGGAAATACGCTGTTGAATATTGCCAAAACCAATTGATGTATATCTGGTGGAAGCGGAGACCGTACCCAGATCAGCTAGTTGCGTACTTAGTCTCGCATTGGCAGCCCATCCGGCATTGCTATCAAAATCGGTGACTCTCAATTCATTCGCCCAAATGCAGACAGATTTTGACGAGCTTGATTCATCTCCCGGGTTTTTCACTCCTATCATAAGTACTCTAACCGCACTTAGGTCTGGGCGTCCTTTCACAGTGAAAGTGTATTTCCCGTCGTTTGATGGGACTGCATATGGAATGTTCTCATCCAGATTGGCCCGGTTACGCTCCGATTTAATCCCTAAAAGTTCCTTTATTGAAATATCGATCTCGTTTTCTAACGGCCACACTTGTCTCCTTAGGTCTTCGATACTACCCGTTACATCGGGTGGTGTAATCACAAGTGGCACTTCTACTTCGTAATAGTTTTCATCGAAATCTGTACCTAATCTCATAAAGGCAGTTACTTCATTGTCTAGCACCATGTCATTCTCAAAGACTTCAGCGTGGAAAAACATTTTCATTCGCCCGTAATTGATGAGATCGTAAGACACATTCTTATATACTGCTCTGGCATCCTTATCATCAAGATCTTCCACACACACCTGCAATGATTGCTCGTTGATTCTCCTGTTTTGTGTTGTTGTGTTATCAATATCTCTATCTAGCCCGGGAGGTAGAACATACCGAACACCGCCAGTAGTGCTGGTGCTATTTTCTTCGATATTCACTACTGAAACTGAGAAATCGGAAGTCTCAATATTGGGAATGGCATCTAAGCCTGGCTCATTTAATGCCCGCTCAAACTTCCTCCATTGACTACCGACCAGACGCATTTGTGCAAATCTTAAAACGACCGGACGATCCCAACCTGTCAAATACATACGAACATATTTGATGTTTTCGAAGGTTGGACTTCCAATCGGGGTGCCTACATTTTTAATCGGAATTCTGAATAAGTACCAGTTGGACTCTCCATTTCCACTTTCTATTTGATCAACGATAAACTCATTCAAAACCAAATTTCCACCTTCCGGATTAGATCCCTGATTTTTAGGTTCTAAATCAATTCGATATTCAAAGTATTCTTCTAAATCCGAAATGGTATTATCCTGATTGACGTCTTCATTATCTGGAAGTGTGGTTGAAGCTGGAATGAAATTTCCACCTCCTGAAGCAATTGGAGAATTCTGCTCCATGCCGTTCCAGTTTTTATATCTCTCCACAATTTTGGCATCTTGCTGATCATAAAAGCCATCCAGGATATATCTGAAGTTATCTGCAGATATGTCACCACCTGGAAATGATAAACCTGGAACAATTAAGTCTTCATCATCATCTTTCAACCCATCAATTCCAACATCTTGATTATCCCTGGCTCCTGGTGAGTTTTCGAAAAAATTGATCAAAAACTCATCCTCCGGGATTTGTCCCCATGTAGTAATAGGTCCAAGGTCACCATTTGCTGACAGTCCGCTTTCGAAAGCATGCATGTCATCTGGTGCAATATCCTCTGAAACACTTCCCAGATTGAAATACAGCTGACCCCCATCCAGATCTAAACTCGCATTTGTGTTTACCCTTCCGTCTTTCACTATTCCGTTATCTCCATTCACGAATGGATCCATGAGCCAGAATTCGAGGTATTCGATATTTGTTTTATTGAAGTTTACTTCGTTCGTTATTGCGCGAGTAACACCTCCCCAGTTTTGCTCCGGATCAGGTAGTAGATTATCTGCAGAAGCAGCAGGATTGTAATTGTACTGCCCACGTTCCTCCGGGAAGAAAGCTACATCAAAAATGGGTTCGTTAAAGTTTACAAGCGTTTGGTCTCTCTGGCGAAAAATTTCTTGTGGCAGAACTGCTCGTTCATAGTGATTTTCTAAGTCACTATCTGTAATATTCGCTGGTCGAGTATTTCCTCCAGCTCGATAGAAAATACTATTATCGACCGTATACCAGGCGATTTTTGCTTTTCGGTAATTGTAATCCAAACCTGCATTACCGCTCTGAGCCTCAGGGAATACGCGCGGCGTAGAGGCCAATTTCCATGCTTGCCATCCCATAATATTAATTGGCGTAATAGCATTTTCAAAATCATCGATGTATGAAGTTCCCTCTCCATTGACGATGTTACTCGTTCCCGGTATCAGTTGTGCAAACTCTGCATTGAAAGTTACTGTTGAAGGTGCTTTGGTGCTCACCAGCGGTAGCTTATCCACCATTTTAGTAATGAATCTTGATTCATTTTGATAATTGATATCAAATCCATATTTGGTATTACTAGTTGGCTCATTACCAACAGCATACCTGGAAATTCCGCCTGGTCTTTCATTTAGATGGAGGATGGTTGCTCCAATGTTGAAATTATCATTGAATCGATAGTCGAAGCGAGCACCAGTGAGGGTGCGTGTCTGAAAATTGAATAGATCCGCTTTTTCGTAGGAAACTTGAAGGGTTTTCCCTGAACTAAGAATTCCTTCATTCAGAATCCTGACCCTACCCAGATTATAATCCACCGTATAGTCCAGTCCTTCAGTCAGTGGTGTATTACCTGCGGTAACAAGGACTGACCCTTCAGCAATGTTGATCCCTGGTAAGGTGATTTCACTCGAAGAACCGGCTGTGAGCCTACCTGATATCACAAATTTGTTTTGTGTGGCATTTAATTCGGCTGTTGCTTTTGGCTCATCGTAGAGTTCGTCATAAACATACTTATCTACAAGTCTGCTTTCATCATCATCGAATTGATCCTCCAGTGTCTGACCGAATGGTTCGAGCACTGGAAAAATAATGTTACCATTTTGAGGATCAATGGTAACACCTTCAATGAAGTCAAAATTTCCATCCGGAGCTCGATCGCCTGTTGGGTTTAGGCGATCCAGACTGAATATCTGGATTAGCGGCTTGTCTTTAATTTGGCGTCCTTCATGCAGTGACGGATTGTCCTGCCCGGTATTATCATCACGATAAATAATGCGAAGTTGAAAACCATCCTTACTAATCTGGGCAGCATTCATATTATAGATGTTCTTCATCATTAAATCCCATGTAGGAACAGTAGTGTTGATCTTATTTGGACGAAGCATCTTCAGATAGATTACTTCATCATCAGATCTGCTTTGATAATCTTCTGTGAGTTCACCTACTTTATATGCTGTTCCATTGAAAGTGTACTCATATGCTACGGCCAAGATTTCATCACTAGCCAAACTACGTGTAAGCGTGATATAGCCCATCTCACGATTGATTTTGTATTCGGCCTGATCCAATTTCCTTGCTGTAGTGACTTTGACATAATCTGTTGAGCTCTCGAATGATTGGAAGTTTCCTTGTATATATCCGTCCACCCCGTCCGCTGATTGTACGGTAAGTCTGGTAAACAAATCATTCGCTGCATTCCTTGTTGGGCCGCCTCTTCTATCTCCTACATCATCGGAATAAACAACAGTACCTTCTCCCAAATCCATAAAACCAACAATGTTTCTGGTAGTTTGTGTGTCGTTGTTTCTGTTCAGCACATAGACTTCTGCACGTGTCACATTCACTCCTGAAGTAATTTGTGGTAGCGCCGAAAGCCATTGCTCGTAGTTATCCCGGAAAAAGTGGCCTAAGAAGAAATGCCTGTTTTCCTCATAATCAGAAGCTTGCACTTCAAACTCCCTACCTTGAAATCCACTTTCAATCGTCAAGGTTTCGTTTCTTCCCCTTTGCTGCGAGAGTATAGTGGTTACATACAGTTTTCCAAATTGCAGTTCAGTTTTAATACCAAACAGTGATTGAGCGCCACTCATAAGCGAGTTGGTCACCGGCATACTTACATTACCAATCTCAATCTTTTTGATGATCTCTTCTTCGTATCCTGTATAGACTACTTTGAGGTTGTTTTGAAAATCGAAGGTGTTGTTATTGTCAAAATTTGCGGTGATCTCCAGCTTCTCTCCCACTTTTCCCACTACGTTCATACTTATTTGCTGATTGAAGTTGAACGCACCATTCTTTTGCTGACGCAATGGAATGGCCGGGTTATCAATTCGCTGAAAGCGAGCACCAAAATCTAAGTTGACAAAGCCATTTGGCTGGATATCCACATAGCTTCCTCCAAAAATCCGATCAAAGACGGGACTGATATATAATCGAGGTATCAAACTACGTCCGCTTACCGCACTCTCTCCATCCAGACCTGCTGATCGTTCCTTGAAATATTCTCTATTGAGTTGTGAATTATTGTATCTATTGAATTCACTAAAGGTCATGAATGAAGCAGGCCTAAAATCCAAAGCTCCTATGTTTTCATACACAGAGTAAGTTACTCCGGCATCATCGGCGGTTGTATCCGGATTGAATTGGACTTGCATGTCTACCTGAGATGGATCTCTTAAAAATAGAGGTGACCTGGAGCTTCTAAAGGAAAAGGGATCTCCAAATCGGTAGCTGGGCTGAAATGTAGGCTTAATACTTGGCTCATACGGCCCAATTGAATCACTTTTAACTGTGTCTTGTTCTTGAAAGTACCCGGCATTTGCCTGAGACCAACAGCCCAAAATAAGAATCGCATAGAGGAATCGTATATGAAAATTTACTTTCAAGAAAAGGGCTCTTAGTTGTGTTAGTAGTGTCGGTTTGGTTATGACCGCTTCAGCGCTTGTTTGATCAATTCTTCAAGTTTAATCTCCTCTCCGTATTCTTTCAAAATCTTATCGACAGTTTTTTCAGCTGTAGATTTATTAATGCCCAAAGTTGTCAGTGCAGATAACGCCTCAAAACGCAGTGTATTATCAAATCTGGGCTGAATTTCTACCGATTTGTCAAGTAGTCCTTCTTTTTTCATCTTATCCTTTAATTCAAGGATAATTCGTTGTGCGGTCTTGCCTCCGATTCCTTTGACTGATTGGATGGTTTTTACATCCTCCTGGACTATCGCAGCTTGAAGTTCTTTTGCGTCAAGGGAAGACAAAATCATCAACGCAGTGCTTGGTCCTACTCCGTTTATGGATAGTAAGTCTAGAAATCGTTTTTTCTCTGACTGCTCATAAAAGCCGAAAAGCGTATGCGAATCTTCTTTGACATGAAGATAGGTTTGAATAAGAGTATCTTCTTTATCCTTAACCTGCGAGTAGGTTATCAGGCTAATCTTAACTTCGTATCCAACTCCACCCACATCTACCACTAGATGCGTAGGATCTTTGAAGGCGAGTTTTCCTCTTAGGTAGGTGATCATAATCCATCTCTTTTAGCAACGCCAGCATCTACTACCGCGATGGCAACCATGTTGTAAATTTCTTTGACAGAACTTCCCAACTGGAGCACTTGCACAGACTTTTTCATTCCCATAAGAATTGGACCAATCACTTCAGCTCCTCCAATTTCCATCAACGTCTTGTATGCTATGTTTCCTGATTGCAGATCTGGGAAAACAAGCGTATTCACATTGTGTCCTTTTAAGTCGCTGAATGGGTATAATTCTTCAAGTAAGTTTTTATTCAATGCCACATTGGCTTGAATTTCGCCATCGATGATCATATCAGGCCATCTTTCTTTTGCGAGTTTCACTGCTTTGGACATTTTCTCAGGCACTTCGCCTTTTGCAGATCCAAAGTTTGAGAAGGATAACCCAGCAATTTTCGGTTCATAATCGAAGAATCTAACCGCACGGTGTGTTAAACCAATAATTTCTACCAGTTCCTCAGCAGTTGGATTCATATTCACGGTTGTATCTGCAAAGAAATAGTTACCACGTGGTGTATTCATAATATACATGCCGGCCACTTTGCTTACTCCCTCTTCCATTCCTACAATTTGTAGTGCTGGAAGTACAGTTTTAGGATAATCATTAGATAGGCCGGAAATGAGCACATCCGCTTCACCTTTTTCAACCATCATCATACCGAAATAGGTACGGCTGGTCATCGCTTTCCTGGCCAGGTGCATCGTCATGCCTTTTCTGCGACGCACTTTAGTGTATTCGGTGGCAAATTCTTCCACTTTATCCATGTGCTCATTCGGATCGATGATATCGCAATCTTTGATTGCATCAAGTTCATGCTCCTCAATAAGTGCTTTGATAACCTTCTGTTTGCCCATTAGAATCGGAGTTCCAATGCCAGCATCTTTGGTCATCTGAGCTGCCTTCAGGATATTGACATGATCTGCTTCTGCAAAGACAACTTTCTTAGGATTTTGTCGTGCTCTGTATACAAACCTTGAAATCAATCGTTGGTCAAGTCCTACTCGCTCCAATAGCTCATCTTCATATTTCTTCCAATCCTTGACTTGAATTCTTGCTACGCCAGTGTCCATCGCTGCTTTGGCAACAGCTGGTGATATGGTAGTTATGAGCCTAGGATCCATAGGCTTGGGAATGAGGTATTCACTTCCAAATTTGATGCTTGACTTGCCATATGCTTTCAAAACAATGTCCGGCACTTGCTCCTTGGCTAGCTCTGCGATTGCCTTTACTGCTGCCAACTTCATTTCCTCATTTATCGCAGTGGATCGAACATCTAGAGCGCCTCTAAATATGTAAGGAAAGCCTAGCACATTATTTACCTGATTCGGATGATCAGAACGTCCTGTAGCCATCAGCACATCTTTTCTAGTCTTCACTGCCAGATCGTATGCAATTTCAGGATCTGGATTAGCTAGGGCAAATACAATTGGATTTTTGGCCATTGCCTTCAGCATAGCCGGTGTAACAACATCTGCTATAGAAAGGCCGAGAAACATATCAGCACCTTTCATTGCTTCAGCCAGTGTATCTATCTTCTTTTTTGTCGCATACCTGGATTTTATTTCATCCAGCCCTTTTCTGCTTCCATTGAGTATGCCTTTACTATCGGCCATGAGAATGTTCTCTTTTTTGGCACCCAGAGAAACATATAAGTCTGTACATGCAATAGCTGCTGCTCCAGCTCCACTTACTACTATTTTTAGATCTTTAATTTTTTTACCAACAACCTCAAGCGCATTAAGCAATGCGGCGCTGGAAATAATTGCAGTCCCATGTTGATCATCGTGCATGATCGGAATGCTCATTTGCTCACGAAGTGTTTGCTCAATTTTAAAGCTTTCGGGAGCTTTGATATCTTCCAGATTAATGCCTCCAAATGTCGGCTCCAGGGATTTAACAATTTCTATGAATTTGTCAGGGTCTTCCTCATTTATTTCAATGTCAAAAACATCAATTCCTGCAAATTTCTTGAATAGTACACCCTTTCCTTCCATAACCGGCTTGGAAGCTTCCGGTCCAATATTACCTAAACCTAGCACTGCAGTTCCGTTTGAAATTACACCCACAAGGTTTCCTTTGGCGGTATATTTATAAACATCATCCGGATTTTTTGCTATCTCCTTGCATGGTTCAGCAACACCTGGTGAGTAGGCAAGGGCAAGATCGTGCTGTGAACTCACCGACTTGGTGGAGTTTACTTCAATCTTTCCTGCTGGTTTGTTTGAATGATATTCTAATGCCTCCTTAGGCCTTACTTTCGTTGTACTCATCCTCTATTGGTTATTGTTGGTATTGGATAGATTATCCAACCTTCAAAGGTGACCAACTAAAAAGGAATAACCAATTATTCGTGAGGATTAAGATGCCTCTTTTGATGGATTTAGGTCGTCTGCTGTTTTAAAAGTGGATAGAATTGCTTCTAACTCCCGAACAAATTTTTTCTTGCGTGTTCCGGGTGAATCCACATATCCTTCTACGTAATAAATCAATCCTGACTCTTCATCCACAATGGTGTAGCTTATAAATGGGCCTCCTCTGGAATTATCGCTTATTTTCCATAGTCCACGTGCTTCGACAGCAAAGTGTCCATTGAAGTTGACTCTTTCGGTGAATACCGGGATAATCTCCTGACGCTTTATATAGACATCCTGGTTTTCACCATCGTACAAGTTCTGCTGAGTGATTTTATCTCTAAACTCTCCAATTTCATTAAAGACTCCCCTATCGGTGTAAGGTTCGTAATAAATAAAAATGCTTTGCTCGGTTTGTGCATCCATTTTCCTGAGCCAAACAAAGTTTTTCAAATCACGCGCCTTCTCCCAACCATATGGAATGGTAAATGAGACATTGTGATTTTCTTTGATGCGAGTCTCAAGTTGCTTTTGATTGCTTGCAAAGAGTTGACTTTTGATTGTCTCTCGTGCCGAGGTTTCAAAGTATTCTCGAATTGCTGACCGATTATAGTTTATTTTTTGAGTCAGGAGTTCTTCTGAGGAAGAGAAAAGGAATAATACTGTCTGTCCTTTCGCGAATAGATCCTTTTGAGCACGCATGAAAATGGAAGTGTCTCGCTTAATCTGGTTGAGCGATTGATTTGTAAAAAATTGCTGTAAAACTTTACTGTCTCGAGTCTTACTATCCAATGTCATCACAAAAACCATGTTTTTTGCTGATTTAAGCACTGAATTCAGCCGTTGAGGATTGACTTTGCTCACATTGAAAAGTGCTTCATCCTGCGGAAGACCAAGCATAGGAGCCATGAAAGTTTTTCGCAATTCTAAACCTACCCCTAAAGAATCCGCCCATTGAGTGGAGTCAACAACAAGAATGATTTCATCAGCCTCACCTCTCGCTGTTGGCAGCATGTCTTTACGACGGCTTTCTTTTGATGCTTCGCTGCATCCGAATGCAACTACAACAAATAGTAATATTATCCTGAACATATGATCTGATTTCGTTTGAATAATGACAAAGCAAAAACTATTCCTTCATACCAAACTTAGAGATTTGAACAATAAGAAATATGATTAATTAGGAATTACCAATGATTGTCCCGGCTTAATAGTGTTTGATGTAAGTCGATTTACCTGTTTCAACTTTTCAATGCTGGTATTGTTGCTTTTGCTAATACTCCACAAAGAATCTCCATATTTAACCGTATACGTCTTACCCCCGCTGATTGACGATGGTGGGTTTGGTACTGGTTTCTGAGTTGGATTTGACGTTGGTTTCGATGCAGTTGTCGCATACAAATTTTTAGTCTTTGAATTGTAGGTTGGAAGCACCCAAATGCTTAATCGCTGTCCTACGCGGATGAGATTTCCCCGTAATCTATTCCAAGATCGAATATCTGAAACTCGAACTCCGTATCGCCGAGCGATCGTTCCCAGTACATCCCCGCTTCTTACGCGATAATACAATCGCTCCCTTCCGTAAGTACTTCCCGGAGTGTTTCTTGCTAAGTAGTCTAATTGTGCCTTTCCAACTTTTGAAGCCGTGTCGTATAGATGTGTTCTATTGATAACTATTTCATCTTTCCAATCTACAGGTATCTTCAAGGCAAAGTCTTTTGTTCCCTCAGGTAGCGCTCCACGTTTGATCTGCGGATTCCATAAAAGCATATCATCAAGGCAAATTCCAAGCTGATTGCAAAATGTCTCGACATGAAAATATTGTGAGATCATGATTGTATCCATCTCCGGATAGAAAACCTCTGGTTGTTCTTCAAATCCGTGTTCCTTCAGGTGATTGAATAAATACGTAATTGCTACAAACTGTGGCACATAGGATCGTGTTTCACGAGGCAGGTATCTGTAGATATCCCAAAACTCTTTTTTATAGCCGCTCCGGCGGATGGCTTTTCTTACGTTTCCAGGTCCGCAGTTATATGCTGCAAGTGCAAGCTCCCAGCTATCAAACATTCTGTAGAGATCTCTGAGATGACGGGCAGCAGCATCTGTAGCTTCTACCGGATCCATACGGTCATCTACATACCAATTACTGTGTAGACCATACATTTTTCCTGTTGATGAAATGAATTGCCATAAACCAACAGCATTTGCTCTGGATATCGCATTGGGTCTCAGTCCTGACTCGACAATCGCCAAGTATTTCAGCTCATCAGGCATATTGTGACGAGCCAATGTTTCAGAAAAGAGAGGAAAGTAGAGTTCTTTTTTTCGGATTATATCGCGCGTGTATTCACGATCCTTTATAGCGAAATAGTCTATAAATGCCTTTACACGCTCATTGAAGACTAAAGGCACCTCGTTTTCGATGCAGCCCATGCGGTCTGCAATCTCATCATACGTGTTGTCAGGCATCACTTCAGTAAGCGCAAATTCCTGACCTTTACCTACAAATGAAATGAACATAATCCCTATCAGGAACCATTTTAGCTTCATAGTCTATCTATTTTGATCTTTGAAAGTAATGATTTGATCTGAAATATCCAGCAATTCACGCTCATTAAAGCTTTTTGACATTATTTGAATGCCGATTGGTAGGCCTGTGTTGTCCACTCCAATCGGGATCGAAATGGCAGGAACACCGGCAACATTTGCCTGAACTGTATAGAGGTCTTCCAAATACATTCGGATCGGATCATCTTTCAGTTCTCCAATCTTAAATGCGGTGGTGGGTGTAGTTGGAGAAATGATGAAGTCGTATGTGTCTAGAAGTATATTGGTTTCCTCTTGAATCTTCCTTCGTACTTTTTGAGCCTTGATATAATACGCATCATAATAGCTTGCACTCAATGCAAATGTACCTGTCATGATTCTTCGCTTTACTTCTTCCCCAAATCCTTCTGACCTGGTCTTAACATACATCTGAAGTAGTTCCTGACTTTCTGCGCGCTTGCCATATCGAACTCCATCATATCGAGAGAGATTGGAGCTTGCCTCGGCCGCTGTGAGCACATAATAAGTTGGTAGTGCGTATTCGAGTAACGACATGCTTACCTCATCTACAACATGTCCATTTGATTTGAGTTCACCTAACGTTTCCTTGGTTTGCTTTTCAATTTCACCGTTGAGTCCAGGATGTGCGAGTGTTTCCTTTATGAGCGCAATTTTATATTTCTTATTGGATGTGAAGGTAGAAAATGCAGGAACCTCCTTTTGAGAAACGGTGCTATCATATTCATCTGCACCAGAAATAACTTCCAGAACAATTGCAGCGTCTTCGATGCTTTTTGAGAGTATTCCGACGGTATCAAATGAGCTGGCATATGCTGCAAGTCCATATCTCGATACCCGTGAATATGTGGGTTTCAAACCAATAATACCACAAAATGCTGCCGGTTGCCTGACGGATCCACCCGTATCTGAACCTATGGAAAGCAGGCACATGTTGGAAGCTACAGCTGCCGCTGAACCTCCCGAAGATCCACCGGGCACCCTAGACTCATCCACTGGATTTTTACACACTCCAAATGCAGAATTTTCATTTGAAGATCCCATCGCGAACTCATCACAGTTTTGATGACCAATAATAATTGCATCTTCATCAATCAACCGGTCAATGCACGTCGCTGTATAATGTGATTCAAAGCCATCTAGAATATTGCTGGCACCTTGCAGTCCGTGATTTTCGTAGGCTAAGACATCCTTTATGCCTACAACCATTCCGGCGAGTTTTCCTGCGGTATTGTTTCTGATTTTTTCATCAATGACCTGCGCTTGCTCGAGTGCTTCGTCAGTGTAAACAGAAAGGAAGGCATTGAGCCTTCCGTTCTTGTCATTGATATTTTCCAGGTAGTGCTGCGTGAGTGATAAAACGGTGAGTTTGCCAGCACTGATCTCCGATTTTATTTCGGAGAGTGATTGAAAATTTTTCAAGGTTTACGCCTTTTTTTCCTCGCTGGAACCTTCGTTTATTTCGTTCTTGATTTCCTTGGTTGCATCTTTAAATTCTCTGATGCCTTTTCCCATGCCTCGTGCGATCTCAGGTATTTTTTTCGCTCCGAAAAAAATGATAATGAAAAGAGCGATGATAATCATCTCAGTCCACCCTGGCATTGCAAATAATAATGATGTATGCATTGCTTTTATATTTTATGATTACAAAGATATGTATTTAGAAACGGAGCATAGGGCAATAAGGTGACAATTTTATTACTTCATTGCCAACCAGTTTTCCGGATTGAGTTTGGTTGTGCCTTTGTATACCTGAAATTCAAGTTCTGAAATGCCGTCTCGATCGGTATAAACTTCACCAATGATATCATTTGATTTGACCTTCTGCCCTTTCTTGACATTTACATTTTTAAGCTGAGCGTACACCGTAAGATATGATCCGTGACGTATTACCACCACATTGTTCTTTCCTGGGATTGTTCCTATTAATGTGACCTCTCCATCAAACACAGCCTTCACATCAGAATCTTTTTCCGTTTGTATGCCTACTCCATCATTTACAACAGTAATTCGCTTAAGAACCGGGTGTGGCTGCTTACCAAATTTCGATGCGATGAACCCAGATCCTACAGGCCATGTCAGGCTATTTTTCTTTGATTCAAACATACGTGTAAGCTCTGCTGAGCTTGCTACCTCTGCAGTGGAGGCAGTAGATGTCTTGCGGGCCTCATCTTCAATGATTTTGGCTATGAGGGTATTTAGCCGTGCGTTAGCTGCCTTTCTATTTTCAACTTCCCTCTTAAGCTGACGCTCTTTTTTTGTTAATTGCGCAACGAGTTCTGATTGTTTCTTCTTCGAATTTGCAAGCTTTCTGCTTTCGCGAACCTGCTGATTAAGCAACCTCTGCTGTTCTGCCCGTTTTGCTTCTACTTTACCTCGCTGATCATCCAGTTCTTTAGCTACCACCTCTATTTGTTCGGCTTGCAACCTCCTGGCTTCTGAGTACTGTTCCAAATATTTTAACCTTTGCAGGAGCTGATTAAAGTTTCTTGACGAGAAAAGAAACATCAGACGACTGTTCCCCCGATTTGCTTTATATGAGGCATAGATCTGTGTGGCGTATTCTTCTTTTAAAAATTTCAGGTCTTCTTGTAAAGAGGTAACTACGATGCGTAAATCAGAAATCTCATTGTCAAGAATTCTTATTTCAGAGCCGATAGATCTAATTAATGATTCTCGTGCATTTATTTGTTGATTCAATGCTTGTAGTTGACCAAGCGTGGCTTTTTTTTCATCGGCAGTCTCGTTCAAAATACGCTCAGCCTCAGCTATTTTTCGCAGGTTTTCTTTTTTCTCCTGTTCTAACTGATTTTTTGTTTTTTGAGCGAATGCATCAAAACTGAGAAAAGAAAGGGCAAATACGAATACGATAAGGTGAAGGTTATTTCCTCTCATACTTACTTGGCACAGAGAATGGAAAGCTGATAGGGCCGTCTTCGATGGCCATTTTACTGTAGGAAATTTCAACCTCTGTATTCGGTTTGTTGCTAGCATCATAGTCAATAACTGCCGAAATCTCATTTGGAAATATCTGACTGTTCACTAAGATAAAATCACTGTAATTTACTGAAATCGTGTTTCTTGTGTCTTCATCGAACACCTGAACTTTTTCCAACTTCATCGTTGAGGCCCCAATGTAGTTTTGATAGAGATAAACGCCTTTTGAAGCAGTGTATGTAAAATACTTATCCATTTTTTCTACTCGCTGCTTTTGGTATGGTTCTACGAGATTGCCGAGAATTACCGACTGGATCATCTGAAAATTGAAATCAAAGTCGTATTCTATTGAAAGTTCCTGAAAGGTGTATTCGTAATAATGCTTGTTCAATTTATCTATCACGTAAATATTTTCTGTATCTATCAATACTCTGGCTACCTCAATACCTAAACCCGGAGTTACTGAAATCCAAATGACACTATCTTTTTTGATTCTAAAATTAGCTGTAGCCGAAACGCTTTTCTTTCCATCATCAAAAGTGAATTTAGCTTTGGCTGACATGTAGTCGAATTCTGGGTCAACTACTTCAAGTTTGTCTTTCTTTTTGCCAAAGATGGCTCCAACTTTTCTATTGCATGAGCTTAGACTAATGATACCTACAATGCAATATATTATGAGCTTATTCATAAAGCTTTCTATCTGAAATTTTCTTTTCTATCAACTCAGAAGTACTACCCAAGTCACGAGCTCTTTCCCACTGTAGGATTGCTTCTTCGACTTCTCCCAACTGGAAGAGTACATCTCCATAATGTTCAATCACTGTGCCATCATCATCCAGAGAGGCGGCTTTTTCAAGAAATTTTCGAGATTCTTTATATTTTCCACTGATATATAAAACCCAACCATGCGTGTCCAGGTAGGTAGAATTGTTTGGATGCTGCTCCACTAATCGGGTAGACATCTCCAGTGCTTTGTCTAAATTTTTATTTTCCAGCGAAAGGTAATAGCTATAGTTGTTTAGCACATGATCATTATTTGGCCCATTCTCAAGTGCCTTATCGTAAGCTTTGTATGACTTTTCATTTTCCTGTAGTCCATTGTAGGCATCCCCAAGCTGACCATAAAAAACGGTAAGCAAATTGGGATCAACGGTATATTTTTTACCCTGATCTAGCATTCTAACAGCTTTGGTATAATCATTGTTTATCAAATGACCTGTCCCGGCAAAATAGTACAATAGCGCCTGGTTAGGGAAATACTCAAGTGCCTTCTCTGCATGAACAACCACACTGTCATATTGATTTAAATCCGCCTCAACGTTTAATATGTTTTGCCAAACCGAATAGTTTGTGGCATTTAATTTCACCGCTTTCAGATAATAGCTCACGGCTTCCTGACTCTTTCCATCCTGATAAAGCATGTCGCCAACAAAAGCTTGAGCTTTAAACTCCTCTTGGTATTGATCTGCCAACTGGATTGCAATAAGAGTGAGTTTAGACCTGGTCTCGGCATCCGGGCTCATGACCAGATAGTTCGATATAATTTGAAACTTCGAGTTGAAATCTATTGAATTGGTTTCGAAAGCCTGACTCAACAGTTGAATTGATTTCTCTCGATCTCCTCGCATCCATGCCAATTCGCTTTTCATCATTGTGATTCGAGAAGATGGAGACTCACTCGCTTCATAATCGGCAATGGCTTCTTCTGCTCTATCCAGTTTTTTGTTTTGAATGAGAAAATTGATCAGTTCGGATTTGTATGAGGATTCATTCGGATATGCGTCAATTAGCTTATCATATTCGGCAATGACTTCATCAAGTTTGCCTTCTTTCATATAAATACGCTGCTTTTCACGCGTGATCTCTTCCTTAACACCCAGCTGAGATTCGATTTGATCAAAGACCTTGAACATCTCTTCTCTTCTCCCAGTGAGCTGGTATAGCTCTGCCAGTTCGTATAGCGCATTTTCCTCAGCCGGAAAGTATTCGAGCAAGCCCTCATAGGTTTTGGCTGCATCCATGTAAAATCCAATAGACTGATAGATTCTTGCCAATCCCAGTCGATAATACTTATTTCTTGGATCCAGTTCTATCGCTTGGAGACCATATGGTAGTGCTTTTTGTCCTTCGTTGCTTTTGGCAAGAACTTCTGCAATTTTAAAGTTGATGGCAGCACTTTCTGTATTCATTTCTAGTGCTACGTAGAAGTTTTCGAGTGCTTTCGCGTGATTTTCAAGAATCAACTGCTTTTCTGCTTCAACTAAGACTCCCTCAACTTTAAGTGAATCTTCCTGAGTCAAAGGCACTACTACATCTTTCTTTTTTCTCTGTGAGAATGTTAGAAAAGTTGTTAGAAACACTATTGAAAATAAAACTATTCGCATCAATCTTACCATTCGCTGTAATCGCCTATACTCACTGATTTGGGCTGACCATCCAAATTAACGAAGTTTCCAATCATTGAGTTGGTTAAATCAACGTCCATTAGGGAAGTGTTATTTTGAATGAGTGATTCAGAGAGTTTAGAGTTACTAATCTTACAATTTTCTCCAATAGAAACATTTGGTCCTATAGTGGAGTTCGATATTTGAGTTCCCTCCCCTATAAATACAGGTTCAATTATTTCACAATTTTCAATTTTCGCACTTTCAGATTTTAGATTTTCACCTTTTAGAAAGCCAAGGTACCTTGAGTTTGACTCCACTGTAATCTCTTTATTCCCACAGTCTAACCATTCATTTACTGTGCCAATTGTAAAATTGGTGCCTTTATTTTTCAGATTCTCCAAGGCCATTGTCAGTTGGAATTCTCCTCCTCCACGAATATTATTTGTGATCAAATAATCGATTTCGCCTCTTAAATCTTCTCCCTTTTTGAAATAGTAGATACCTATAATGGCCTGATCGGAAATGAAATCCTTTGGCTTTTCCACGAAATCAGTAATTACTCCTTCTTCATTAGTTTTAACAACACCAAAAGCACTTGGATCCTCTATTTGCTTTGTCCAAATGATCCCGTCATCCTCAGGGTTTAATTCAAAATCTGCTCGAAACAACGTGTCTGAGAAGGCAACTGTTACTTTTCCTTCTAGTATTTCTTTGGCGCAAGCAATGGCATGTGCAGTTCCTTCGGCAGTTTCTTGCACATAAAAGTGTGCCTCTGCACCTATTTTGCTAGCAATTTCTCTAAGCTTATCTTTTATTTCTTCATCAAAATCTCCAATCACAAATCCGATCTTCTGAATTTTTTCCGGCGTGACGTTAGCGATATCCTCCACTAGTCGCTGCACTATTGGCTTACCTGCTATTGGAATTAAAGGTTTCGGGGTGGTTAGAGTATGTGGCCTTAGTCGCTTTCCCTTTCCGGCCATCGGAATAATTAGATTCATGAAAAAAAGTATTGAATGTTAGCTATTTAGCTTTGATTTTTTGGAATGATCTTCTTTCTAAAATGATCGGCAAAGTTAGGAAGATTAAGACGATCAAAACGGCCTTAATCACGGATTGTTGCGTCAGAGCGTTTATTAGAATACCTAAGCCGGCCAAACTTATATATCCAATAACCTTATGTAGCTGATATGGAATTGGATAATGCCTCGCACCCCATAGGTAAGAAATCACTACCATGAGCAAGTAAGAAACAAATGTGGCAATGGCCGAGCCCATGTAACCCATTTCAGGTATGAGAAGCCAATTTAGAATGAAAGTGCTAACCGCACCAATTAAGCTTATATAGGCTCCATAAAGTGTTTTATCTGTCAGCTTATACCATAATGAAAGGTTGTAGAAAACACCTAATAATAACCCTCCTCCGAGCAACCATGGGACTGCATCAAGGGCCATTAAATAGCTATTTTGCCGAAGAAAAATGGGGGCGTAATAAGGCATGAATAGACATAATACCAGCCAGCTAAAAGCTGTGAACAGCACAAACCAGGTCATTACCTTGCTGAATACTTGTGGCGAGTTTTTTTCTTTTGCCTGAGCAAAAAAGAAGGGTTCGAAAGCATATCTAAATGCTTGAACAGCGAGCGTCATGAAGACTGAGAGCTTATAGCATGCGCCAAAAATTCCCAGAATTTCAAGATTTGTGTACCCTTTATAAAAGTCTTCCGGCAATCTATACTTCAATATAGCCCGGCTCAACATTTCATTAGTGACTCCTGCAAAACCAATAATCAATACCGGCCAGGCGTACTTCATCAATCGTATCCACTCAGTTTTACTAAAATTGAGCTTTAGCTTAATCCAGTCAGGGATAAAGAAGATTAAGTATAGCCCGTTTGCAATGAGGTTTGATAGGAACACATACCCAACTCCCAACTGTGGATCGTAAATACTGGCTATGAAACTTTCGGGATTCGTTTCCAGTATCAATGGACACCAAAGAATAAAGAACAGATTGAGCAAAATATTTACTCCTATATTGGATAGCTTGAAAGCTGCAAAGTGATTCGCTTTCCCGACTTGTCTTAACCTGGCAAATGGTATCGCAACAATTGCATCAATCGCAAGAATAGCAGCTAACCATCGTATGTAGTGAGCCTTGTCCGCGTATTGTAACACACCTGCTATCGAATCAGAAAAGAGCCATATTAAGCCCGAGAAAAGAAGAGAAGAAAATAAAACACTTGTGACTGCAAGGTTGAAATGCTGGTTTCCATTTTCCTTATCAGAAAACCTAAAATATGCGGTTTCTAATCCATAGATAAATAGAATATTGAGAAAGGCCACATAGGCATACAGTTCTGTAACAATGCCATATTCAGCAGGAAGAAATACAGAAGTATAGAGTGGCACCAGCAAGTAGTTGAGCATCCGACCGAGGACACTGCTCAAACCATACACTGCTGTCTGACTGGCTAGCTTTCTAAGAATTGACAAGGATTATTCGCCTTTAAAATCAGCTTTTCTTTTTTCCATGAATGCCGCTACACCTTCCTTGAAGTCCTCGGTGCCAAAGCAACCAGCAAAGGCATTCGCCTCAGTCTGATATCCATTCACACCAGTTTCGTAGAAAGCATTGACTGAATCAATAACCAACCCAATAGCTATGGGTGCTTTAGACGCAATTTTGTTTAAAAGTTCTACTGCTTTTGCATGTGCTGCAGTTTTATCAGTTTCTACGTAGTTGGCCAACCCTAATTGCTCTGCTCTCTCTGCCGAGATCATGTCTGCACTCATCAAAAATTCAAATGCACGGCCTTTCCCTATTAACTGGGTGAGACGCTGGGTTCCACCATAGCCAGGAATCAATCCCAAATTAACTTCAGGCTGTCCAAACTTCGCAGTGCTGACAGCTATTCGCATGTGTGCTGACATTGCTAATTCGCAACCTCCACCCAGGGCAAAGCCATTCACAACTGCAATCACCGGAGTATGACAGTTCTCTATCGACTGGAATATCTCCTGACCTTCTTCAGCAAATTTTCTTGCATGCATTTCGCTCAGGCCTGTAAATTCACTAATGTCAGCTCCGGCTACAAACGCTTTTTCGCCCGCACCTGTCAAAATCACACCTCTAATGTCTTTTGGATTGTCTTGGACATATTGGAATGCATCTCTGATTTCGAGCATTGTGGCTCGATTTAGCGCATTCATTTTGCTCTCTCTATTGACGGTTATTGTAAGAATACCGTCTGCTAAATCGAGAGCCAGATTTTCGTATGATTCCATGGTTGCTTGGTTTTTCTGGTGGAAAGAAAGTGGAAAATTGCCTTAATCAAAAACAATTGTCTCTTTCAAATTGGTAATCATAACCTCCACTAGTTCTTTTAATCCATATGAATGCTGCCATCCCCAATTGTTTCTGGCGGCACTATCATCGATGCTCCCTGGCCAGCTATCAGCTATTTTTTGCCTAAAATCAGGATTATAACTCATTTCAAAATCAGGGTAGTGTTTCTTTATCTCTTCAGCGATTTCCTTGGGAGTAAAGCTCATGGCTGCCAGATTGTAAGAACTGCGGACTTTAATGTTTTCGCCATTGGTTTCCATTAAATCAATAGTTGCTTTAACTGCATCGTCCATATACATCATTGGTAGCATGCTATGCTCTGAAAGAAAACATTCGTAACTATCTCCTGCAATCGCCTTGTGAAATATGTCAACTGCATAGTCGGTAGTGCCTCCCCCAGGTAACGCTTTATATCCTATCAATCCAGGGTATCTAAGACTTCTCACATCTACTCCATATTTTTCATGATAGTATTCACACCATCTTTCTCCCGCTAACTTCGAGATACCATAAACGGTATTGGGGCTCATGATTGTGTTCTGTGGAGTATTTTCTTTGGGTGTGTCTGGTCCGAAAACCGCGATTGAACTTGGCCAGTAGATTTTTTCGAGTTTAACCTTTCCAGCCTCTAGTACTGTCAACAAACTATCCATATTGAGTTGCCATGCAAAATGAGGATTTTGTTCTCCTTTAGCAGATAACACTGCTGCCAAATGGTACACCTGAGTTATGGAGTGCTCTTCCAGAATAATGTGAAATGACTCCTTATTAAGGATATTAAGCTTTTCATAAGGACCATTGCTCAAAAGCTCCACTGGTTCATCCAGCAAATCTGATGCAATTACATTTTCGGTTCCTTTTAATTCTCGCAGTTTCAATGTCAGCTCCGTACCAAGCTGTCCACATGCACCTATGATCAGGATTTTATCCATGGGGGTAATGGTTATTTTTTCAGGGTTAAGGATTGCAAATTTACACTGCGTCAGAAAACTAGCTTCCATTAAATTTGCGGCAATGAAGTTTGATGAATATCTGACAAGTAAGAAAATTGATCCGAAGAAATACAAAACTGCTGAGCCCGATCAGTATACGGAATTTCAAAAGGTCTTCGATCAGGTTCATCCGGATAGCTTCACACAACAAAAACTCTTTTTAATTAATAATATTCGCAGAACACATAAGCTGGAAGAGCAATCAGAACCAAAAAAAGCTGCAGCACCAAAAGCTATGCGACCGAAAATAAAACCATTAAAACCGAAAACAAGCTGATATGTATAAATCATTAAAGCCAAGACTAGAGAAAGAAATTGCAGAGATCAAGGATGCTGGACTCTACAAACAGGAGCGCGTAATAGCCTCGCCACAATCAGCTGACATTAGACTTCAGGATGGATCTGAAGTAATTAATTTTTGTGCCAACAATTATCTTGGACTTTCATCCCATCCCAAAGTAGTGGAAGCGGCTAAAAACTCCATTGATTCGCATGGTTTTGGTATGTCTTCGGTTCGTTTCATCTGCGGAACACAGGATATTCACAAGGAGCTTGAACAAAAGATTTCGGAATTTCTGGGAATGGAAGATACGATTCTGTATGCTGCTGCTTTTGACGCAAATGGAGGTGTGTTCGAACCTTTACTCGGCCCTGAAGATGCAATTATTTCTGATTCATTGAATCATGCCTCAATCATAGATGGTGTGAGATTATGTAAAGCTCAGAGATACAGATATAAGAACAATGACATGTCAGATCTGGAGGAACAATTGAAAGCTGCTTCTGAAGCAAAAGTCAAAATCATTGTTACAGATGGTGTGTTTTCTATGGATGGCACCATTGCACAGCTTGATAAAATTTGTGATTTAGCAGATAAATATGATGCGCTTGTAATGACAGATGAGTGTCACTCTACAGGATTCATTGGCAAAACCGGACGAGGTGTGCACGAGTATCGAAACTGCATGGATCGCGTGGACATTATCACAGGGACTTTAGGGAAAGCCCTAGGCGGAGCTTCGGGTGGATTTACTGCGGCAAAAAAAGAAATCGTGGATATCCTACGTCAGCGATCTCGCCCATATTTATTTTCTAATACACTCGCTCCTTCGATCACTGGTGCTTCCATCGCGGTAATAGATATGCTTAGTGAAACCACAGAGCTTAGAGACAAACTGGAAGGAAACACTAAATACTTTAGAGAGCAGATGACTGCTGCCGGATTTGACATCAAGCCTGGCGAGCACCCGATTGTCCCTATTATGCTTTATGATGCGAAGCTTTCACAGGAAATGGCCGCCAGGTTGCTGAAAAAAGGTATTTATGTCATTGGTTTCTATTTCCCTGTTGTTCCAAAAGGAGAGGCAAGAATCCGTGTTCAGATTTCGGCAGTACATGAGCGGGAACATCTGGATAAGGCGATCGAAGCATTTACTGAGGTTGGAAAGGAATTAGGTGTTTTGAAGTAGTCCTTGAAAAGGATATGAGATCCTCACTCAAAAGGTGAGGATTTTTTTATGCCACTTCTTCCTTCACTTCTATCTCCACCTCTTTTTCTTTCTTCTCTTTCTCCTTCTTCAGCTCCTTTGGTTCATTGAGGTACTTATTGATGTGGCGTCTAAGTTCCTGTGCAGAAATGTTGTGCATGGTTTCACCGTTTTGCATAGCTGATATCTGGCCGGTTTCTTCAGAAACCACGATGATGAACGTTTCCGTATTCTCAGACATACCAAGTCCAGCTCTGTGCCTCAATCCATATTGCGCCGGCACATCCCTTTCTGTAACTGGTAAAATACATCTTGCCGCGACAATTCTATCTTTATGAACAATTACAGCACCATCGTGTAAAGGGCTATATTTATTGAAAATAGCCAATAGCAATCTTTTTGAAAGCAATGAATCCATTGCGTCTCCTGACTCAGCATAAAATTTTAATGGTGAGTCTTCAGAAAGGACAATCAATGCTCCGGTATTTGAACCTGCTAAGGATTTGACAGCTTCTACTATTGGTGTGATATTGGCGCGTCTTGCATTCCCGTTTGATGACCAGAATCTGACGTTTTTAAAGAATTTTCCTTCTTCAAAAATATTGGTCCGCCCTACTAGCAATAAAAATTTCCTGATTTCCTGCTGGAAGAGAATAATCGCCGCAAGGACTCCCACACCCATAAATTGACCAAGAATGGTACTTAAGAGCTCCATTTGCAACGCGCTTACCACCAAATAGATCAAATAGATTGCCAGAAAGCCCACGAAAACTTTGATGGCCACACTTCCTTTCATCAGCTTATACACCTGACTCAATAGAATCGTGACTAAAAGAATGTCCAACGCATCCTTCCAGCTGATATCTAAAAACCCTATTTGAAATGCTAAAATCAATTCAGTTGATTTATCAATTTTATGGCTTGTACAGCCTCATTAACATCATGTACACGAAGAATGGCTGCACCCTTAAACAAAGCTACGGTATTTAATACCGATGTGCCATTCAAAGCTTCCTCAGCGGTCAAATTAAGTGTTCGGTAGATCATGGACTTGCGTGAGACGCCTACAAGTAGCGGCCGATTGAGATGGTGAAAATGATCTAGTTTATTCAGTAGATCAAAACTCTGTTCAGCAGTTTTTGCAAATCCGAACCCCGGGTCTATTAGGACGTCTTTAATGCCTAAGTGGTTGCAATGATTAAGTACAGTTGAGAAATATTTTATTACATCAACCAAAATATCTTCGTAATGTGTCTGTAACCTCATGGTTTGTGGAGTACCTCGCATGTGCATGGCAATGTAAGGAACCTGCATCTCAGCCACTGATGCCAACATTTTTTCATCTAAATGGCCTGCAGAAATATCATTTACAATAGCAGCTCCAGCGTCAACAGCTTTTCTAGCAACCTCAGATCTAAAAGTGTCAACTGAAATGATTGCATTCGGAAATCTTTTCATTATCTCCTTGATGGGATTTACCACGCGAGCTATTTCTTCCTCAAGCGGAATATCTTCTGCACTAGGTCGAGATGAATATCCACCAACGTCCAGAAAGTTTGCTCCCCTTGTCAACATCTCTTCCGCGCTTCTCAAAACTTCATCCAGAGCTTGTTTTCTACTTCCTACAAAAAAAGAATCTGGCGTCACATTGATTATTCCCATCACCTTAGGCGATGAAAGGTCAATAATTTCTCCTCTGATATTGATGGTATGTTTGGTACTCAATGGATTAGTTTTGCTTGGTCTGTAAAACGTCGAAGCGCAAGGTCTTTAGTTTTCGGGCAAATATTTATTAATACGTGAGGTACTGAAAAATCCTCCTCACTTGGTGAGTAAATTTACATGAGACAGGAAACTGAGCAGCAATACAAAGAGATCATTTCTGGATGCAAAGAAATTTTCGCTAAAAAGACCAAAGATTACGGGACTGCCTGGAGAATCTTAAGGTTACCTTCAATTACCGATCAGATCTTTATCAAAGCACAACGCATTCGTTCCATTCAGGAAAAAGGAGAAAACAAGGTTGGTGAAGACATCAGCAATGAATTCATTGGAATCATCAACTACTGCATCATAGCGATCATCCAAATGAAACTTAATGGAACCGAAGAGATGGAAATTCCATTTGAAGAACTGGAACCTAAATATGATCAGGTAGCTAATGATACGATGCATTTGCTTTCAGCAAAAAATCATGATTACGGGGAAGCATGGAGAGAAATGCGTGTCAGCTCTATGACCGACATCATTCTTATGAAACTTATGCGAGTAAAGCAGATTGAGGATAACGCTGGCAAAACACTCATCTCTGAGGGAATTGACGCGAACTACCAGGATATGATTAACTATTCTGTATTCTGTCTGATCAAAATGAAAGAAGAATGAAAATCATAAAAGAATTTGCTCGGTATGCCGTAGGTGCTCTATTCATTTTTTCGGGTATCATCAAAGTAAATGATCCCGTAGGCACTGCAATTAAGCTTGAAGAATACTTTCAGGTTTTTGCCTCAGATATTGCTCCTTTCTTTGAATTGTTTGTGCCAGCAGCACTTTTCCTAAGTGTTGTGTTGAGTGTATTGGAAGTTGTGCTCGGTATTGCTTTAATCATCGGATACCGAATGAAATTGACTTCATGGGTTCTACTAGCCATGATCGTATTTTTCACCTTTCTCACGTTCTACTCAGCTTACTTTAACAAGGTGACAGATTGCGGATGTTTCGGTGATGCCATTAAGCTCACACCATGGCAATCATTCTACAAGGACATTGTCCTGCTTGTGCTCATCGCAGTAATCTTTTGGAAAAGAGATAGTTATATGCCAATGCTGAGTATGAAGCTCAGTGAAATCAAGATTGCTGGAAGCATCTTCTTTTTTGTATTCATTGCTATCTATGCGATACAGCATTTACCATTTATTGATTTCAGAGCATACAAAGTTGGCAATCACTTGCCTACGCTTATGCAAAACTCTGCGCCTTTGAAATATGTGTATATCATGGAGAAAGATGGCGAGACATTTGAGTTTGAAACTTTCCCTTCAGAAGAAGGATACGAGTATGTTGAAGCCAGACTCACGAACCCTGATGCAGCAGCAAAAATCACCGACCTCAATGTTTGGCAAGGAGACTCAGACTATACGGATGAGCTTTTATCAGGAACGAAACTGGTGATAATCATTCATCAGGTAGAAAAAACTTCGCTTGAGAAAATAGACAGACTCAGAAATCTGACATTTGAAAACCCTCGATTTGACACCTGGGTATTGACATCTTCGGGGTATGAAAAATTTGAAGCTTTCCGACATGCAAATCAACTTGCTGCTCCCTATTACTTTGCCGACGCTACAGTGCTCAAAACAATGGTAAGATCCAACCCAGGGGTTGTTCTTCTAAAAGATGGAGTTGTGATAGCTAAGTGGCACAACAATGACACTCCATTGAGTGATGAGGTTATAGAAATACTCAACCGTCAGTGAACCAGAAGATATTTTTGATTGGATTGCCCGGCTCCGGGAAAACCACTATGGGGCTCGACCTTGCGGTACATTTGGGACTTCAATTTGTAGACCTTGATCAGGATATAGAGCGCGATGAGGGACTTCCAATTACGGAAATATTTGAAAAGAAAGGAGAAGCGCACTTTCGCCAACTAGAAAAATTTCATTTAGACAAAATAGTCGAAGAACTAGATTCCTTTGTGATGGCAACCGGTGGCGGGACTCCATGCTTTTTCAATAATTTAGAGACCATGCAGCAGACGGGTATTACCATATACCTCGATACGCCTATCGAGAAAATTGAAGAACGCTTGAGGCTTGATAGTACACGTCCGCTGATGAAAGTTAATTCCCTAACCGAACTTTTGGAAAAAAGGAAAGGATGGTACAATCAAGCTGATCATACCATCCGGGAATACAAAGAAATTCTTAAGCTTTTCTAGTTAGAAGTTCAACCCGAAAGTCACAGAAACGGTGGTACGTCTGATATCTGTTCTTCCGAATGGTTGATTTAATTCACTAAAGTAAGGAGTAGCTTCCTGCTGAGTTTTACTGGAAACAACCGCAAAATCCAGGAAGTAATCAAATGTTCTATACCCAAAACCGAAGGTTACATCAGTACGATCCTGAAGGTTATAATCCTTGATAGGATCTGGTAGAAATGCATACCCGGCTCTAAGTCTGAAGTTATCAAACCGATATTCGCCACCTACCCTAACATTAACAACAGATTCATAAAGAACATCAATGATATCATTATCAACTGATGTAGAAAAATCGTCTGAGTTGAGTTTTGCACGGCTATAATCTACATATTCTAAATCACCAGTGATAAAACCGCTTTTTCCAATAAAGGCTGCGACACCAACGCCGATTTTCGAAGGTGTTCTCAACTTATAATTATTGACAAACAAATCACTTTGATATGGATCAATATTGCCAAGGTCATAGGTAACCGTTTCTCCATCTACGGTTTCAGTATAGCTTGTTCCTGCGTCCCAATCAGCTTCCAGATCGACGAAGCTTTCTTCATCCAAGGACATGAATGACGGTGAAGTGTAACTAGCACCAACTGTCAAAAAATCTACTGGTCTGAAGATGGCTCCAAAATTGAAATTAATTCCTCTTCCCCTTACCTCAATTTGATCATCAATAAAGATTGCATTAAGGGAATCTAAATCGTTGTTTCCTTGAAGAAAATCAAATTCTTCGTATGATCGCTCCTGCTTGTAGTTGATAAACTGAAGACCCATTCCGCCTCCAAAGTAGAGCTTATCATCATAGTTTCCTCCCCAGGCGATGTTCATTTGATAGTGTGATCCACGCTCTTTGATGGACTCACTTTGAATTGGGAAGCCACCAACAAATGCATCATATCCTCCGGGAACCGGAGTAATTAAAAATTGGTCATAGGCGGCAAAGCCTAATTCATTTAATTGGTTCACTTCTAAAGTCCCCGCATCCGCTAAGATGTTATCCACTATAGAATTGAATCCATTTTCACCTTCATATTGTCTACTTAAGTGATAGGTGTTACTCCGATTCAAGGTAAAGGCTAGTGACCCGCCTTTAAACTTATCATCTGTAAAGCGTCCTTTAGTAAAATTGATTACAGCACCAATGTTGGCGAAGTTGAAATTGTTCCTAAATGTCTCCTCAGAGCCTTGAAATTCAGCTCCGGCATCTCGCAAAATCCCATACTCTGTATCTGCGCTTGCAAAATCCATTGAAGGCGTGAAAACGAATACTCCTTTATTGAAAAATCCAAGGCCTGCAGGATTTGAAATGGCTGAGCTAATGTCTCCTCCTAGTGCTATTTGAGCGCCTCCAAATCCCTGCATTCTAGCTGTACTTCCTAGCCCATAATTACTTCGGCTGAATCGATATGCATCTTCAAAATATTGCGCATTGGATACAACTGAATAGCTAAATAAAAAGAGCGAAAGTACAATTAGCTTATTTTTCATCGATTTGAATGGTTATTCTTAGTTTCTTCCTCTTTTACTTGAACTAGATCTGCTAGATCGACCTGAGGAAGACCTTGATCCTGACGAACGACTCGAAGAGCTTCTTGAAGACCTACCTACAGATCCTGAACTACGCGATGGACTTGACGGTCTCACTGAAGAACTCCTACTGCTTCGAGAGGCAGGAGGCGTATAGCCTCTATTACTTCGAGAGGTATTACTTGATCGATTAAAATTGGCATTCGAATTAGACCTTGTACCCGAACTATACCTAGAAGCATTATTCGCGTTTGATGATCTTGAATTTACGGAACTAGATCCACGAGAATTTCCCGCATTATATCTGCTACTTCTAGAGCGGTTCAAATAATCTGCCTGCTGCCTGTTATAATCAGCACGGCTATTTCTTGATTCACTTGCTACCGACGATCCTCTACCTGATGAAGAACGACTACTTCGCGTAGAAACAGAACCTCTTGAATTTCTAGAACCGCGAACTACATTTCTACCTCTTCGCGAATTGTTATCTACAACATACACAGGTCTTCCATAAAAATTTCCATAAGCTGGTGGGCACCAAAACGAATTGAATCCAAATCCCCAACCCCATGGATTGTAAGCCCAGCTATTCCATCCCCATGAAGGTCCCCAAAAATTACTATACGGACCATTGAATGCCCATGGATCCCAGAAAGGATCGTACCATGGATTGCCCCAGGCATTTCCATAAGAAACAGACCAGAAATTACCTCCCCAGCTGTTGAATCCAAGGCCAATCCTCATACGTGGACGGTTCCAATTGTTATTCCAGTTGTCATTGTAGTAATTATTTACAATCACCTGCTGCGGAATAGTATTATCATAAAAAGTTTCTTGTGGATTGCTAAAGTTTGAATTCTGATATTGATTATTGGTAGCATAATTATTAGATGCTTGATAATCTTCCTGAGTTTTTTCAGGTTGATAATATTCAAGAGATTCTTCACTTACGTAACCTTCCTCAGAAACCGGATTGCTATCCTTGAACTGTTTTCCAAGGAAGCTTAGATTTTCATCGTTTTGTATTTGTAAAGGTTGTTGATTGTACTGCTCAGCCACCTGATTAAGTTTCTTCTTTTGCTTCACTCGGTCTTTCTTGGTGAAGTATAGATCATCGTTCTCCTGACCGATAGCTACTATCGCAGAAGTTCCTAAGATCACAGCGAGAAAAATTTTCAAATAATGCTTCATGACTTACCTCCTTTTTTTATTTAAACGACCTCTAAGGTCTGTCTGTTCAGTACCTCCGCTATATTTGCGTCCCTTAGAAATATTATAGCAATAAAAGCAAACTCCATACCAAAATAAGAAAAGACCCATGGCTAAAGCTATTCCATCTCGATCAGAAGATTATTCACTATGGTATAATGAATTGGTGAAAAAAGCTGGTTTGGCAGAAAATTCTCCCGTGAGAGGTTGTATGGTAATAAAGCCATACGGTTTTGCTATCTGGGAAAAGATGCAACAGACACTTGATCAAATGTTCAAGGATACTGGACACGAGAATGCCTACTTTCCGTTATTGATCCCAAAATCTTTTTTTAGTAAGGAAGCCGATCATGTGGAGGGTTTTGCAAAGGAATGCGCTGTGGTTACTCACTACAGATTGAAAAATGACGAAGATGGGAAAGGAGTAGTGGTGGACCCGGAAGCTCGATTAGAAGAAGAACTTATCATTCGACCCACTTCAGAAACTGTAATATGGGATTCCTATAAAAACTGGATCCAGTCATATCGAGACCTACCAATCCTGATAAATCAGTGGGCTAATGTGATGCGATGGGAAATGCGCACAAGGTTGTTTTTGCGAACGGCTGAGTTTCTATGGCAAGAAGGTCATACTGCACATGCCACCAAACAAGAGGCGGTAGACGAAACTTACCAGATGTTGGAAGTGTATGCCACGTTTGCAGAAGAATTCATGGCCATGCCTGTTATAAAAGGTGTGAAAACGGAAAGTGAACGATTTGCTGGCGCTGTAGATACATTTTGCATTGAAGCAATGATGCAAGATGGTAAGGCCTTGCAGGCAGGGACTTCCCATTTCCTGGGACAGAACTTTGCCAAGGCTTTTGATGTGAAGTTTGCAACCAAGGAAGGGAAAGAGGAGTTGGTTTGGGGAACATCCTGGGGTGTGAGTACCCGGCTAATGGGAGCACTCATCATGGCTCATTCAGATGATGATGGACTTGTGCTTCCTCCAAAGTTGGCACCAATTCAGGTAGTCGTCGTTCCTATCTACTTCAAAGATGAGCAATTGGCTCAAATAGAAGAAGTTGTTAGCCCTATAGTTTCAGAGCTGAAAGCAAGAGGTATTTCTGTGAAATTCGATACCAGAGATACACATAAGCCGGGCTGGAAGTTTGCCGAGTATGAATTGAAGGGTGTGCCGGTAAGGTTAGCCATTGGACCGAAAGATCTTGAGAAAGGGACTGTCGAAGTAGCACGAAGAGATACAAAGGAAAAATCTTTCCATGCGATCAATGGAATCGTAGACTATGTCTCTCAGCTGCTTGAAGACATTCAGTCTAATATCTACAACAAAGCGAAAAACTTTCGAGAAGAAAACACAAAGCAAGCCGACACCTATGACGAATTCAAGGAATTGGTAGAACATGGTTTTGTGCTTGCACACTGGGATGGTACTGAGGAGACTGAGGAAAAGATAAAAAACGAAACCAAGGCCACTATTCGATGCATTCCGTTAGACCAGAAAAAGGAGGAAGGAAAATGTATCTTTACAGGCAAGCCGTCGAATGGGCGGGTGCTCTTTGCTAAGGCCTATTGATTGAGTTGAACTTATGGAATTGATTACTATTATTTCTTTAATACTAATAGGCATATTTTTAGTCATTGCTGAAATATTGTTCATCCCCGGGATTTTTATTGCAGGCACTGTTGGTGTTTTATGCTCAATCTATGGAGTCTATTTAAGCTTTGATTATTATGGTAACGAAACGGGCGTTATTGTTTTAATCGCAACCATTCTAACCAATGTTCTAGCGTTTGTTTTAGCTTTTCGTGGTAAGACCTGGGAAAGATTTTCTCTTAGACAGTCACATGTTGCTAAAGTAAACGAAGACATAAAAATTGATCTAAATGTAGGTGACACAGGAAAAACTATTTCTGTCCTTAAGCCTATTGGTAAGGCAATTTTCAATGAAATAGTTGTTGAAGTCCGATCAAAAGGAAATTATATCGATGAAAATGTCGAAATTGAAATCGAAAGAATTGAATCAAAAAAAATTTTCGTAAAAACAGTATAGTAAAATGGGATTTGGAGTTTTAACAGTTGTATTAATTGTATTAGGTGTAATAGTATTATTTATCCTATTATACTATATACCAGTTGGGTTATGGATAACAGCTCAAGTCACTAATGTAAAAGTTGGGCTTTTCGAATTATTCTTCATGAGAATACGAAAGGTCCCACCTTCTGTAATAGTGAATTCTCTCATCACGGCTACAAAAGCAGGCCTTTCAATACAAGAAGTGGAAGGGGAAGCAAGGCGTCAGTTGAGAACTCAAGATTTAGAAACGCATTATCTCGCCGGCGGTAATGTACCTCAGGTAATTCGTGCACTTATTTCGGCAGACAAGGCTAATATTGATCTTACATTCAAGCAGGCCACTGCAATTGACCTAGCAGGTAGAGATGTATTTGAAGCTGTTCAAGTTTCGGTAAATCCAAAGGTTATCAATACGCCTTCGGTTGCAGCAGTAGCAGCGGATGGTATTCAATTGGTAGCAAAAGCGCGAGTAACAATTCGAGCAAATATTAAACAACTTGTAGGAGGTGCTGGTGAAGAAACTATTTTGGCGAGAGTAGGTGAGGGAATTGTAACTTCTGTGGGCTCTGCAGCTACACATAAAGAAGTACTTGAAAATCCTGATAAAATATCCAAGCTTGTCCTTCAACGAGGACTAGATGCTGGAACGGCATTTGAAATTCTATCGATTGATATTGCTGATGTAGATGTAGGAGCCAACATCGGTGCGAAACTTCAAACGGATCAGGCATCTGCCGACTTAAAAGTGGCTGAAGCAAAAGCTGAAGAAAGACGCGCGATGGCAGTAGCCGAAGAGCAGGAGATGCTAGCTAAAGCTCAGGAAGCTCGAGCTAAAGTAATATTAGCTGAAGCAGAAGTACCGAAGGCATTGGCCGAAGCATTTAGAAACGGTAATCTAGGTGTTATGGATTATTACAAATTCCAAAACATTGAAGCCGACACCGACATGCGAAGCTCCATTGCAGGATCTGGTAGCAAGCGATCCGGCAAGAAGAAAAGCTAAAGACTCAACTAACCTAAAAAGAGAAGGCCCGAGAGATCGGGCCTTTTTTATTCGTTTACTTTCTCAGGTGTAAATTCACCTTCATGCTCGATGGCTTGTTTGATATGCGCCAAGTGATGACGCGAGTGCCATGCATACAATCCGACCAGCCATTCAAGAGTTAGCTCTTTACCGTATTCCGGGTGAATGAATTTTCGCTTCTTCTGATCCGGTCGTAATGATTTTAAAAGCATAATCAACCGATTGTGCAAGCCTCTTAAAATATCGGTTGACTCCATAATCTCCTCATTTGTTGCGTCAGCAGTCTTGGCCCATTCCTCTTCTTGATATGTCTTTATGGTCGGTGTTTCTTCGGTAAGAATCCATTTGAATCGAAGGAAGCTGTTCATGTGACTATCCGCAAGATGATGGACTACTTGTTTGATGTTCCAGCTGCCTGGACGGTAATGAAGTTCTAGTTCATCATATGAGAGATTTCCTACCAGTTTCTTTAACTTTTCTGGAAGTGATGCCAATATTTCAATCCATTGATCAAATACTTCATCGGTGATTTCTTCAGGAACTTCATATTTCCCGAGAGGGTATTTTAATACTTCTATATCCACGGCTAGGTTATTTTCTTCGTTTAAAGATAGGCACAGTGCTGCAAGGTTCACCATACATGAGACTACTTACAAGTGGAAAAAGCTTTTCGGTCAGGGAGGTGTATGCATATTCAATGTTTTTAACATTGCCGCATCCTTTGATGACCACTTTTTTTTCCTTTAAATCATTTTTATGAAGACATTTTTCAATGGCGGCATCAATCAGTTTTTTTTCGATGGCATCAATATCGCCGAAAGTTACACAGTGAGCACATTCTTTGATTTTAGTAACCAACAGCATGTAGGCCCAGGTAGGAACAATTGCATCTGCAGTACATACAAGCCCTACATTTTTATCTTTATAGACTGACCAGTCATTTTCTTTAAGAAAAGATCGAAAATCAGACTCTTTGAGGATCAAGCCTTCGTACAGAGTTTCTTTAAGGTCAAAAATGATATATTCTCCAGTATGGAGATAATCTTCTAAATCAATAGAAACTAAAGGACTTTTGGCAACTCTGTTTACTATTTCGTCCATTTATAAAACTGATTTAACCAAAGGAAAAAATTCTACGGGATTTGCATTTTTATCAATACAAACGGAAACGTGGCCTCCATCTATCTCGTAAAACAATTGAAAGAAATTGCCATATCTTAAAATCACATAATCGAGACCGCCGCAATCTATATTACCTCTTTGCTGAGCAATTTTTAGAATCGTTGGATTGACCAACAGCTCCTCATACTTATCTGTCTCGGATTCACTACTGTCAGGACTATCTTCTTTCTGCTCTGTAAACAATTGTCCATTCTTGTAAATGGCTACATACCGAATATCATCAGATAAGGAAAGAATCTTAGTTACCATCTCGTTCATTATCTACAGCAACTTTTTTTTGGGTGTAGTAGTTCGCCATTCTTTTAGATAGTTGGGTTCAAAATAGGCTACATCCTCAAAATTTGCATTCTGAAATTTTTCTTCAGCCATTCGTCCCATATTCTTAGCATCCGGAAAAACATCATCGATAAAGATCAGATTGTCTTGATCGACAATCTCACGAAACTTTGGCATACCATCACCAAACAAATAAAGCGGTAAATCAAATTCTACGAAAGTCTTCTCATCTAAAATCTTAGGTGCAAGCGGCCAAACTTCATTGCCATTTTGACCTTCAATCTGCGTGTAAACCTCCATTCGCCTAGCATCCATCATTGGACATAATAAATGATCTCCTGGAAACTTACTTCTTAGAGGCTCAGTCATTACATCTAAAGAAGGAATAGAAATAAGCTTTTTATCTAACGAATAGCATATCCCTTTCGCACTTGAAACACCAATTCTTAATCCTGTATATGAACCAGGACCAGAAGAAACTGCCACTGCGTCGAGATTATCAAAGGTCACTCCGGCTTCCTTACAAACATGTAAACCTATTCCTGGCAATAGTGAAGAGTGGGACTTTTCCACTTGATGTACCTGATTGGAAAGAAGCTCTCCGTCACGGTGCAATGCCACCGAACACACCATAGTGGATGTCTCTATGCTTAAGATTAGAGCCAACTAGTTTGGATTTAGAATCGACTGATACCTCTCTGGATCATCGAGGATAGTCACGGCCGTCTGAACATCCGGATCTTTGCCAAAAGTAGATTCGATGATGCCTTTTTCGTAGAAATAGCGTCCGGCAATCTCTTGCTCCAATAGCATTTTTATCTCTTCTTTGAATGTAATCAAGTCTTGATCCTTGTTATGTTTTGTCGCTTTTTCCAGATTGTCAAAATACGATTTGAGCTTATCATATTTCTTTTCCTGTTTGGCAATTTTTATCAGTTCCTTCGTCTCTCTTTCTACCCTAGTTTCATAATCAAACTCACGGTTTGATAACCATTTTGCAAACTGACTGTATTCAGAATCGCTCAATCTCAAATCATTCGGTGATTCAGGATTCAAGTTTTCGTTTTTATAGAAGTACTCAGTTGCATAATAGAAGATGTGATCATTTCTCATCAGACTCTGTGTGACCGGAGCAAACTCTAGTCTCTCAACTTCTACGTCCGGATCAATTCCGCCACCATCAAACACTTTTCTACCGCTCAATGTGTAAAATTCATTTTTAAGTGAATCAGGAATTTTTCCTACGCTTCCGTCCTCATTCCTGTTGCTATAGTCGATCGCCTGAATACATCTTCCTGTTGGCGTGTAATATTTCGCTGTAGTAATCTTTACAACTGCATCGTATGAAAGTGGTCGCTCGATTTGTACCAAACCCTTTCCAAAAGTTTTTCTGCCGATCAATACGCCTCGATCATAGTCTTGCATTACACCAGAAACTATCTCAGAAGCAGATGCACTGCCATTGTCCGTCAACACAACTACAGGAATATTCGGATCTACCGGATCATTTAGTGTGTTATAGGTCCAATCATTGGCTCTCACTTTCCCTTTCTGGGTTACTATTTTTCTTCCTTTTTCAATGAATACGTTGGATACATTCACTGCTTCGTGCAAAAGCCCACCTGGGTTTCCTCTAAGGTCTAAAATGATTTTGGTAGCTCCTTGCTCCATCAAATCAAGTACTTTAATGCCAATGGACCGACCAACATTTTGCGTAAAGCTTGTCAAGCGGACATATCCAATATCTTCCGTAACCATGCCTGCATATGGCACGCTATCTACAGCTATCTTTTCACGCTTCACATTTACATCAAACATCTCACTTTGGCCAAAACGCTTCACAGTCAAGGTGATTTCAGAATTAGACTGCCCTTTCATTAAATAGCGGACCTCCTCCTGAGATTTTCCATTTAACGAAATGCCATTAATTGCGTGAATCTCATCACCTGCTCTCAGGCCTGCTTCGTGGGCAGCAAATCCTTCATAGGGCATCACCACAGTGCTTATTCCATTTTTTCGCTCTACCACGGCACCGATTCCAGAGTACTCACCAGTTGTCATCATTCGGTAAGTTTCAATGTCGTCTGCTGCTATGTAGTTGGTATATGGATCTAATGTTTCCAACATCTCGTCAATTCCTGACTTCATCAGCGTTGTTGGATTGATTTCATCAACATAATGGGCATTCACTTCCTTGAAAAGGGTGGCGAATATGTCCAGATTCTTAAGTATCTCGAAATATCTATCGGTGGGTGGTTTTACGGCCGCTGCAAAGACAATGAATGCTGCTAGTAATGGAAGGATAATTTTGGCTTTTCTACTCATAATCATTCAGGATTGGATCCTACATCAGTGTTGATATTACCCAAACGTTCAAGACACTGGATTAGTTGAGTCTGAATGTTATCAAAAGTTAAAATCTGTTTTGAAAGATAAATAAATCCGATGTAAAGAGTTTTCGAATTTGCGGAATTAGACAGTAAGTGCTTGTTCAATCGGTAAGCTTCACGAATTCTACGTTTGAGTAGATTTCTATCAACTGCTCGTTTAAAATTTCGCTTGGGTACAGATATAAGGATTTGGTGAGTGAGAGGTTCGTCGGAATGAAGATAGCGAACTTGAAAATCAGTCAAATAAAAAGAGGAACCTCTTTTAAAGAGTTCCTCAATTTTTTTCTTACCTGTAAGTTTTTCTGGTTTAGAAAAACTGTATTTAGAAAGGCCCATAGGCCACTTTTTACTTCTTGTGGATATCGTCAGATACAGTGAGTCTTTTACGACCTTTTGCTCTTCTTCTAGCAATCACAGATTGGCCATTCACACTTTCCATTCTTTTTCTGAATCCGTGCTTGTTTTTCTTCTTTCTTACTGAAGGTTGAAACGTCCTTTTCATAATATTCTTCTTTCGCTCTTAAAAACGGAGGGCAAAGATAGATAAATCTATTGTTCAAACAAATAATTGTAACAAAATCAATCAGCAGCTTAATTCTCCTCAAAACCGTTGCATAGGTAAAAAAAATAAATACCTAAATTAGGTAGCAAATAACTAATTTATACTATGAAAAAAATCACAAATCATTTACTGGTTCTTGTATTCCTGTTTAGTGGAGCATCATGTGTCCAACAAGAAGCCATTGAGCTGGAATTGACTTCCGAACAAAAATTTGAATTATTGCGAGAAAACCTAAAAGATCTAACAGCGCATTACAATGGTCAGGATATGCAAACGGAAATGAAAAAAATCATCATAAATATTTTCGGTGAAGATGCCGAATATTCATTCGGAAGCGCTTATGGCTATCCAATGCCTGAAAATGGAACAGGGGTTGTTCTTCCTGGTCCTGGTCACTATTACACTATCGCAATTTGGGATGGGGAATGTATGAATATCTATTACATGGAAGGTATTGATGTAGTTCAATTTTCACAAGCATGCTAATAAAAAAGGCCGATGAGTATTCAGCGGCCTTTTTTTATTTCTAAATGATTAATTGCTATTCTACCTGAAATGTATCTTCAGATATATCTTGATTAACCAAAACCTCAGAAGCCTTCATGTCTATTTTCTGTGGACCCATTTGCTGTTTCATCAGGAATGGAAACTTCACACCTTCTACTTCCTGATAATCCATGTAATCCACTGATTGAGTGAATGTTCCCTGAGGTGTCTCAGTAGTTTTGCTATATCTCACTTTCAGGCCGCTCTCGGCATCAAAGTAAACTGTGTATTTGTTTCCTTTTGATAGCGTAACCTCTATTGCATACGAGTCGCTTCCATTTACCTCTTCAACTGCCGTAAGCTCCAATGTTGCTCCTAATTCCTTTAGAGCCAACTCACTAAACAACGCATTAGAAATGACTTGTTCTTCAACAGTTGCATCATCTAAAGAAGGCTTGTTGCCCATTTGAGAAACTGAAGCTTCTTTTCCATCTGAAATGCTGGCCATCACAGTCATTCCTCCCATATCTACAACCATGCTTGTTTTCATACCTTTAGCCATAATCTGAGTCACGATAAGCTGACGTCCCATCATCTCACCACTCATCTTAATGGTAACATTATCAATTTTACTGATTGCATCTTCACCTCCAAGTGCTGACCTGTAGTTTGCAATTACTTTATCCGCTGTAAGCCCTTCTGGTAACTTCATCAACGACGGATCGACTTCATTGCCATACGTGTCATAGTACGTCAGCTCACCAAACTGTTTCAAGCTTTCAGCGACCTCACCTGCTTTTCCTACTACGTTGATATAAGCATTCTCAGGTTTTAAATATTTCTGAGCTGTTGCTTTCACATCATCAATGGTTACTGCTTGTACTTTCTGTAAGTAGGTATTGTAGTAATCTGAAGGCAAGCTGTAAATCGCAGTATTCAAAGCGAAGTTTGCTACCGTCTGCGGACGCTCAAGTGATTGAGAGAAGCTTCCGGCGATTGAATTTTTTGCTAATTCAAGTTCTTCTTCTGTGATTTCTCCATTTCTCATTTGACCCATTTCATAGATCATTTGTACAATGGCACTATCTGTTACTTCATTTCTCACATCAGCATTGGCATTGAACCGAGAGATCAATTCATCTGATGAAAGTGAAGATCGGCTCCCGTAAGTGTATCCTTTATCTTCTCTAAGATTCATGTTCAGTTTACCTGAGAAAGAACCTCCCAAAATCTGATTCATTACACGAACCTTAATTTCATCGTCAGATCCTACATCGAGTTTAACAGGATATGTGATGTTGATAACAGATTGGACAGAACTGGATCTGTTTACGATACCAACTTTGGTTTTTTCAGGAACCTTAGGATTTTCAAACGAAGGCGACGGTACTTCGCCTGCCTCCCAGCTTCCAAAGTAAGTTTTCACCATCTTCTTCATCTGCTTTACATCTACATCTCCAACGATAGCCAAGTATGAGACATTTGGCTTAAAGTAAGTTGCATGATACGCTTTTAGATCTTCGACTGTAATATTGTTGGTTGTTTCCTCTGTTTGAATCTCCCCGTATGGATGATCCGAACCGTAAACCAAAGCTTGATTTAAGTTGCCAGCAATTGCACCTGGATTTTCTTTTGATTGTGCTAATCCAGAAAGTGCTTGCTTTCTGATTTTTTCCAACTCCTCCTCAGGGAATGTAGGGTTGAACGCTACATCTGTCATCAGCTCCATGATCTTTTCGCTATACTTTGAAAGACCTGATGCAAATACATTTGTAGATCCTGCAAAAAGCGAAGCTCCGATAAAATCAACTTCTTCATCCAATTGCTCTTTGGTTCTGGTTTCCGTGCCTCTTTGCATTAGCTGACCAGCCATACTTAGATAACCTACTTTGTCGCCTTCCAAAATGGCTTCTCTGTCTACTAGAAGGTTGTAACTCACTCTTGGTAGTTTATGGTTTTCAATGATGAAAACCTTCAATCCATTTTTCAATTCGAATGATTCGTAATCACCAATGTTAATTGGTCTTGGTGTTGCCGGTTCAGGCAATTTGCTCCGATCCACCTGTGCAAAAGCACCTAGCATTCCGAGGGTCAGAACGAGGGTTAATATATTCTTAAGTGTCATAATTTCTTACTTTATAAAGGTTTATTGATCGTCTAGTTTTTCATCCTCAGGCTTTTGCTGCGCTGATTTTGGAAGATAGTACAGTGTCACACGGTTGTCCGGCGTTAGATATTTTTTAGCTACACGCTTGATATCTTCTTTGGTAACGGCCATGTAACGATCAATTTCGCTGTTAATCAAGTCGGCATCTCCATAATAAACGTGATAATCAGCCAGGCTTTCAGCAATACCTCTTACGGTACTGTTTGAGCTGACAAAGTTGTTCTCAACCTGATTTTGAAGCTTTTTAAATTCTCTGTCGCTGATGTCTTCCATTTTCACACGCTCAATTTCGGCCATCATTGCCTCCTCAAGTTCTTCTGGTGTTTTGCCCATGTTTACCAATCCAAGTGAGACAAATAATCCACCATCTTCAAGTGCGAATGGGAATGAACCAACAAAAGCTGCAATTTCCTGATTGTCTACAATTTCTTTTTGAAATCTTGAACTTTGACCTCCTGAAAGTAGCGTAGTAAGCATTTGCATAGCGTAATAATCATCTGATCCTTGCTCTGCCATTCTGTAAGCCTGGAATACACCAGGGAGTTGCACGTTATCAAAAACCTCTTCTCTTACTTCACCACCCAAATCCGGTGCTTTAATCTCCGGTCTTGGAATTTCTTTTGTCCCTTTTGGGATTTCCGCAAAATACTTCTCAATCAGTTTTTTTGTTTCTTCTATCTGGATGTCTCCAGCGATTGAAAGTGTCGCATTGTTTGGAACATAGAATGTTTCAAAGAAGTCTTTGAAATCCTCATTGGTTGCAGCATCGATATCTTCAAATGAACCGATTGGCGTCCATGAATATGGCGTGCCTTCGTATGCCTTTCCAAAGATTTTGGCTTGGAATGACATATATGGCTGATTGTCAATTCTTGTCCTTTTTTCTTCTTTCACCACTTCTTTTTGTGTTGCAACGCCAATGGAATCGATTTTTGCGTGAAGCATCCTCTCCGACTCCATGTAGAGTCCTAACTCTAATTGATGAGAAGGAAGCGTCTCATAGTAAAAGGTTCTATCAAATGACGTATTGGCGTTCAACTGTCCGCCAGCATTCTGAATAATCTTGAAGAAAGAGCCTCTCTCGATGTTTGGAGATCCTTCAAACATTAAATGCTCAAAAAAGTGGGCAAAACCAGTTCTACCTTTTGGTTCATTTTTAGAACCTACGTGGTAGAGTACAGCCACATTAACAATCGGAGTAGAGTTGTCTTGGTGCAGGATTACATGTAATCCATTGTCCATGTCATACTCCACAAAATCAATTCGCTTCTCTTGAGCAAACGCTCCAAGCATCGCGAGTATGCAGATTAAGGATAGGGTGTTTCTCATTTTATTTATATGTTAACATTTTAATTATAATTCTCTAAGCCAAATAAACTTCACTTTTCCAGCAATGACAAAACCTCTTTTATATGATTTGGGTTTAATCTTGGACCGTACTTGGAAACAACTGCTGAGCTTGCCGCACTTGCCAGTTTTCCTGCCTCCGCATGTGTACGGCCGTTATTAATGCCATATAAGAAAGCACCTGCAAACATATCACCTGCACCAGTAGCGTCTACTGCTTTTGTAGGGAACGGCTGAATTTCATGGTGAGTTGTACCGTCATAAGCAAGTGCTCCTTCTTTGCCTTTTGTGATTACAAATTCCTTAGCCACCTTTCCAATTGCTTTTTTTGCAGCTTCCATCCCTTCTACTCTTGCAAATAGCTCCGCTTCTTCAATGTTGCAAAACAACAAATCAACGCCATCTCCAACTATCTCTTTCATCTGATCATTAAAATACTTAACCATGGACGGGTCTGAAAATGTAAGTGCTACTTTCACACCATTATTAGATGCTATGCGCTTAGCTTCTTTCATTGCTTCTAAACCTGTTGGGGATGATACCAAAAACCCTTCCATAAATATATAGCTGGAGTTTTTGATTGCATCTTCGCTCAACTCATCCACAGAAAAATTGGTTGTGATTCCAAGGTAAGTATTCATCGTACGCTCAGCGTCCGGAGTAACCATTACAAGACACTTTCCTGTTACTCCTGGATGAAGATTTTTCGAATCTAGATTGGTGTCGATTCCTGCAGATGCTAAATCTTGCGTGAACAACGTTCCATCTTCGTCATTTGCCACTTTGCAGGTATAATAGCCTTTACCGCCAAATTGTGCTAAGCCAAAAATTGTATTGGCTGCCGAGCCACCTCCCTGCTTTTTTTTGACGTTTCCAGCTACTTTGGATAGAAGTAACCCTTGTCTTTCTTCATCTACAAGTGTCATTAGACCCTTTTCCACTTCATTTTCACTGAAAAATTGATCTTCTACTTCAATTTCATAATCCACCAAAGCGTTACCAATGGCACAAACGTCGTATTTTTTCATTTTCGCTTTTTAATAATCAATGCTCTATCTGGGTAATCTGTGATAATTCCATCCACACCCCAAGCTATTAGTTTATTCATTTCAAAGAAATCATTCACTGTCCATGGAATAACCTTCATTCCTTTTGACTTGATTTCCTTGATACTTTCTTGCGAAAGTAAGCGATAATTGCATGAATAGATTTTGGGAGTAAACCCAAGTGAATCAATATTTAATTTCCAGTTTAAGTCATTTTCTATAAGAATTGCCAGATCAACTTCCGGATAATTTTCATGGAAGTATTTTAGTGTTCTAAAGTCAAACGACTGAATCGTTACCCTATCTAATATTTTTTTATCCTCCAAAACCTGATATACCAGTTTAGAAAAAACCTCAGGCTCAGGATGGAAAATAGAATCCGTTTTTGATGTGGTTTTAAGCTCAATGTTATAATTAATCGCTTTTATTTTTTTATTCCTATTGAAGGACTCAACACTGTCAATAACTTCTTCTAATAGTGGTTTATAAACTGCAATTCTTTTTTGATTAGGGAAACTTGGATTTCTTAATGTCCCACAGTCAAATTCTTTGACTTGATCATAGTTGAGCTGATAAATATTGATTACTGAATCTGAAGGAATCTCATTTCCAAGGCTGTCTCTACAGAAAACCGGAGAAAAGTAGGGCTCGTGACTAACAACTAGTTTATGATCTTTAGTTACTACAACATCCAACTCTAAGGTGTTTACGCCTAAGTTGGAAGCTACAATAAAGGCTGGAAGGCTATTCTCTGGAGCAAGGCCTCTGGCACCCCTATGCCCTTGAATATCGAATATTTCGGTGTCATTATTTTTGGCTTCACAGGAAGCCAAAATCACAAAGCATATGAATAGGTATCTGTATATCATGATAAAAAATTGATTCGTGTGAAGATATAGTCCAGTGATTCTTCGTTGATGACCATTCGGTAGAAATCTGAATTACTAAGCTGCTCCGGCTGATAGCCACCTTGCTTTAAATATTTCTTACTAATCTTTTTATCAAACCAATGAACAAGCCTGATTTTGCCATCTTCTATTTCTAAACTAGTCATGCCTCGCTTGCCAACCACACAACCCGAGTTGAATACACATGGAATATGAAACATTGTATTATATACATAGTTCTGAAAACTATGATCTTTGTTTTGTCGGTAGAATTTTTTTAGTTCTTTTTTGTGAGACTTAATCTCAGCTCTAATCGACTCTTTCTCATCTTTTTCAGCATCAATAAAATCTCTGCATAATTGTTCGATCTTATATTTTAGCCTATCAACTTTATGGAGTGATTCGAACAATGGTCTATGAGTATGACCAATAATGGACATGGTTTTATAAAATGTTGAAAACCCATAGACGCTTTTCTCAATCTTGTACTGCTTCTGGCTGCTATGCGAAACTGAATAGCTTTTTATTCCTAATGGATTGGCAAAATATTTTAATGTAAACCCTATCAGTTCATTATGTTCCTGATACTTTTTGCTTGCTTGATGACCATGAAAAACGAAGAGGTAATTCTCTCCAAACTTCAATTTTAACGACTCATAATGTTTGTATTCAAACGGCAGGTCCTTCATCAATTGCAGTTCAAGGTCGTGATTCCCAATTGTTTTAAAGAGGTTGTCTTTTGCATTAAAGGCATCAAACAGCTCATAGATCGCTTTCCATTTGTCAATGATCTTCCGTAACTGGAATCGCTGTAGTTCTTCTACATCGCCATTTAGAATCAATGCATAATCATTTGACAGGTAATACTCGTTTAGAACAGTTCTAAAGAGCTTTGCGTTTCGCTTGAAATCATCAGTCGCTCCACCATCTCCCATATGAAGATCTGAAAATATTACCCATCGCTTTCTTGCTGAAAGTTCAATGGTAGGGCTTGCGTCAAAAAGCTTGTTCAGCTTCCTGTAAAGAGCTTTTGTTTTTACCTGATTCTTCTTAGACATCTACCAAATTCCGCGAAATCAAGATGCCAAATTAGAAACATGCATTCAATTTGATAAGAAATTTTAGCGAATAAGAAGAAAAAATAACATTAGGGTGTGACCTGGTTCATTTCAGTCCAATTGGAATCTGCTCTTGTCTCAAATGCTTCTGGATCTTCATTCCATTCATCTTTTAGGCTTCCAGTAAGTTTTGTAATCATGCTCGAAGTAAACAAGATCAGTTCGCCATCTTGTATTTGCCACTGTGCGGGATCCGGCTTCATTTTAGTAGATGTTTCGGCCACTGCATATGCACACCATCCCCCATAATTAGGTAGGTACTTATTGGGATTCTCCATGAATAGTAATCGATTCTTTGTGCTTGAGAAGTGATATGCTAATCCATTGTAATTGAAAGACTCTGCTTCTGTCCCTTTCTTTGCTTCTCCTTGTTCATAGTAGGCTACTGGATCATATCCGTCTAGTGCCACACCACCTACGTTGTATACTTCGTCTTTTGGTGACTCTGCGTCGCTGCTGCAGGCCGACATCAAAAAGAGCATGGCTATAAAAATATATGTTTTTTTCATGGTTTTTTTTCGTTTCGATGGGTTTACGAAGATCGAAATTGATAGATCAGGAAATAAGGTTCTTTGATTGGCTGAGGTCTTAAGGAAGACATTTAGATTTTTTGACCAACTGATTTATTTTAGTGGTTCACACATACCTTAGAGCATGCCGGGAATTCAAAAAATCACTCACAAGGGAAAAGAAATAATCTACGTTGATTACAGGCGAAGGTCAGAGTCTGAAATGTTAGAAATTGCACGCTCTTTAAAAGAGTTTTTACTGTCAGACCCAGGTTATCACCTTCGACTTGTAAATATTGCTGACACACCAGCTACCAGGAAGTTTACAGCCTACATACGGGAATTAGGAAAGGAGACAAAAGGGGTGCCAGTAAGAGGCGCCGTGGTTGGCATCACCGGGGCAAAAAAGGTTTTGCTATCGGGGTACAATAGACTACTTGGAGGTGCTATGCGTCCTTTTGATGATGAAGAAACTGCTAAAGATTATTTGGTTAGCTAAATAAAAAAGCCTGATGCTTTCACATCAGGCTTTGTATCTCGCTTTTCCTTAGCCTATTTTTTTATTTTGAACTCCACCACTTCTTTCGAGAAGTTGTAGAAAGTATCATACGAGCGAATTTCAATTTTCACTAATCCTTCATCAAGGGTTTTAACCACATTTGTCAGGTCTATAAACTCGGCGTTATCACTAACTACCATCTCGCCATCATTGATCTTATACATAAGCTTCTGAACTTTCACATGATCATCCGCTGCTTCAACTTGTAACTGGAAGTCCCCGGAGAATATCGGCAGTCCGTTTTCAAAGGAACTTGGCGTTGTGCCAAATCCAGCGCTTATTTTTGGTCCTTTTTTATCAATGTAGATCTCTCCTGTTCTTATTTGTTCCTGATTTCCGTTTTTATCTACGCTATAGTATTCAATTTGATAAGCACCATCGCTAAGCTGATGTGGAACCATTTGCCTGCCATCGGACTTCATGTAAGCTAAATCCGCTATCTTGAAATAAGTGGTCGCTAATCCTGATTCTTCCTCAATGATTTTGAATTTGATGCGTGTCGCAGGGCCATAAATAAAATCTTCAACCTCAGTGCGAAGGAGATCGGTTCGTGGAGCTGTTAAATCATCTCCCGATAATTCACTTTTAACCAAAACCTCTTTGTCGTCCAGAGCTAATTGAGCAAAAGATCCTAAGCTTAGTGCAGAAAATACAAGTGCCAGAATGTGTGAAGAAAAGTCCATATAATGCTGTGTTGATTTCAATGATGCAAAAATGAATATTAAAAGGGCCTTCATATATCCGTATAAAATTGGCTTTTGAATTAGGTGATTTGATTAGGTGATAATATGTGGATTTTTAAACTTAAAATTCATAACTAGTTCATTAACAGGTATGTGTTGTGATTTACTTTCATAATCAGTTCCACCTATGTTCCATGCCATAATCCGCGTGCCTCGTGAACCTGGGTCCTCATCCCTCAAATATTTCTAGGTAATTAAAAAAGAAAAACCCTGACTCATTTCTGAATCAGGGTTTCTAGGTGTGGGCGCTGAGGGATTACTCATACGCTCAATTCCTTGCGCTCAACCCCTCGTGAACCTTCACTTCGCTCAGGTTTCGAACCTGGTCCTCATCCCTCAAATATTTCTAGGTAATTAAAAAAAGAAAAACCCTGACTCATTTCTGAATCAGGGTTTCTAGGTGTGGGCGCTGAGGGATTCGAACCCCCGACCCTCTGGGTGTAAACCAGATGCTCTGAACCAACTGAGCTAAGCGCCCTTTCAATAAAAAATCACCGCTACAATCGCTTTGGTGATCAAAAGGAGTGCAAATTTAGTACGCTTTGCTTTCCGTGCAAGTCTCTTCACAAAATAATTTTCAGTCCAGGGCTTTTGCCAGAAATATGTTGAACGGATGCAGCGTCTTATAAACATCCGATACCTCGGAGGCAAAGTCGTTAGAGGTGACTTGGTTATCGGTCATTTTCTTCATAAAAACATAGTGTTTGAGCTGTAGCAGATCGATATTTTCATGATCCTTTGGATAACCTTTTGGAGCAGTCTTGAGCTTGTCGTCTCCATAGGGCTCCTCAAATGTCTTCTTGAAGTTCTTGTCATCAATGATGGCACGAACTTCTTTTCCATTATAGTCGATCTCTTGCCTTACCTTTTGTAGCATATCAGATGATGGTTGATAAACCCCACCTCCAGCAAAATTGTTGTCCGGCATTATATGAAGGTAATAGCCCGGATTGCCCGACTTTCTTCCACCCTCAACAATAGCTGCTCCAAAATTGGTCTTATATGGATCTTTATTCTTGCTGAATCTAATGTCTCTGTTGATCCGGAATAGAGTCTTTCTGGGATCTACGCTTGCAATGGAAGGATCAAAAGCAGACGACTTTAGGATAATCTCAGAAACAAGCTCAATGACCTGATCCTTAGCTTCTTTATATCGTTTCTTGTTGTCATCCATCCATTCCTTTTTGTTGTGCTTTGCCAGATCGGACAGAAAATTGAGTGTGAACCGTAAATCCATTATGCTATACTTTTTAAAATACTTTCTAGTTTGATCGATCGAGAAGCCTTTAAAAGGACAGTTGATTTTGACAAATCCATCTTTTTTAACTCCTCCTCCAGGGCAGATTTGGAATCAAAATGATGATTAGGGTTTGCTACTCTTCCTATCTTTTCACCGACGGTAAGCACTTGGGTTAGTCCCAACTTTCTGGCATGTTCGAGTAATTCTGCGTGCTGAACATCAGAATCTTCCACCTCATTCATATCGCCAAGTATGGCCAACTTATCACCTTTTTGTTCGGATAGATTTTCAATGGCGACCTTCATCGAGTCTGGGTTTGCATTGTACGCATCCAGAATAATTGTGGTTGACCCTTTCCGGACAATCTGAGATCTTGAGTTATCAGATTCGTAGGTACTAATCGCGCCTAGAATATTTTCATTAGATACGTTAAAGTGTCTTCCAATCGAGACCGCTGCTGCAATGTTGCTATAATTATATCTTCCAATGATTTGAGTTTCCTGCTCTACACCAGCAAGAGATATATTTATATATGGCTGTGATGAGGTTAGCCTGAAATCTTCAGGTGGAAATAAAATTGGTGATTCGAATCGTTTTGCCATATTGGAAAGCACAGAATCCTCCATATTAACAAACGCTGTTCCATCAGTTTTTCTGATAAAGTCAAACAGTTCGCTTTTACCTCGAATCACACCTTCAATGCCACCAAAGGTCTCGGTGTGTGCGCGCCCAATATTGGTAATCAGACCATGAGTAGGTTTTGCTATATCGCAATAGCTAGCTATTTCACCTACATGGTTGGCACCCATTTCTATGATGGCGATTTCTATTTGTGGATGAATGTGCAAAAGCGTAAGCGGCACACCGATGTGGTTGTTGTAGTTTCCCTTTGTTGCATGTACGATATATTTCTCAGAAAGGACTCGACTGATCAATTCTTTGGTAGTGGTTTTTCCATTGGATCCTGTAATAGCCAGAACTGGTCTCTTGAATCTTTCGCGATGAAAGGCAGCCAAAGTTTGCAGTGCCTTCAATGAATCTTCGGCCAGGATAATTCGATCATCCGTGACAAACTGCTCATCATCGACGACTGCATACGCTGCTCCTTTTTTTAATGCTTCATCGGCAAATTCGTTTGCGTTGAAATTTGGCCCGCTAATGGAGAAGAATAAGTTATTTGGTTCGATCGTTCGTGTATCAATAGAAACGCCATCGCTTAGTAGAAACCGTGAGTAAAGAAATTCAATAAAATCGCCCATTGCAGCAAAAATATCTTTTACTAGCCAATTTTGACCACATATATTTACAGCATGGATCCAAGACTTATCCGACCGCTTGCATTTGCCGGAGTGGTGCTCGCCATGGTACTTAGTGTCTGGTATTTGCTCAAGACTTATGAAGAAGGAAATCCGCGTTGGATTTTTCTGATTATGGCCTTGGGTATTGCTGTGCTACTTTCCCAAAACTTGAGACCCGGAGGTCGAAGAAAAGACTAATCTTGATTGAAAAGCGTACGTGTGGCTATACTCCTTCCCAATGTCACCTCATCCGCAAATTCTAACTCACTTCCTACAGGAATTCCACGAGCAATAGTTGTGACCTTGATTCCGAACTCTTTGAGCAGCTTAGTAATATAAAATGATGTAGTATCGCCTTCCATCGTAGCGCTCAGTGCGAGTATGACTTCCTTTACTTGATCGTCTGTTTTAATTCTGTTAATTAGAGAATCAATCTTCACATTTTCCGGCCCGATTCCATCCATTGGAGATATACGCCCTCCAAGTACATGAAAAAGGCCGTTGTACTGCCCTGTATTTCTGATTGCCAATACATCAGGAGTATCTTCTACTACACATATTACTGATGTGTCTCTGTATGCATTTTGGCAGGTACATTCTTCTGTGTCAGCAATAATGTGACACGTTTTACAATACTTGATGTTTTCGCGCAGGTCCTTTAAAGCTGTTGACAATTCCAGGGTAGAATTTTCGGGTTGCTTTAAAAGATGCAAAGCCAATCTTAGCGCTGTTTTTTTTCCAATCCCTGGAAGTCTTGAGATTTCCTCAACGGCACGCTCCACCAGCTGCGACGGATATTCCATTAGACAATTGACGCTTTTATGCCAACCTCCGTGATTCCTTCTCTCATCGGTTTGAGCTCCTCATAGGCACCTTTCTTTACTGAACATTTGCCTTTGTAGTGGATCAAGAAAGTGCATTGCTCAGCCTGGTGAATGTCATGTTTACATACTTTCACAAGCGTATTTATCACATGATCGAACGTATTAAAGTCGTCATTATAGACCATAAGGTCGCGTACACTCTCACTCCCAATGTCATCTTTGGTTTGTATCTCTTCCTCTATGTCGAATTCAGTACTCATTCCTCTATACTTTACTGCAAAATTAATAATTGCATCAGAACCTACATGATTTGTAATTTGCAGGTCTAACTTTATAAACACCATGAATCCGATTTTCGTTGGCTCGATTGTTTTAGGTTACTTCATATTGTTGATTGGTATTTCCTGGCTGACATCAAAAAATGCAAAGTCAACCGACTTTTATACCGCGAGCCGCGAGTCGAAATGGTATTTGGTGGCGTTCGGAATGATCGGTGCTTCTCTATCCGGTGTGACCTTCATTTCCGTACCGGGCGAAGTGGCAAACTCCAACTTCTACTACTTCCAGGTAGTGCTAGGTTATTTAGTGGGTTATTTTGTGATCGCTAAAGTGCTTCTTCCACTTTATTATCGGCTGAATTTAGTTTCCATCTACACTTATCTGGAACAACGCTTTGGATTTTGGTCTTACAAATCAGGTGCTTTCTTCTTCCTCATCAGCAGAATAATTGGGGCAAGCTTTAGGCTCTTTCTGGTCGCCGGCGTCCTTCAAATTGCTTTTTTTGATGCTTATGATCTTCCATTTTGGATATCGGTTCTGACGACAATTGTCCTAATCTGGCTATACACCTTTAAGGGCGGTATAAAAACCATTGTATGGACTGACACTCTTCAAACCACCTTTATGCTGATTGCAGTTATTGTCAGCATTTTATTTATCAAAAACGAACTTTCATGGACCTGGACAGAGCTTACTTCCAGCATCTTTCAAGATGAACGATCTACTATCTTTAATTGGGAGTGGCAAAGTGGAAGAAACTTCTTCAAGCAATTTTTTAGCGGTGCCTTCATAGCCATCGTTATGACCGGTCTTGATCAAGACATGATGCAGAAAAACCTAACCTGCAGGAATATTGGTGAAGCACAAAAGAATGTATTCTGGTTTTGCATCATTTTGGTTATTGTAAACTTTTTGTTCCTCAGCCTTGGAGTTTTGCTTTATCAGTATGCTGAGATCGGCAACATAGCCTTGCCTGAGAGGTCCGACAATTTATTTCCCATGCTGGCAGTTAGCAACTTCTCGACTATTGGAACCGTCACCTTTCTCCTTGGAATTACTGCAGCGGCCTATTCGAGTGCAGATTCTGCACTTACGGCACTGACAACCTCTTTTTGTGTCGATTTTTTAGGGTTTAAAAAAGAAAATTATGAAGAGAGAAAGAGATTAAGAATTGGTGTTCATTTTGGATTTTCGATCATTCTGTTTTTCGTCATTCTCATTTTTCAGGCCATTAATGATCAAAGTGTGATCAACTCCATCTTCATTGCAGCTGGATACACATATGGGCCATTGCTTGGACTTTTCACCTTTGGTATTTTCACAAACTATCAAGTCAAGGATAACCTGGTCCCGTTGATATGTGTTCTCTCTCCTATATTGAGTTATATCATCAATATCAATTCTGAACAATTATTAAATGGATACAAGTTCGGATTTGAAATCTTAATTCTAAATGGATTGATTATGCTGATCGGTTTGTTTTTTATCAGAAGCAAATAGCAAATTCATGACTGATATCGAAACTCCCGAAGACCTATATCGACTAGTTGATTCCTTTTACGATCAAGCCAAAAAGGACAGCATGCTCGGACCAATATTCAATCAATTTGTTGATGATTGGGAACCGCACATTCAAAAAGTCTCTGGCTTTTGGGCAGCTACGATTTTTGCATCGGGTACATACAGGGGAAATCCAATGGCTCTTCATCAGGAAGTAGATGAGAAGTTAAATCATTCATTAAGCCAATCTCACTTTAATAAATGGGTAGAAATATGGCATGAGACCGTTGATTCGATGTTTATGGGATCCAAAGCCGATATGGCTAAGCAACGAGCCAGTAACATTGCCAATATCATGTTTATTAAATTATATCAAGCTAGAGAGAAAAGCTCATAGTCCTAATTCTATCATTGGATCCCAAAAATGCTTTTCAAAATTGATGATTTGATCTTTTTCGACCTTCACACCTTCCGCTTCTAACAGTTCTTTCATACGATTTGGAGACTCAAAATGATTTTTGCCTGTAAGGACCCCAATCCTGTTGACTACTCGGTGGGCGGGTACATCGTGATTGGATATAGCTCCATTCATTGCCCATCCAACGACTCGAGCTGAGCGTTTCACACCCAGATATGCGGCAATAGCTCCATAGCTTGTCACCCTGCCTTTAGGAATTAGTTTGGCGACCTCATAAACATCATTGAAAAAACCATCCTTGTCCATTAGTCCAGTTTTTCCACCACACAATCTTCTAAAATGAAGAACAGGTGCAATGGATTGTCATCGTTCAGCCGAAGTGTTCCTTTCACTCTTACGCGTTCGTCTGTGTACTTGAAATCTCTATCCGAATACACCTCTACGACTGTTTCTGGGCCTGCTGCCCCACAGAAAAAGCAAGACTGATAGGGAAAGCGTGAGAGCACAAAATAGTCCTGATTGCTCTCCTGTTGAAGTGGTATTATGAACCCTTCAAGGGTCAGCTCTTTCCCTTCCCGTAATTTTAGTTGCTCAGAAAATTTAGGTTGTTCAACTTCGGCACTCATAAATTCATCATAACCCATGATTATTTCCACAGAGGACAATAATTCCCATCCGGAAAGTTGTGGTTGAAACAAAAGTGCTAGCAAAATAGTCATCATAGTGTGTAACAATATTAGAACCAAAACTATCTAAAAAACGTGTTAGTGTCTTGCAAAGGCCTTACCATTATTTTTTACTTTAGCCGAACATAACAAAGCAAATGAGCAGTATAATCTCGACCTCCGAAGTTTCCAAGAAATACGTAATGGGCAGTGAAATCATCATGGCCCTGAAATCGATCACAATCAATATTGATAAAGGCGAGTACGTGTCATTTATGGGCCCATCAGGTTCCGGTAAGTCCACCCTAATGAATATCATTGGATGTTTGGACACACCAACTGATGGTACATATGTGCTGAACGATCATGACGTAAGTGACCTGACTGAAAATGAATTAGCTGAGATCAGAAATAAAGAAATTGGTTTCGTATTTCAAACATTCAACCTTTTGCCAAGAGCATCAGCGCTTGAAAATGTGGCTTTACCACTTGTTTATGCAGGATATAATTCTTCAGAGCGAGAAGAAAAAGCATTAGCAGCGTTGGCAGGGGTTGGATTAGATGACAGGGCCTACCACAAGCCAAATGAACTTTCTGGTGGTCAGCGACAAAGGGTTGCGATAGCAAGAGCCTTGGTAAATGACCCAAGTATTATACTTGCGGATGAGCCTACCGGTAATCTGGATTCAAAGACATCCTACGATATCATGGATCTTTTTCAGGAGTTGCATGACAAAGGCAATACCATCATCATGGTTACTCACGAAGAAGATATTGCCGAATACTCACATCGAATCGTACGTCTTCGCGATGGGCTAGTAGAAACTGATACCGTCAACAAAAATATTAGATCCGCTAGAACGCCAGCATGAGTGCAAAACTCTACACCAAAACGGGAGACAAGGGAAAAACTTCTCTCTTAGGAGGAAAGAAAGTATCTAAGTCTGACTTACGCATAGATGCATACGGCAATGTCGATGAGCTTAATGCTTTTATTGGGCATCTAAAAGATCATGAAGCTGTCGAAAATCGTCTCAAACAGCAACTGTATTGGATTCAGGAGCATCTGTTTTCTATTGGAAGTCTTTTGGCCACAGAGGCTGGTTTCAAAGGATTTGAACTTCCAAAAGTGACGCAAACCGAGGTGCAACAACTAGAGGTTTGGATAGACAAATTCGACGGTGAGGTGCCTGCGCTCAAAAATTTCATATTGCCGGGAGGACACCCGGCTATCTCCTTGGCGCACATATGTAGAACGGTATGCAGGAGAACCGAAAGAAGCATCATCTCGTTAAGTACAGACGAGCCAGTAGATGAGTCTATATTACAATTCATCAATAGATTGTCTGATTATTTGTTCATCTTTGCGCGCGCAATCGGCCACATTTTAGGTGTGAAGGAGGTTCCCTGGGCACCTGGGACTGATTGAAAAAACCCAATTTCAACCCAAAGATTGTAGAAAATGACAGAGACGTTGGATATTCAAATCACGGAAACACAAGATTCCAGACTACCCGAAATCGATTTCGATAACTTGGCATTCGGTAAAACTTTTTCAGATCATATGTTTATAGCCGATTATAAAAACGGTGAATGGACAGATTTAAGAATAACACCCTATCAGAACCTTTCGGTGAGTCCGGCCAACGCCACACTTCATTACGCACAAAGTATTTTTGAGGGATTGAAAGCCCATAAATCTGATAATGGCGACATCCTAATTTTCAGACCTGAAGCTAATGCTAAGAGGTTAATCAAAAGTGCAGAGCGTATGTGTATGCCTCCTGTTCCTGAGGAATTATTCATGGAGGCCGTTGAAGCACTTATCGCAATTGATCAAAATTGGGTTCCGGATAATCCGGGCACGTCTCTCTACATCAGACCTTTCCAGTTTGCTGATGATCCTTTCATAGGTGTACGTCCATCGGAGACTTACAAATTTATGGTGATTACTGGCCCTGTGGGTGGTTATTACTCTGAGCCTGTGCGAGTGAAAATCGAAAAGCAATTTACACGAGCTGTCCGAGGCGGCGTAGGAGCAGCAAAAACGGCTGGCAACTATGCAGCTTCTCTATATCCAGCAAAACAAGCACAAGCACAAGGCTATCATCAGCTTGTATGGACAGACGGGCAAACACATGAATTTATTGAGGAGTCGGGCACGATGAACATTATGTTCGTAATCAATGACACACTCATTACTCCTCCAACAAGCGACTCAATTTTACCTGGAATTACTCGGGAAAGCGCTTTGGTACTAGCACAAGATTGGGGGCTAAAAGTAGAAGAACGGCCAATTAAAGTTGATGAAGTAATTGAAGCTATCAATAAAGGCACATTAACTGAAGCGTTCGGAATTGGTACGGCCGCTACAATTTCCCACATAGCAGTTATCGGATATGAAGGAACTGATTATGAATTGCCTGCGGTAGAAACTCGAACCATTTCAAATAGATTGTTAGATTCTTTGACTAAAATCAAACTAGGTCAGGAAGAAGATCGGTTTGGATGGATGCATAAGGTGGGTTGAGTTTTTAATTTCTAGATTAAAATCAGCATTGATTTCAGCGAAATCTTGAAAGAGATCAATGTATTACTATCTTCGCCACTTCAATTTTAATATTCCATGACAAACGAAGAATTGAAAGATTTAAAGGCTCGTGTTAATGCCTTGAGGGGGTACCTTTGACTATGATGGTCGTAAAAAAAACCTCGAAGAATTAGAACTAGTCACCGCTCAACCAGACTTCTGGAACAATCCCGAAGATGCTGAGAAAACCATGAAAAAGATCCGTGGCCTGAAAGGCTGGACGGATAGCTATGAAGCGGTAGAAACTTCGCTTGGTGACGTAGAAACCCTTTACGAATTCAATCAGGAAGGAGAAGCTTCTGATGAGGAAGTGCAAGAAGCATATAACAGTGCATTCAAGCAACTGGAAGAGCTCGAGCTTAAAAAAATGCTTGGGGAGGAAGAAGATCAACTTTCTGCTATGTTGCAAATCACACCAGGTGCCGGTGGTACAGAAAGCAATGATTGGGCAGGTATCCTAATGCGTATGTACATAATGTGGGGAGAAACCAACGGGTATAAGGTCCGTGAGGTTGACTATCAAGCCGGAGATGTGGCAGGCGTTAAATCAGTGACGCTGGAATTTGATGGCCCCCTTGCCTATGGATATCTGAAGTCAGAAAATGGCGTACATCGATTAGTCCGAATTTCACCTTTCGATAGTGGTGGACGAAGACATACTTCTTTTGCTTCTGTCTATGTTTATCCAGTTGCAGATGATTCCATAGAAATTGATATAAATCCAAGCGATATAGAATTGCATACTTCAAGATCCGGAGGCGCAGGTGGGCAGAATGTAAATAAGGTGGAGACAAAAGTTCAACTTACTCATAAGCCAACCGGAATTGTAGTTGTTTGTCAGGTTGAACGATCACAGCTTGCCAATAGGGAGCGAGCCATGCAAATGCTGAAGTCTCAGCTTTATCAAATGGAGATTGAGAAGCGCAACAAGGAACGTGCAAATATTGAAGCTGGAAAAAAAGCTATAGATTTTGGATCGCAAATTCGAAATTATGTGTTGCATCCATACAAACTCATAAAAGATGCTCGAACAGGCTTTGAACGGACGGATGTGCAGAACGTGCTTGATGGAGATTTGAATGATTATATCAAAGCCTTCCTCCTACATGAGGAGTAGCTAAACACTCAATCTAACGCATGAAAAAATACTCACTGAACTTCTGGTTGCTATCCTTAAGTTCTTTTCTATTTTTTGGCTCGTTTAATATGGTGCTCCCTGAGCTACCGGATTTTATGCGGACATTTGGAGGTGAAGATTACATCGGACTTCATATCACATTTTTCACCTTGACAGCACTTATCTCAAGACCATTTAGTGGGAAGCTAACCGATACCTGGGGAAGAATCCCTGTGATGGTGTTTGGTGCAGCGGTCACCGCAGTGGTTTCATTATTCTATCCTTTCTTCCTTAACATTTACGCCTTTCTTTTTATCCGTTTTCTTCATGGATTCTCGACTGGATTCAAGCCTACTGGCACGGCTGCATACGTGGCAGATATTGTGCCTGTAAACCGTCGTGGAGAAGGAATGGGTATACTCAGCTTCTTTGGAATGACAGGCATGGGTATTGGTAATTATGTAGGAGGTGTAATTGCTATTCATAGTGATATTAATGTATTATTCTATAGCAGCGCAGGCGTTGCTTTACTTTCAGTGATTGTAATCGCAGGGATGAAAGAGACGGTGGAAAACAAGCAGAAATTTTCCGGGAGTTTGTTGAAAATAAAAGCTGTGGATATTTATGAGCCAACAGTTCTAGTACCATCGGTAGTTATGATGTTGGTTACCTTCTCTTTTGGTGCTGCATTAACTCTTGCCCCTGATCTTAGTGTTTCTCTTGGCATTGCCAACAAAGGATTATTCTTCTCTTATTTCACAATGACATCCCTGGTTTCACGTGTTGTGGGTGGGAGGCTATCAGATGAATTTGGAAGGCGAAAAGTACTAATTGCGGCCATGTTAATTGTAGGAACAGGCTCTGTTTATATCGGGTTTTCGCAATCAGCTTTTCAATTATTTACCGGAGCCTTAATATTTGGTGCTGGCTATGGGCTTTCTTCTCCGGCACTGTTTGCCTGGGCAGCTGATTTAGCTCCAGACAAATTTAGAGGCAGAGGATTTTCCACACTCTTCATGGCGCTGGAAATAGGCATAGGAATGGGAGCTTTGCTTGCCGGGCAGATCTATAATGGAAATCCTGACAATTTTCCGCTCGTCTTTACCGGATGTGGTAGCCTCGCATTTTTAGCTTTTATTTACCTTTTGTTTAAAGGAAAATAAAATGACTAGATATCTTTTATGGATCTACATCGCTGTATCCATAGCTAATCTCATTGCCAAAGTGATTCCTTCAGAGGAGCTCAATCAATACACTAAACCGCTATTGATGCCCTTGCTTATGCTATATGTCTATAAGTCTAGTTTGGGTAAAACCACAGCCAGAATACTTCTATTATCGGTGGCGCTGATCTTCTCTTGGCTTGGAGACGTGGTTCTGATGTACCAGGAGAAAGAAGCTTTCTTCATGGCGGGTATTGGTCTTTTCCTTATTGCACAAATCACATATGTTGTTGTGCTTAAAAAATCCATTTACCAAAAGCCTTCTTTTGAATTGATGAAGGTTTTACCATTTCTGATTTACGCGGGCGTACTCTTTTTTATGCTGTTGCCTGCTGGTGACTTTACGATCCCAATTATAGTCTATGGATCCGTTATTATGATAATGGCAATCATGGCACGGTTGAGAGAGGGTAACACGGCACAGAATAGCTACCAACTAGCCTTTTTTGGAAGTATTTTATTCCTAGCTTCTGATTCAATCCTAGCATTTAATTCCTTCCACACGGCAATACCATACGCTGGTGTTTTTATCATGTCAACTTATTGTGCTGCACAGCTATTGCTTGTTCAGGGGATTTTGAAGCATGTGGAGTAGAGTCTAAAAGAGCTCGACAGAAGAAGACTATGAAACGATAGCTTTTGGATTGCTAATCAGTGTACTTGAAGCGGACCATGCCAAGTGCAACATCTACATCGAAGGTGAGCAGGTTTTCCGCGTCCGCTGTATAGCTCATATTCACAAAAACATTCTTCTCTACTTCTTCGAATCCTTTAGCAATCTTGATGGCGCAGAGTGGAGAATCTCTGATTTTAATTCTAACCGGCGTTCCTTCTTTGGGAAGTAGAATCTCAAGATTTCCAGCTCCAACGGACGCATTCACATTGCATTTTTCGGACATTTCATGATCGAAATCTAGTAGCACGTTTCCGAAACCTATTTTTGTGATGACGTTTTCTGCGCGAGCCAAATCCATGCGCTTAGCTACAATTGATCCAAAATCCGCTTTCACAAAAAAGGTATCCATCTTGATTGGATTCATATTGCCATCGTCGTATCCGACAACAATATCCGCACTGCCAGATTTGATTTTTAAGCGCTGAACAGATGACCCTGTAAGGTTTACATCCGCATTGCCCAAACCGTAAATGAGATTTAGTTTGTAAATCTTATCGTTATTTAGATTTACTTTCCAAAAATCATTGTCTTTGTCGCTTCTGGAAACCGCCATTGTGAAACTATCACCGAAACCTGAGGAATTGTACTCGTCCAACACCAGCTTAGAGTAGCAGGTATTGTTTTTCACCTTGCTGGCAAATGAAGGGTTGATCTTTTCCAGATCGGGATTACCATAAATTGTTAATGGATTATTATCTACATCGGATTGCTTCAATAAGCAATTGGTAGCTGTAGCTTTTAAATAGAAGTCAACGGTATCGAAATCCGAAGAATTCTTTATCGTATAAAATTTTGAAAGTTGTGCAACCGCACATATGCTCATCGTCAGGGAAAGCCCCGAGATTAATACCAACCGCAACATGGTGTGTATTACGAATTGAGACTCGGGATGTTACATTTCGCCGAACGAATTAGAACAATTTTTGGTGTTTATTTTTTTTATGTGCCTATAACTCAAAAAAAGGCTGTTGAACACTGCTAGAAGTATTCTTTCATTCGCTCAAAAAAGCTCTTATCAGCCTTTCCCGGATCCGGCTGGAAGTTAGGAGATTCTCTCAAAGCTTCAAGAGTTGCTTTCTCCTCTGTGCTTAACTTTTTAGGCGTCCATACATTTACATGAACGAGCTGATCACCTTGGCCATATCCTTCAATAGACTTGATTCCTTTTCCTCTCAATCGGAGGATTTTACCACTTTGTGTTCCTGGATCGATTTTAATTTTTGCCTTTCCTCCAATCGTTGGCACTTCTATGGAAGTACCAAGCGCCGCGTCGATGAAATTGACGTAGAGATCAAAGATGACATTGTTGCCATCTCGCTTGAGTGTATCATCTTCTACTTCCTCTACCAGGATCAATAAATCTCCGGGAATGCCTCCAGCAACTTCATTTCCTTTGCCCGACATAGATAATTGCATACCATCGGTTACACCAGCAGGAATCTTAATAGGGATGATTTCTTCTTGCCTTTTGAGCCCGGAGCTATCCACGCCTGCCGCTCTGCTCTCCACTGTCTGACCACTACCTCCGCATGACGGACAAGTAGAGGTACTCATCATTTGCCCAAGCATGGTATTCATCACTTTCCGAACCTGACCAGAGCCATTACAGCTGGAACAGGTTTGAAACTTGGTGTCAGGATCAACTATGAGCCGATTTACCTTTATTTTTTTCTCAACACCGTTAGCGACTTCTTCAAGTGTCAATTTAAGTTTGATGCGAAGGTTGGTACCTTTTCTTGTTCTGCGGCCGCCTCTACCTCCACCGCCTCCGAAGAAGCTATCAAAAGGGCTACCACCACCTCCGAAAATATCACCGAACTGAGAGAATATGTCCTCCATATTCATATTGCCACCGCCAAATCCACCGCCTGCTCCACCTACACCCTGGTGGCCAAAGCGATCATAACGCTGACGTTTCTCATCGTTACTTAAGACTTCATACGCTTCAGCAGCTTCCTTGAATTTTTCTTCAGCTTCCTTGTCATCAGGGTTTTTGTCAGGATGATATTTGATGGCAATCTTTCGATAGGCCTTCTTCATCTCGTCTTTACTAGCCGAACGATCAACTCCTAATATTTCGTAATAATCTCTTTTTGCCATCTTATTGCTTCGCTCCTACAACTACTTTTGCAAACCTTACAACGGATTCTCCGAGTGTATAACCAGGCTCCACCACATCTACGATCTTTCCTTCAAGCTTCTTTTCTGCAGGTATCTGTGTGATCGCCTCATGTTTTTCATCATCAAAGTCATCACCTTTTTTCACCTCCATCTTTTTCAAACCTCTATTTTCGAGAGATTTGCTCAGTTTGTTTTGAATAAGTGACATTCCTTCTCTCAAAGCTTTGATGTCCTTACTTGATTCTGAGGCTGCCATAGCACGCTCAAAATCATCCAATACAGGAATGAGGTCTGCCATTAAATCTTTATTGGCAGTGCTGATTAAGTCAAGTTTTTCTTTGGAAGTCCTACGTCTGAAGTTTTCAAATTCAGAATATATACGCAAGTATTTGTCTTTGGCTTCACCCAATTGCTCCTCTAGTGTCGGCTCTGAAGATTCTTCTTCTGCTGCTTCATTTTTAGCTTTCTCATTCCCATCACTATTTTCAGCATTTACTTCTTGCTCCTCAACTATTTCCTGATCTTTATTCACTTTTTCTTTTGTTTCCTTCATTCTTCAATATGCTTAAAGATATTTTCTGATTGACAATTTCTTTGCCAATGGCTCTTGATGTGCCAATATGTCAGTTTAGTTTAATCGTTCCCAGATCTTATCCTTCAGCTCCTGAATCCCGTAACTGGTGACGCTTGAAATAAACAGCGTTTCTACCTCCGGAAGCTCTGCCCTCATTTCTTCCATGAGTTCCTCGTCCAAAAGATCTGATTTGGAGATGGCGAGGAGCCTATCCTTATCCATCAGTTCTGGATTATGCTTTTCAAGTTCACCCATTAGAATGTCAAACTCCTTTCTAATGTCATCGGCATCCGCCGGAATCATGAATAGCAATATTGAATTTCGCTCGATGTGACGAAGAAATCTATTGCCTAGTCCTTTACCCTCGGCCGCACCTTCAATTATTCCTGGTATATCGGCCATTACAAATGACTTATAGTCTCTGTATGGCACCACACCCAGGTTTGGAACAAGCGTGGTGAATGGATAGTCTGCAATCTCTGGTTTAGCTTCTGAAACCACCGAAAGTAAGGTCGACTTACCAGCGTTTGGAAATCCTACCAGACCTACATCAGCCAATATTTTTAACTCCAGAATGACCCACTTTTCAATACCTTCTATACCTGGCTGAGCATATCTTGGAGTCTGATTGGTCGGGGTCTTGTAATGCACATTTCCTCTTCCACCGATGCCACCTGAAACAAGCACTTTCTCTTCTCCATCCTCCATGATCTCCAGGAGCTTTTCGTTAGTTTCCGAATCACGGGCTATCGTGCCAATTGGCACTTCTAAAACTATATTTTCACCGTCTTTGCCAAACCGTCTATTCCCCTCTCCATTGCCTCCATTTTCAGCCATGATATGTTTTTTGTACTTGAGGTGAAGAAGTGTCCAAAGCTGACTGTTGCCGCGGAGAACTATACTTCCTCCTTTTCCTCCATCGCCACCGTCGGGGCCTCCTTTTGGGACGTGCTTTTCCCTACGAAAATGTACGGATCCAGATCCACCGTCGCCAGAGCGTGCGTAGAACTTGACGTAATCTATAAAGTTAGATTCCATGGGTCTTTAGACCTCTATTGCTGAGACGGTCTTATCTATATCTTGTGAGATATCCTCTATGTTGCCGATACCATTTACTGTAGAGAGTCTCCCCTGTTCTTGGTAAAATGGAAGTACGTGAACCGTCTTGCTAAAATATTCATTGATTCTTCGATCCAGCTTATCTGAGGCATCATCCACTCTATTCTCAAGTTCCTTCCTTTTGGCAATCCGTTGCCGCACCTCCTCCTCAGTAACACTTAGTTCAATTACTGAATGAATCTTGGAGTCCATGGATTCCATTAGATTATCAAGGGCCTTTGCCTGATCTACGGTTCTTGGAAAACCGTCAAATAAAAATCCTTTTGAATCAGGATTTTTCTCTACTTCCTCTCGCAGCATAGCAATAGTTATGTCGTCAGAAACCAATTGCCCACTGTTAATTATTTCTTTTACCCTTTTGCCAAGCTCAGTGTCATTCTTGGTATGCCACCTGAATAGATCACCAGTTGAAATATGATACAGTCCGTACTTCTCAATTAGCCGCTCGCTTTGAGTCCCTTTCCCAGCTCCCGGAGGACCAAACAAAATAATATTTAGCATACCTTCAATTTGTAAAAAGCGACAAAGATAATCGCTAAAAATATATCTAGCAGTCTGTTTTTAAACTAGTATCAGTAAGTTAGCCAACTATTATGGCTACAGCGCTCAAATACTTCACCGTGTACTTCCTAAGCGGACTGAAATTCATCTTCGGTCCGACCTTTGGAGTAGCGAATGATTTGCCAGTTTTAGCCACAATTATTCTCACAGCGTTGGGGATGATGACGACCATCTACTTGTTTACTTTTTTTGGTGATGAGCTTCGAAGTTTCTTTGGGAGATTCAGAAAAAACAAACGTGTATTTTCAAAGAAAAGCAGAAGGTTCGTAAAGCTTTGGAGACGGTTTGGATTGAAAGGTCTTTGCCTGTTAACTCCCCTGATACTCACCCCGCCTGGCGGTGGGTTGTTAGTGAATCTATTAGGTTCTAAAAAACGATTAATACTAAAGTGGATGTGGATCAGTGCCTTTTTGTGGAGCACCGTCATCACCTTAGTTGTAAAATATGCTTTTTGGCTAGTTGAAGACTTTATCCCGCTTTAATCTTCTTCATTTTCATCATCCAGCACTTCGATATCTTGTATCAATACTCTTTTTGAAATAGCTCTACCTGTGGGTGTAGCAGCAAGTCCCCCCTGCGCAGTTTCTTTATACCTGGCTTCCATGCTTTGGCCTACTTCTCCCATTGCGTCTACGCATTCATCTACAGGAATGACAGGACTCACATCAGCTAATGCTATTTGAGCTGAGGAATTTGCAATAGCAGCCGCACTTGCATTTCTTACAACGCATGGAATTTCCACCAATCCTGCAACCGGATCGCATACTAGACCTAGCATACATTGAATGGTGATAGCTACTGCATTGAAAATCTGATCATTGCTACCTCCAAGGCAATAAACTATACCTGCTGATGCCATAGCTGCGGCTGCACCCGTTTCAGCCTGACAGCCACCAACTGCGCCTGCTATAGAAGCTCTTTTTTCCAAAATCAGAGCAACGCCTGCTCCAATTAAGAGCGCCTCATATATTTTTTGATCCGGTATATCGTGAATCTCTTGTAGCGTAAAAAGTGTGCCCGGTAAAATTCCACTAGCTCCGGCTGTAGGTGCCGCTACCACACGTCCCATACATGAGTTTACTTCTTTTGCTGCAAGAGCTCGGGCTATAAGTTTATGAAATTCAGGTGATAGGACGCTTTTGGGAAAGTTCATTACTTTCTTTGCGCCATTGTTAATCATTCCAGAGTAGGAGCTCATATCCTCTTCAAGTCCAGATTTAACCGCTTCTTTCATCACTTTATAAGCTTCACCTATTCCTGCCCATATTGCCTCTTCAGCCTTTCCTTTTTGATTAATCTCAAAGTCAAGTACTGGACGGAATAATGGAAGATCATTTTCTTCACATTCCTTTTTCCATGCTTCAAAATTGTTGAATAAAACACCCATACTCAAAGATACTATTTGTTTAAGGCAATAACTTAAGGTTTTCACTGCGAGTTTCCATAACGTAACTATTTTTGCGGCCATGCTTAAAAATGATCTTATTTTACGTGCGGCCCGAGGTGAAAAAACGGAGCGGACACCTGTTTGGCTGATGAGACAAGCAGGTAGAATATTACCTGAGTACAGAGCCGTCAGAAATAGCCTTTCTGGTTTTAAGGAACTCGTGGAAACGCCTGAATTAGCTGCAGAAGTAACGATTCAGCCAGTAGATATTTTAGGAGTTGATGCTGCCATCATCTTCTCAGATATTCTGGTCATTCCTGAAGCCATGGGATTGACCTATGAGATGGTAGAAAAGAAAGGACCTCATTTTCCTAAGACAGTGGAAAGCCAAAAAGATATTGCCGCATTAAAAGTGGCTGATCCCTCAGATCTAAGCTATGTTTATGAGGCCATCGCAATCACCAAGAAAGAACTAGATGGCAGAGTGCCGCTGATTGGTTTTGCCGGCGCACCTTGGACCATATTTTCTTACATGATTGAAGGAGGCGGCAGTAAAACGTTTTCTGAGGCGCGAAAGCTTTTGTATACAGATCCAGTAATGGCGGATCAATTATTGGAGATGATCACTGAGTCAACCATTGGTTATCTCAAGAATCAAATTGCTGCTGGTGCAGATATGATCCAAATATTTGATTCTTGGGCGGGAGTTCTTCCAGCGCAGCACTATTCTTCATTTTCATTGAAATACATTTCGAAAATATGTGATGCTATTGATGAGGTTCCAATTACCGTTTTTGCAAAGGGCGCATGGTGGGCTCTTTCAGAAATGAATAAGCTAAACTGCAGAACTATTGGTCTGGATTGGAACATGGATCCAAGTGAAACACGAAAACTATTGACGGATAAAACCTTGCAGGGAAATCTTGATCCATGTGCACTTTATGGTTCAAAAGAATCCATTAAGCAGGAAACTAAAAAAATGCTATCCACATTCGGTGACCATCCGCATATTGCTAACCTGGGCCATGGAGTTTATCCAGATACGAATCCTGAGAAGGTTAAGCACTTTGTTGAGTGTGTTAAGGAGCTTTCAGCTCATTGATACTTGATATAGGCTGCTATTTTGCGTCTAAGTTCATTTGGATCAAATGGCTTGGTTATATAGTCATTCATTCCGGCTGCTATTACATCCTGCCTGACCTTTAAAAGGGCTGATGCCGTAAGGGCGATAATCGGCGTTTTCTGATCGAAGGTTCTTATTTGGCGTGTGGCTTTGTACCCGTCCATGATAGGCATTTGTAAGTCCATCAGTACGAGATCGTATCTCTTTTCGTGGAGCTTTTCAACAGCTTCCTGCCCATTAAAGGCAACCTCTACGTGAAGTTCCCACTTCTTCAGGAATTTCTCGGCAACCATGATATTCATCTGATTGTCCTCCACCAGCAGGATTTTCTTTCCTGCAATTATGTTGGTGTCAGCTTCTTCTTGAATTGCTTGATCCACTTCCTCATGCAGGACCTTTTTGAAGCTTAAGTCGAACCAAAAGATGGTTCCTGAACCTGGCTCGCTCTTTACATAAATCTCTGAGCCCACTAAATTGAGAATCTTACGAATGATTGCTAAACCTAATCCAGTACCTCCATACTCTCTGGTTGTAGATGACCCTGCCTGGGTAAACCTTTCAAAGATGAGCTTTTGCTTATTATATGGAATTCCAATTCCAGAATCCAGCACCTCAGTGCGAACCGTTTGAATATTTTCGTCCTGACTAAGAACTGTTGTCTTAAGTTTCACATATCCCTTTGATGTAAATTTCAGGGCATTGTTGATTAAATTATTAAGAACCTGGTAGATGCGAGTTTGATCAGCCATCACCAAGGGATGCATGTCTTCATCAAGCTCCAAAACCAAACTAATGCGCTTTTCTTTTGCTAAAGCACTATGTGCTTTTATGATTTTAGCGGACATTGTTTCAAGATTGACCTCAGTAAACTCGAATTCTATAGACCCGGCCTCCAACTTATTATAGTCCAGGATATCATTGATTAAAGCGGTGAGGTGCTCTGCCGAAAATTGGAGTGATTCTAAGCTTTCTTTTTGATCTGGTCGTGGCTCTTCATTGATTAGAAAATGTGAGATGCCTACAACAGCATTTAAAGGTGTTCGTATTTCGTGAGAAATTGTACTCAAGAAGTCTGTCTTTGCTTTTGATGCTGTCTCAGCAGCATCTTTTGCCTTTCTTAATGAATGTGCAAACCTATAAGACAGAATAAGTGATTGGAAAAAGAAGAATAAAATAAATCCAATGAAGGTAAGGAAGGTGTTTTCCTGTACTGGAGTGAGATAAACAGATATCAAATAAACGGCAACCATAAACACAATACCCGTACTTGCAAAGGCATATTGGGCACCGGTCCTATTTCTCTTGTAAGCAATCCAATAGACATATATGAGATAGAAAATGGCTACTATTACTAGAATGAAAAAAGGCTCGACAAGCTTGGTGAAAAAGGACGTAGGTGCGAATAGAGCAAGAACTGAGAATACCGTCGATATTGCTGTAAAACCGAGTAAAATAAACTTTTTGCTATCTTCGGGATACAACAAGTAGCTGTAAATGGTAAAGATTCCGCAGGGAATAAAGAGTGCCAGATATTCCGCTCGAATGATCAAATCCCAGGACATATTGGGATACAATGCATGAATTGCATATTCTCCACTTCCTATCATTCTATAGCTAAATGTAAGACAAAACAATGCGAAGAATAGTACCGATCTTTCGTGCTGCCCAAACATGAAAAGGCCTAGGAAAAATAGTCCGCCCATGATCAAGCTTCCACTCAGTAAGAAGTCATAGCTAAAATCAAAATCTCTTTTTGCATTTAATACCTTTCTATCGCCGAGTAAAATCGGTTCTCGTACGCCCCCTTTGGTATGTCTGAAATTCGAGACTTGAAGTACAAAAGTGAGTGTGTTTTGATATCTGGCAATTGACACCACCTGTGGCATCCAATCTGGCACGGAGCTTTCGTTGTTCTTGCCTACCTTCCCGTTTTTCGATATCTCAAAACCATCGTAGTATAGTAGATATGCAGTGTAGGACTCTCCAAGTGATATAGCGAGTTGTGGGGTTTTAGGTGGTAATAACACACGCACTCTGTAGGTAGCATATCCTTGTGATGTCAGTTTTTTACCATTCCGTGTCACTCCACCATTCCATAGTTTAGGAAATTGGTAATAGTCTGTCTCGAAAAAAGATATTGAGTCAGGCTCAAGAAGCTCTTCCCAATAAAATTCCCATTCTCCGTTAAGGGCTACTGAATTGTTTTTAAGGTCAACCTTCGACAGATCAATGACTCCATCAACAACTTCTTGGGCTCTGCCAAAAAATGGAAGCCCAACTAGAATGATTAAGGCGATTAAGAATTTATTCATGGCTGACACCAGCCAAATTAAAGATATTTTTTGAGTATAGAATTCTCCTTTGCCTCCTTAAGCAATATTTCCTTGTCGATAGGCACTGCTCCGGGCACTTCACAAACGATTCCTCCTCCTAAATTGGCCAATTCAGCTATGAACTCGAGTGGTAATCCTAAAGTCAAGCAAAGCCCGGCAATACTTATAACAGTATCTCCTGCGCCAAGTACTTCAACAATTTGACGTTTATGAGAAGCAAGTTTTCCTTGGCTTTCTTCAGAATTGAAGAAAATACCTCGCTTGGATAGTGTGATAAGGTAATTTTCAGCTTCCACGCTGTGACGAAGATTCTTCGCAGCTTCCTCTAATTGTGCTTCTTCGAGCGCATCAAATTCAATTCCAAGTCCATCCTTTAGATCCGCGATGTTGACCTTAAAAATTGAAACTCCTTGATATTTGGTGAAATTCCTTCGTTTGGGATCTACGGCAATTGGAATGTTTTTTTCTCTTGCCAGCTTAATTGTTTCTTCAATCACCTCAGGGTTGATGGTTCCTTTGTCATAATCTTCAAAAATGACCAAATCACATTCCTCCAACAGATTTTTGATATGGTGTAGAAGTGATTTCTGATCCAGATCAACCAAAGGGTGCACGTCTTCATTGTCTACTCGCAACAAGTGCTGAAGCCCTGACATTACTCGAAGTTTAGTAGTGGTCACTCTATTCTGGCTTCTAATAATTCCTTTGTTAGGCATTTTTTCATACTCAAGCAGCTGCTCAAATGCTGCTCCGTCTGCATCATCCCCTACTACAGAGCACAGTATAGGAGTAGCTCCAAGCGCTCTTATATTCATAGCCACGTTCGCAGCACCTCCCAATCTCTTTTCTTGTTTGCCAAGTTTCAACACAGGAACCGGCGCTTCTGGGGAGATACGACTGACCTGACCATGCATATATTCATCTATCATCACATCTCCAACAACTAGAACTGTCTTGCCTTTAAATGCTTCAAATATTTCTTCAATGGATTTCATTAGGTGGGATTTAAGTTGTGCGCGGAAGCTATTTCAGTTTAGCAAGTGACTCCTTTATTCTTGCAATGGCTGTCCTTAAATCATCTTCGGAAGCAGCGTATGATAATCTTAAGCATTCTGAATCGCCAAAAGCTTCTCCGGTCACTAAGGAAACACGAGCATCTTCCAGTAAATACATGCATAAGTCATTTACCGTATTGATTTTAACACTCTCATTCATCTTTCCAAGGTAATGCTTCACATTCGGAAAAAAGTAGAATGCACCTTGTGGCATATTGACTTCAAACCCAGGGATGTCTTTCAATAACTCATAAACAAGTGCTCGGCGTTTTTCATATGCCTTTGCCATCTCTCGTGAAGGCTCCATCGGTCCGGTTAAGGCAGATAATGACGCTCTCTGAGCTATGGAACAGTTTCCGGAAGTGTATTGCCCTTGCATCTTATTTGATGCCTTGGCTATCCATGTTGGTGCGCCTATATAACCCACTCTCCATCCTGTCATCGCAAAGCCTTTTGAAAAACCATTGACGGTAACTGTGCGATCGATCATATCGCCAATAGTACCAATGCTTTCATGTGTTGAACCAAAATTGATCAGTTCATAAATTTCATCCGAAATAACCGTGATGTCTTTTCTATCTTTTAGCACATCTGCAATCGCTTCCAATTCCTCTCTATTAAAAACAGAGCCCGTTGGATTGCATGGAGATGAGAAGATTAATGCTTTGGTTTTGTCAGTAATGGCATCTTTGATCTGATCAGCAGTAGCTTTAAAATCATTCTCGATAGTTCCACTTACAAAAACCGGTGTGCCTTCAGCCAAAAGGATCATTGCTGAATAACTCACCCAATATGGAGTCAAGACAATCACTTCATCTCCGGGATTCAGGATGGCCATGAATACATTGGCAATGGATTGTTTAGCTCCATTAGAAACAACTATTTGGTCTGGCGTATATTCCAAGCCATTGTCTCGCTGAAACTTTTCTGATATTGCTTTTCTTAAATCGAGATATCCATTTACTGGTGGGTAAGCAAAGTATTTCTCTGATTGGATGGCTTCTATGGCACCTTCTTGAATATGTTTTGGAGTTTTAAAGTCAGGTTCACCGAGGCTTAAGCTGATAACCTCGACTCCTTTTTCCTTCATCTCGCGCGCTTTAGCAGCCATAGCTAGTGTTGCTGACTCAGGAATACTTTTGATTCGTTTAGAAAGTGTGCTCATGTGGTATTTTTTGTCAAAAATAGAAAGAAGAGTCAACTATCATCAGCTAACTCTTCTTCAAAATATTTTTTTAATAATATGCTTAACTACTCGCCGCTTTGATCTCCACCTTGATTGAGATTGAATAATAGTGATATTCTTAAAGTATCAGCGAGTGGGTGATTCTGGCCTTTTGGAATCAGGTAAGAAAAATCAAATCCAAAAATTTGATACCTAAACCCAGCTCCAACTGTAAAGTACTTTCGGTCTCCTTTGTTTTTGTGTTCAGAAAAATATCCTGCTCTCGCTGCGAAAAGGTCTCTATACCAGTATTCGGCTCCTATGGAATAGGTAAGCTCTTGAAGTTCTTCTTTAAATCCACGTGGCGCATCTCCAAATGATCCAAATGTGCCGGAAAGCAATGATCTATCAGGATCTTTCCCTTTAGCAATAATTTTATTTCCATTTGCATCCGTTTCAATATTTCCGCTTCCATCTGTTTGGTAAATTGGTGGCGTTGGCACCATGAGTTTGTTGATGTCGAAAGCAAGTGTAATCGTATTGTATTGATCTAAATCTGTTTTGAATGCAGATCCCAATCTGAAGTTTGCTGGAATGAAATTCTCATTACTTTCTGCACTATAGGTGATCTTCTGGCCAATGTTGGACAAATGAGCTCCCAGGGAGAGTTCCGAATTTTTTCCTGAAAGAATGAATGGTTTGGTATAGAAAACTCCAAAATCTACAGCAACTGAAGTTCCTGCTTTCGCGTCTGGTGCTCCTGTAATATTGCCAGCTAAGTTGGACCAGATGAATCTCAGAGTAACACCTAAACTTAGCCTTTCTGACAGTTTCCTGGAGTAGGTTCCGTCAAATGCAAGTTCACTTGGGTTTTCAACTCCATTGGGATTTGCAAACTCATCGTAAAGAGCAATTTCTCCAAGATCGAAATATCTGAAGCTAGCTCCAAAAGCCTGATTTTGATCAATTTTTTTGTAGAAAGAAAGATAGTTTAAAGACATGTCGTCTACAATGTTGCCAAGCCATGGAGAATACGAGAAGGCAAATCCCATATCAGTATCGATAAAGGCCAGTTTCGCATTATTCCAATGGATGCTATTAGCGTCCGGTGAGGTTGCAACGCCAACATCTCCCATCGCGGATGCTCTACTATCCGGAGCAAAATTGAGAAAAGGGACTGCTACAGTGATTGGATTTCTCAAGCTGTCTTGCCCGGAAATAAAGGAAGACTGCCCAAAAGTCTGAACTGTCACTAAAACTAGAAGAATTGTGAATATCTTCTTCTCAAGATGATTCATTCGAATGATTTTATAAAAGGATGCCAAACTTAACATTATCAGATGAATACCGATTAAAATTTTTAATAAAAAGTGCTGATTTTCAAATAACTAAGGCCTAATCAATTTACAATAACGAGCTTTTGAGCTATTTCTTTTGTTGCTCCATCTAATAGACTCTGAATTATTAGTCTGGAGTAATAGATTCCCTGCTTCAACGCCTCTCCCGTGCTCGTCTGTGCTTCCCATGGAATTTCTACTGTTCTTTGACTATTGTTCAATTGGATCTGAAGATCACTTACCACCTCTCCGCGAGAGCTGTAAACTAATAATGAAACAAATAGATCCTCATCTTCCCTATCATGCTCAAATGAAAAAACCGTTGAACCAACAACCGGATTGGGATAGGCTATTGGATTGTAAACGAAAAGTATGGGTTCATCCGAAATAGTAAATTCTATGGTTGTTTCTGAAGCATTATTGTGTGTATCCCAAACTTTCAAAACGGCTGAATAATTTCCCGGATCCAGATCTTGCAACGGGTAAACCACCGTTCCCTCTCGAAAGGTGTTTGGTCTAGCTGAATAGAAATCATTGAGGTTAAAAACCTGATCGCCTAGTGTTAATGTAATCCCTTGCACAACTCCTGAACGCGTCGTTGTAATGCCACTTTCATCTTCAATGTTTGCTATGAGCAACGGTGACGCTCCTACTTGATCACCATTAACAAAAGAGGAGTCATTCATGAATGCTTGTATCGTTGGTGGAGTATCATCATCTACCGGGTCTTTATTCGTCCCACCTATTACGAAAGATCTGGATGATCCTCCTGCATCAATATTGTTTTCCTCATCCCAGGCATATAGACTCATTTTCCCATTTTGATACTGGTAGGATATGTTCTTTGGAACTATAAATGAAACTGTAAACTCACCTCCTTCGACGATTGCCTCTCCCCGAAATAGTGCATTACTTCTAAGCGAATAACTATATGGCGCGCTCTCCTGCCCAATTGTCTTGAAGGTTTGTTTTACATCAAAGACTCCAACACTTATGACTCCATTAAAGTCAGCCTTAAGTGCTCCATTGGATTGAATCTCTCCTGCTATAATAACCTCTTCGAGTGCGCTTAAGGTATCCAAGTTGGTTTCTAGATCATCGAGAACAATATCGAGCTTTGGAAAGGCCGGCATCATCATTGGATCTCCCAGCAAGGTAAAATTACGATTTACCGGGCCGGCCAAGCCCTCATTTTTCGTTAATCTTATCACATCACCCAATCTCAGATTTTTGTTATTTTCTTTCCGAAATATATTTTCATGAAACGCCTGATTAAGGCTGAAATTTGTACTGGCAAATACAGGACGTGAGGTAGTAAGCAAGGCAATGCCTCCGCCTTGTTCCAGAAGTAACAATTCCTCTGCTCCTGAAACTCGAATCGGATCATCGTACCTACCAAACTCACACGTAGCAGTTACAAAAATTGGAAGCTTGTTGCGATTAGTCAGCTCAAGAATATCCGATCTTGTAAGGATCTCTTCTTCCATCCAGAGTCTTTCATTACCATGACCGATGTAATTGATCAAAAAAGTCCCATTTTTAATTCTTGTCTTCAAAGCGGAACTAGCTTGGGGTGATTTCTCAGACGATCCTGAGGCTTCCTGAGTAAATGCATCTAACAAAACCTTATTGATGTTGTACAGTGCAAATGTGGTGTCAATTAGCTCTGACAAATCCTCAACATGCCTGGAATGAATATTTCCATCACCGTCATCAGCTACATACGTCATCTCTCCCCTCCATTTTCCTAGCGTGTTAGCACTTGTGGAATAATAAATGATCTTATCTACCATCACTTGTGCCTCACCCTCAGACTTTGCAGGCAGGCGTCCAACACCAATTTCTAGCGTATGATCTCCAGCAACGGATTCTATCCATTCGCCTTCTTCGTCTTCCATGAAACCAAAAAAATCGTCAGATGAGTGGCTGAAAATTGGGTGAAGGCTTTCTCTTGACTCATAGGTTGGCACATAATTCGTGTTGTTCGAAACTCGATCCTTGTAATCATAAGAGCAGTCACCAAATAGGAGAAGATACTTGAGACGTCCACCCGTCTCATACATATGCTTCACATAATCTCTAATTGCTGAAACATCTTGCCGGCCTGATGAGAATTCGTTGTAAACTTCAGTAGTTGTTACCACTTGAACATTCAAATCGTCATGGTCTTTGTGAAATTGTGCTAGTCGTTCGGCTTCCACCTTAAATAAGGGATTTGTCACAATGACACCATCAAAGTTCACTTCACTTCTAATACTTTGATTGGGTACACTTCCGAAAATAAAAGGAGCTGGAAAGTCACTTCCAGAATAAACTACAAACTCTTCTGTTTCTGTTGCCTGGCTTTGAAAGATAGCTTTATTCCCTTGAGTGGTGAACTCTTGCAAAACAGCATTAATTGGATCCGATACATTCCATACGGTAGCATTCGAAGCGTTTGATACTTCATATCTTATAATCTCTCCAGTATTGTCTATCCACCTAAAGTCGGTTTCGTTATTGTACAGCCTTAAATTTCGAAGGAATGTCAGATGGTAAAAGTCGATAAAACCTCTTTCGCCTGAGGCGTTTCCATCAAAAGCAATCTCTAATCCGAAAGTATTGGTATTTGGCAATGTGAAAACTGCTTCTTCTTGCCTTGCCTTGATGGAATAGGTAGTTCCCGGCCCATCCGGCACTGCTCCAATGGCAAGTGATCCAACATTGTTTCCATCTGTACTGACGTTAAATTCAGCTGGTTCAGAGGACTGGTTTAATGCACTGAGTGTAAGGTCAATTTCCGAAGCAAGTCCATCTATTTGGTAGTTGAATGTTTGTGATTCTCCACTCGTCAGAGATTTTCCATACCAACCTCTTCCTGAGGAGATTAGATTTATCACATCTTCTTCGAAGGTAAGGTGATCATTGAATGTAGAAACAGTCACCGATGGAGTTCCTCCAAGATTAGGTTTACTATCAATCCGCTTGCCATTTGCCCCTGAAACGTTGATGAAATAATAGGCTGTATCGGAATAAAAATTTTTCTCGTAGGCAAACCCATCATCACTCCAGTCAATCTTATCGGGTCCTATTCCATAAAAGAGGATGTAATCATTCTGATCAAATGAGTTATCAGACTCTCCTGAAACGAAAATTGTGTTTTCAATTAAATCACCGGGTCTTTCTTCTGCATTTGACTGAGGCAAAACACCTTCCCATCCAGTCCCATAAATTTTGATCTTTTTGGGGTTTACGCCGCCAGAAACACCAAGAGCTGAAAGTGTATTTAAATCTATTTTGTAGATGCCTGTTTCAGTAATGCCCACCTTGAACCATGTCCCGCTTGACAATACTGAGGATTGTGAAAGCCCAACATGAGCACCTAATAGAAATAAATATGGAAGAATTCTCCTCATCGCTATGGTAAACGCAAACTTCACGTCAAAAATTCTATGTTTTCTTTCTTATCAAGTATGACCCTATTGAAACGACTATATAAAATGGGATTAGGAATGGAACAAACTGCAATTGAAAAACCGCTAAAAAAACAATTACTCCCGCAATCAAAATCCACCGTTCTTCATTTCCTTTCCATCCGGCTGAAGAAAACTTCAATGCTATGAGTCTAACTGGAGAAACCAGTAAAATCGCCGAGAACACGCAAATACTTATGAGTGTATATTCAAATAATTCGAATGAAACAAAGATCAGTGAGGTGAGCATAATAGCATTCGCAGGCGTTGGCAGTCCCTGAAAGCTGTCCGATTGAGTTTCATCTACATTAAACTTCGCCAATCTGATGGCTGAAAAGACAGCAATGATTATTGCAATCCAATAGTATTCAGATTCTGATTGAATCAACCACTGAAGCATAAAAAAAGCTGGCAATAAGCCAAATGAAACTAAATCCGACAATGAGTCTAGCTGTTTCCCAATTTCTGACTGTACTTTCAGTAGTCTCGCTGCAAACCCATCTAAGAAGTCAAACAGACCCGCCACAATTACAAAGTAAAAAGCCTCCGGGTTTTGACCAGTCAGCGTATAGTATATTCCCACACAGCCCACAGCCAGGTTGAGGCAAGTCAGTAAGTTTGGAATTTGACGCTTCATGCTTTTACAAATGGATTATAAATTTTTTCATGACCGACTGTCGTGGAGGGACCATGTCCCGGCAGTACTTCCACATCATCCGGAAGTGTGTACACTTTTTCCTGAATATTTTTAAGAAGGTCGTCATGATTGCCTCCCGGCAAATCGGTTCTGCCAATACTCTCCCGAAATAATACATCACCTCCGATAATTACCTTTTCCTCTTCGTTATAAAAAATCAAATGACCTGGAGAATGTCCTGCAACTTCAATCATTTTTAGTGATATCTCATCTAGCGACAAGATTCCTTCTTTAAGAAATTCATCCACCTCTGCATGTCTATAGCCAGCCATTCCCCACTGCGGCGCATATGCCGGCACAGAGTCAAAGACTTCCTTTTCATTTATAGGAATTTTTAGAGGGACTTTGTAGGCTGCCTTCAGCGCATCGTTACCTAAGACGTGATCAATGTGGCAATGTGTATTGATGATGGCAACCACATTCAGATCATTCATATGAATGTATTCTTTCAATTCTGCTATTTCATAATCTTCATAACATCCAGGGTCAAAGACCAGACAGTTGCCTGCTTCAGAGGATACTAAATAGGTATTCTCATAGAACGGATTGAATACAAAAGATTTTATCTTCATCTGATTAGATTTAAGCCTTTGAGATCACAAAACTATAGTGCGGACAACAAAGGTAGATTATATCATCGTAGGACAAGGCTTGGCAGGATCATGGCTTGCGCTAGAAATGGAACAGCAAGCACTCTCATTTGTTGTGATAAACGAAGACAAACCAGAAACTTCATCAAAAAAAGCTGCAGGAATTTATAATCCAATTACAGGAAGAAAGATGATCAAAACCTGGCGTGCAGATCAATTGTTTCCAACATTGGAACAACAATATCAAAAACTTGAGAAGCTAGTCGACAATAGTTTTCTTCATCCCACCGCAATATATCGCCCATTCAAAACGATCGAAGATCAGAATGATTGGGACGGCAAAATTGCTGATGGCGCCCACGATGCTTTTTTAAAACAAATTCATAAAAAATCACTTGGGTTGAGTCATGTTCTTGATGAGCTAGGTGGAATTATGATTAATAAATCCGGGTATGTTGATATACCTGTAATGTTGGAGGCGGTTCAGAATTATTTGAAGGATAAGGGATACTATCATAGTGAGGTGTTTGACTATGAAAGAATGGAGATTAACTCTGATTTTGTGAGCTACAAAGATTACCAGGCTAAAAAGGTAATTTTTTGTGAAGGATCATTGTCAGATAATCCATATTGGGATTTACCTTTCAAACCTGTGCGAGGAGAAATTATTGACATTACCTGCGATCTGCAATCTGATTATATCATTAATCAGGGAGTATTCATGATTCCAAAGGGAGGTCGATATACTGTGGGCTCAACCTATGATCACCAGAATCTAACTTATCAACCACAGGAATCTGGAATTAAATCATTGGAAGAGCGGTTGAAGAAATTGTATTCAGGTAAATATAAAATCATTGAAAAAAGAGCAGGTGTAAGGCCAGCCACGCACGACAGAAAACCGTATATAGGAATTCACCAGAAGTATAAAACATTAGCTATTTTTAATGGTTTTGGCACGAAAGGTGTTTCTTTAACACCGTATTTCGCAAAACATTTTGTAGATGTTTTGCAAGGAAAAAGTGAGATAGACGAAGAAGTAAATGTTCAAAGGGTTATTTAAATACATTATTCCATTCTTTCTAGTTGTCGGTGTGGCTTATGGCCAGCACTACACGACTCCTTTTGGACAAAATAGAATTCAGTACAAAAACTTTGACTGGTATTACTACAGCACCAATAATTTCGACATCTACTACTATCCCGGTGGTCAGGAATACGCACTTGAAGCGATCAACTTTCTCGAAGACGAGTTTGTGGAATTAACTGACAGACTGGGATACGCGCCATACAGTAAAACCAAAATTTTCATATATAACTCTATACATGATTTACAGCAAAGCAACGTGGGCATTGACGGAGCTGTATATACGATTGGTGGACGAACAGAATTCGTGAAGCTACAACTGGAAGTAGCATATCCGGGTCAGGCCCACAAATTCAAGGAAGATCTGATCTACAAACTTGCCAGCACGCTCATCAACGATATGATGTACGGTGGAAGTCTTGCAGAAATATTTCAAAACAGCTACCTGCTTAGCTTACCAGACTGGTTTATTGATGGTGCAGCGCGATACATCGCTTATGGTTGGTCGCGAGAAATGGACGACTACCTGCGCGATTATATGGGTGGAAAGAAAATCAAAAAACTAAAGCGGATTGATGGTGAGTCTGCGTCAATTGTAGGGCAAAGTATTTGGAACTATATCGCGGTAAGGTATGGCAAAGGCAACATTGCCAACATCTTGAATTTGACCCGAATAATTCGCAAAGAGGAAAACAGCATTGCCAATACGCTGGGAGTCGGATTCAAAACTTTCATGGCTGACTGGCAAAACTATTACCTTCTTCAACGTTTGGAAGTAGAAGAAAACTATACTTCCGCCGGTGATGAGCGCTTACTTTTAGACATCAAAAATTCCAAAGAATTAATCACCAGTTCAATCAGCTTTAACAATGATGCCGATAAGGTTGCATACGCACTTTTAAAGAATGGAAAATATCAGGTTTTTGTAAAAGACCTTGTGACTGGACAGACGAACAAAATAACCAGCGGCGGATACCGAATCAGTGGTCAGCAAATAGATGATCACCTCCCTTTGCTCAACTGGCAAGACAATTATACGCTAGGAGTTGTATTATTCAAACGTGGGTTTCTTTACCTGAACACCTACAATCTGGAAAATAAAACGAAGGGTCAAAAACCATTGAACAGATTTCGACAAATCGAAAGCTTCTCATTCAATGACAATGGAAGACTTGCGGTGATCTCAGGTGATATAGACGGGCAAAATGACGTCTTTCTCATAGCGATGAATAGAAACGCTCTTAGAAGAATCACGCGAGATGTGTATGATGATCTAGATCCGATTTTTGTTCCAGGTACTGCGGCAATAGTCTTTAGCTCCAATCGAGTAAGTGACTCGGTGAATGTGCAGGACGTACCATTGGAGACCTTGGACAAAAACTTCAATTTGTTTGTATATGACCTTGACACGACTACAATCAGGTTCCATAGGCTGACGAACACATACAGTGAGGATAGAAAACCTTACGCTAAAAACATCAACGAGATTTACTACTTGAGTGATCAGAAAGGCATTTCAAATCTGTATCGGTACAATCTATTTGACTCAATAACCACACAGATTACAAACTTTGATCGAAGCATACTTAGCTATGATCTTCATTTCAATCCGGATCGAATGACTTATTCTATGCTGGGAGAAGGCGAGGAAAGGGTTTACTTGGATTCAATTACAAATCTGACTACTAGTAAATTCACTACAGAGACCCCTCGCAAGCGAAGAGAAAATGCCATGCTTGTAGTCTCTCGAGTACTCAATAATTCAACGAAAGACAAAGATCTGGAACCAATTAAAGACGAGATTGATACAGACGATTTCTTGTTTGAGGATGAGAAGGAAGAGGCAGATAGTACAGAGGCAGACAATCCAAACTGGATAGATACAGACAATTACGTATTCGAAGATGACTCGGAGACCGCATTCGAAACGGAATCCTTCTTCAGCAAATACCAAAGCTTTGAACAAGAAAACGAACGGATTGGACCTATTCCATATAACCCCAGGTTTACCTTCAACAACGTAATCACCTCATTCCTTTGGGATCCATACCGCGACTTCATGATGTTCATGGAAACAGAGATCAACGACGTTCTTGAAAATTATAAAATTAAAGGTGGCGCGCTCATCAAAACTGACTTCAAGCAAGGTGATCTATTCGCTGAGGTTCAATACCTAAAATACTGGATGGATTTTAAGGCGAGAATTGATCGTAAAACTTATTTACTTGAGGGACAGAATGATTTCTTCAGGCATAAATACAAACTCAACAGGTTTAAGTTGACGGCAGCCTTGCCGATAACCCACACTTTCAGAGTCGAAGCTTCACCATTTTTCACTCAAACTTCCTTCACAAATCTTAACTATTTAAGTGTAACAGGACAAGCTACTGATCAGGCGGTAAATAGTCGTGAAAGTTATGCCGGCGGAAGCATCTCTGCAGTTTTTGACAATACTGTTGAGCGTTCCTTTAATCTTTATCAAGGCACCAGAGCTCTTATAGAATACACTTCTCATTTTCATAGTTCAAATTCAAATATGAATTTCAGTAATCTGAGGATAGACATAAGACATTATCAAAAAGTGCATAAGGAAATCACCTGGGCCAATCGACTACTCTACGGAAAACAAATGGGGCCGGCTAGAAAAGATTACATGCTTGGAGGTATGGACAACTGGCTCTTCGCTTCCTCCGACGTGCAAGGCGAACAAGATCCGCTGGCAATCACAAATGAAAAAGACAATAGCGATATACTTTTCAATGAATTTGTCACCAATCTTAGAGGCCTGGATTACAATGAAGCATATGGCTCTGATGTTTTGGTATTCAATAGTGAACTACGTGTTCCGCTATTCCTTTACCTAACAAACGGACCAATAAAATCTAATTTCCTGAGAAACTTTCAGCTCACGAGTTTTTTTGATATTGGGTCTGTATGGACCGGCTCACCTCCATTTAAAGACGGGCGACCAATCACTCGTGAATTTGAAGGGAATCCGTTCTCTGCAGAAATTGTGAAATTCCAAAACCCTTGGTTAGGTGGATTTGGATTTGGTCTTAGAACTGTGCTGCTTGGATATTATATCAAGTTCGATGCAGCAAAGCCGTATCTCGACGGTGAAGTAGGGAATTACAGGTTTTATTTCACTCTGGGCTTAGACTTTTAACCCAACTATTACCTTTGCGACATATGCAGCAATCCATGACAGGCTATGGGCGTGATGAACGTACCAGTCAAAACCTACTGATCAAGACAGAGATCAAAGCACTCAATAGTAAGTTTCTAGATTTTTCTCCAAGATATCCTAAGGAGCTTAGCTCCAAGGAAGGTGAAATTCGGAATTTGATCACTGATCATTTAAAGAGAGGGAAGGTGATGCTGACTATAGAACTGGAACTAGCGGATGATACCGGATTGGATGTAAAAGTTGATGAAGTTCGATTTAAGGCCTTCTATGAGACATTCAGCAAGCTCACCGAGCAGGTAAATACACAGAGTTCAGAACTGGTTAAGCTTGCGCTTCAAGCTCCTGATGTTATTAAACAGCAAGAACTTGATCCTGAATCTTTACCATGGAAGGATATCCAAGCAAGTCTAAATGCAACCATCGATCAATGCATTGGATTCCGAAAAAATGAGGGAGAAACTCTCACAAAGAAACTCTCAGAATATATTCTGAATATCCGCCGGGGACTAAATAGTGTGGAGGAAAATGATGAAAGTAGAGTAGAAAATATACGATCAAGAATCCAAAAAAACCTCGATGAGATCAGAGACAAGGTACAAGTGGATGAGAACAGATTTGAGCAGGAACTAATTTTTTACACGGAGCGACTAGATATTTCTGAAGAAAAGGTGCGATTAAAACAGCACTTGGATTACTTCGATGAGGTCATTGAAAAGGAAGAATGTGCCGGTAAAAAACTAGGCTTTATCTCTCAGGAAATTGGCAGGGAGATCAACACCATTGGATCAAAAGCTAATCATGCGGAGATTCAGCGAACTGTAGTGATGATGAAAGATGAACTTGAAAAGATTAAAGAGCAGAATTTGAATATTCTATAAACAGAAAAACCCGCAAATGCGGGTTTTCTTGAATTCCCTAAGGTCTTTACTTAACTGCGAAACTAACTTTTGTCTGATCCCAGGCAAAAGAGACATTCCCGTTTTCTTCGATGTTGAATGTCAACATTTCTGCCACTTCATCAGTAGAAGATGACTTTACTTTTACTCGCAATACATCATCTGATTCTTTGTATTCATATGCTCCCCATCCGTCCCATTTTTTATTGAATATAATTGTCCACTCATCCTTTCCGGGGATGGAAAACAATCCATACTTGCCAGCTGGCAATTTCTTACCTTCGATGGTCACATCTTGGGAAACTTCGATCCAGGTTGACTCATTGGCTCCCGTTCTCCAGACTTTACCATAATCTTCAAGGCTTCCAAAGATATCTCTGCCTCTTTTAGACGGCTGACTGTAATCGATCGTGACCGTGGCATCACCCACTTTTTGAGTTACCTGAGCAGGTGGGCTTTTCCTCTTGCTCTTGTCCTTTTGAGCACTAACAGAAAATACTAAGAACAAGCTCAGTGCAAGAAATGATACAATTTTTAATGACTTCATAATGTGTCTTATTTTAAGATTAATGTTTTCGAATTGAGTGATTCCCAAGTTTAAAATGTTCTGATATGCACGAAAATCAAGGGTTTTTGTTCATCATTCTGCCACATTTATTTTCAAATACAACTCGATTGTCTTGGCTGCTACATCGAGTATTTAGCCAGGCTCGTGGGAAGTAGAATGTGTCGAAAGACAGAATTGCTTAACTTTCTTTAAGAATTAGACCTTGTATTTCTAAGGTCTGCAATACAAAAACAACCTACTCATGAAATATATAATTGGTGCTATCATCGTTTTATTACTTGGATTGCTATACTACTACCAATCTGATTCAGAAGTAAGCAAAGAGTTTCGACCGCTGGTGAAGGCCATAGACTATAAAGTGAAGCACATCGACCAAAACCATCGTATCAGTATTATAGAAGATGATTTTATTCAATCAGATTCTTCTTACAAGGTCCGTGGCTATTTTAACGGTAATCGCCTGATCAAACTTGTGGGTATCATAAAGACTCCTCATTATGAGCGTGACGACTATTTCTATTTCGAAAACAATGCTCCGATATTCTCTGGTCATATGATGAATTTCATGGATGATAGACTCGCAGAGGAGTTTAAGTATTACTATCAAAATGGTAAGGTTGTAGAGAGTCTATATTGGAAAGACTATTATGAGCCCGGAAGGCGGTTCCCTCATGAGACTTTTGAAGAGTTTAATCCCAATATGGATAGCTTGATGAATGAGGAAAACAATCGCATGAATTTTTACCTCACCAAGCTGGAGAAGGAGGGATTTGAGATTAAGCATATCAACGAAAACCTGGAAGCTAACACAGCCCGATGACTCTGGAGGAAGCGCAGCAGGTAGTAGATGATTGGATCAAGACAAAAGGTGTTCGCTACTTCAATGAACTCACCAATATGGCCATGCTTACGGAAGAAGTTGGTGAGCTGGCAAGAATCATTTCAAGAACTTACGGAGAACAATCTTTTAAAGAATCTGACAAAAACCGAGACCTAGGAGATGAGATGGCCGATGTGCTATGGGTACTCATTTGTCTTGCCAATCAAACGGGCGTAGATCTTACAGAAGCATTAAAAAAAAATCTGGATAAGAAAAACAGCCGAGATGCAACGCGGCATTTGGAGAATGACAAGCTGAAGTGATTAATTACTCTGCATCATAATACTCCTGAATCTTCTTTTTGTCTTCTTCAGGAATATTGGGATCAGCCAGTAGCTGCCAGGCTCGCTGGCGTGAATTGATCTTGTACTTAAGTAGGACATTGTTTTCTTTTTCCCGCTTGCGGATACGACGTGTCATGATGAAGATGCCCACCTGGACAAGCACAACTACTGCTATGAGAATATAGATTGAAGTCATAGCTATACTACGATCTCTCCATCTACCAGTTTCGGTACTACCTGATATTCATTTTCTGTCATACAAAATTCGAGATCTTCTTCTATACCAAAACCACTAAGTCGCTCGGCGTGGCTCGACTGTTTTGCAATGCCAAATAGATTTTCATGATTGGCTATATATAGCTGATGGGCAATCAATGCGGAATCTCCTAAAGTCTTCATTTCCTCTGCACATTCATCTATCAATGCTCCGGCGAAAAGTGTGTCCTCAAGATTGGGCGTTCCTTTCCACCCTGCACAATGAATGACCACATCAGTTTTGGATTGAAGGATATACGCAGCGATACTCTCTAGATTTAGGAAAGCGCCAATGATGATCTCTTTTGCTTTTTCAGACTTGATGATAGCTTGTGATCCGTTGGTAGTCGAGATGACGACTTTCTTGCCTTTTACTTCATCCTTCTGATACTCAAAAGGGGAGTTTCCCATATTGAATTCCGGTACCTTAATACCTCCACGCTCACCTGCCATGAGGTAGCCTTCCTTGCCCAATGCTTTGGTTTCTTCCACCTCGCCAACAGGTTTAATAGCTTCGACACCATTTGCAAGTCCGGTCACAATACATGATGTAGCTCTAAAAATATCTACCACGACCACAATCTTTCCTTTCAGCTCGTGCTGATGGATCAGATCAGGTGTTAAGCAAACTTCGATGGTTTTCATTATCCTAATGTTAGATTCTGCCAGGTTTTGTGAAGATCCTTTGGGTCACTTCAAAAATGGAGGTCTTACCACTTTGGCCTTCACCGATTTGTCTCGAATGATCACATTGATTTCCGTATCTGGCTTACTGTTTTCGATGGTTACATATCCCATTCCAATACCCATATTCAGTGAAGGAGACATGGTTCCTGAAGTCACTTTTCCGATTATGTTGCCGTCAAGGTCAGCAAGTTCATAATCATGTCGAGGAATTCCTCTCTCCATCATTTCGAAACCAACTAGTTTTCGTTGAACACCTGCTTCTTTCTGAGCTTTCAAGTTTTCTGCATTCACAAAGTCTTTAGTGAATTTTGTCACCCAACCAAGACCTGCCTCCAGCGGTGAAGTTTCATCTGTAATATCGTTTCCATACAAGCAGAATCCTTTTTCCAGTCGGAGTGTATCTCTCGCACCAAGGCCAATTGGTTTTATGCCGAATTCTTCGCCTGCCTCAAAGATTTTATTCCACACGTCTTGCGCGTCTTCTTTGTTAATATACAATTCGAATCCACCTGAACCTGTGTATCCGGTGGCGGAAATGATCATCTCATAACCCGCAAGAAAAGCCGCCTTGAAATGATAGAACTTAACTTCTGACAGATTTACTTCGGTAAGCTTTTGAAGTGTCTCTACCGCTTTTGGTCCTTGCACAGCTAGCAATACCAAATCGTCAGAAACATCTTCCATGTCTACTCCCCACTTATCCTGACTCTTGATCCAGTTCCAATCTTTCTCAATGTTGGATGCATTCACCACCAACATGTATTTCTCTTCTGAGAATCGATAGACAAGCAAATCATCTACAATTCCACCTTTGTCATTGGGTAAGCAAGAATATTGCGCCTGCCCATTGACGATCTTCGATGCATCATTGCTTGTTACCCATTGGATTAAATCCAGTGTGTGCGGTCCGCGTAACATAAATTCTCCCATATGAGACACATCAAAGACACCTACACCTTCGCGAACAGTTAAATGTTCTTCTTTATCTGAGGAGTATCGAACAGGCATGTTATATCCTGCAAAGGGTGTCATTTTTCCACCTAACTTTTCGTGCAGGTCATTCAAGGGGATTTGTTTCGTTTCCATGCGTATTAGCTATTAAGTTTTAGTCCGACCGGACAATGATCCGATCCCATGTATTCATTGTAAATGTGCGCTTCGGCAACTTGATCCTTCAGCTTTTCACTCACCAGAAAGTAATCGATTCTCCATCCTACATTTCGTTCACGCGCACGATACTTATAATTCCACCACGAGTATTTGATTTCTTCCGGATACTTCATTCTAAAGGTATCAATATAGCCTTCGCCAAGCAACGCATCCAGCCCATCGATCTCAGTTTGCGTATATCCTGATTGCTTATTGAAATTTTCTTTTGACCTGGCGATATCAATTTCTGTGTGAGCGACATTAAGGTCACCACAGATAATAACTGGCTTTTTCTCCTCCAAACTGATAATGTATTCTCTAAATGCATAATCCCAAGTAGCTCTATAATCCAGTCGCTTCATGCCTTCTCCTGAATTCGGCGTATAAACTGTAACAACAAAGTAGCTTTCAAACTCTGCTGCGATAACTCTTCCCTCCTGATCGTGTTCCTCGATTCCCATATCGTAAAAAACCTCAAGCGGTTTTTCCTTAGAAAGAATTGCCGTTCCTGAATAGCCTTTTCGAGCTTTGGAGGAGTTTACTGCTACTTCATATTCAGGCAGTAACTGTAGTGCGGTTTTTACATCTTCCGGTTGTCCCTTGGTTTCTTGAAGGCACAGCACATCCGGATTCATCTCTTTCACATCTTTGATGAAATCTTTTTTGATCATGGCTCGAATGCCATTTACGTTCCAGGAAACCAAGTGAATTTGAGACATTGAAGATGTTGTTTTTTTCGTTAAGTGCGCAAAGAAAGGCACTACATGTCATTATTAAAACTTAATTCCAAACTTGGGTAAACTGTTGGGTTAAATCCGACAAAATATTATCAACTATTCAATTAGCTATCCTACTTTACACCCATTCATCACCTCACGCTGTGGACGCAACAAAACCACATCATTTTGTTCATTGTAGATTCCCATGACCAGACATTCGCTTATGAACGGGCCTATTTGCTTAGGCGGAAAGTTCACAACTGCAATCACTTGCTCTCCCTTAAGGCGTTTTTTATTATACAAATCGGTGATCTGCGCCGAGCTCTTTTTGTGGCCAATCTCCGGGCCAAAATCTATGGTAAGAATGTAGGCTGGTTTGCGCGCTTCAGGGAATTCTTCGGCTTTTACGATGGTCCCTACTCTCATGTCAATTTTTGCAAAATCGTCCCAATGAATCATAGCTTTTTGTACAGGTGTTTAAGGTTTTTGTTCAATCTTTTTATGTGATGTTCATTGCTTATATCGTTTCTTCTCTCCTCCAATGTTTCAATAAGTGAATTGATATTTGAATCGTTCACTACTTCAATTAGACGTTCTGCATATTGTCCTAATTGGTTTGAAGGCGCTTTCATCAATTGCTCTTGTATCAACAAAAATACATCCGCCTGAAATCGTGAATCTTGATACAAAGTAATCATGATACGATAGCCGTGATCTCGTGTTACTACAGTGCCGATATCCATAGCATCAATGATTTGAGGTAATGCTTCAAACAACTTTTCTTTTTGCAGCTGTGCAACATGAGCGAGGGCTATCATGCTTCCAAATATGACTCGGTTGATTGGGCTCTTCAATTCTTCAATTAAAAAATCAACCTGCCCAGATAACAATTTAGGATTGAGTTCTCCTACATACGCCAGAGCCAGTATTGCATCTGCTTGGGCACGTTGCTTGGGCCTATTTAGAATGAAGGAAACCATTTCCTCTACTTGTTTCTCATCTCTTGCATCAACAATTTGTTTCGCCACTATCTTATTTGGCTCCTGATCGTTTCGATCCAACGCATATGCAAGATTGTCGTGAATAGGCATTCGTGAAATTTTAGGCAAAAAAAATCCTGACACTTTGGTCAGGATTAAATTTATGCTTTTCCCAGATTATTAGCTTGCACAGAATTCTTTCAATCTTCTGTTTTTGCCTGGTTCTCTTAGTTTTTGAAGCGCTTTTTCTCGAATTTGTCTCACACGCTCTCGTGTGAGTCCCATGGCGTCTCCAATTTCCTCAAGTGTAAATGGATTGTCACATCCAATGCCGAAGCTCATCATTACTACTTCTCTCTCTCGAGCTGTAAGTGTAGATAACGCTCTCATAGTTTCCACCTTCAATGAGTCATTGAAAACAAGATTGCCATCTGTAGGGCCTGTAGTTACGTTCTCAAGCACGTCAAGAAGTGATCCGCTTTCGTCTTCACCGAATGGTGCGTCCATTGACATTTGCTTCACCTCTGCACCTAGTGTATTTCTTACTTCACTTGGCTTCATGTCGAGGATATCAGCTAGCTCTTCTTCTGTTGGCTCACGCTCAAACTGCTGCTCCAGCTCGGCATATGCTCTTCTGATCTGGTTAATAGCACCAGATTTGTTCATCGGAAGACGAACGATACGAGACTGCTCAGCTAGCGCCTGCATAATGGACTGACGAATCCACCATACTGCGTATGAGATAAACTTAAACCCTTTTGTTTCGTCAAATTTCTTGGCTGCTTTGATCAATCCAAGGTTTCCTTCATTGATCAGGTCGTTTAGTGGTAAGCTTCTGTTCTGGTATTGCTTAGCTACAGATACCACGAACCTAAGGTTTGCTTTAACGAGTTTTTCCAATGCCAGATCATCGCCCTCTTTGATTCGCTTGGCAAGCGTCACCTCTTCATCCGGAGTAATCATTGGAACATTACTTACCTCAGTAAAATATTTCTCCAGGGTGTGGCTCTCTCTCCTGTTGGTAATTGACTGGGTAATCTTTAACTGTCGCATATTATCTTATTAAAAACTAATTTGTTATGGGTATAAAAAAGCAATCTGCAAAGATAGGCTTTTGACCTTTGTATTTGCAATAGACTGCCATATAATATACGACTAATGAACCAGAAATTGTGTGTTCTGGTTTCAGATTTCTTCAATTCTGGTAAAAATTCGTCGAATAGTCAGAATTTCAATCACCAGGATGTATTCTGCTCAGGGAATTCGTCTAACCTCAAATCATAAGAAAAGGGGATTACTCGAACAAGAACTGCAAAAAATGGTTAGCGAAGGTCAAATGATGAATTCTTGTCTTTGCTTTCTTAGGAAGTAAATACCAAAACTGATTGACCCTATGCTCAAGATTCTATTGGGCCAGGTGAACTGTGACCTGATGTGTGCCTCGGTAATTGAAGTAAATGAAAACAAAATCTCAATTCCTAGTCTTGCGACTCCCCATAGAACAAGCATCACGGCGACAATTTTAATTATTCTTCTGGATGACTTATTCTTCTTTGAGAGCGCATAATAAATTCCGGAAAGCATGAGTGTACCAACTATAAAAGGTACGATACTACCAAGAATCAGATAGTCAATTCCTTTAAGAAAAAATATCGTCCCACAGACAATCAATGATCCAAAGTAGATTGGATTAGACTCAAAACTTTCTTTAATTGTTACCATTGATAATCTCTTTTATTACCTCAAAAACAAACAGAGTTGAGCCGGCCAGGTAATCAAAATTGACAGTCTCATAAGTATCCGCCGGCGTATCCTTATATGGAGATGAATCTCGTTTACCATATGCTTCATTAATTCCTATTGCCTGAAAGCCTGCTTGTCTGAATGAGTGATGATCGGTTGAGTTGATACTGGTCACGTACAATGGGATTTCCATCTCTACAGCCTTTTCTCTGTAGGCTTCTTCAAGTGCTTTAGTAGGAAGTTCCAACTCCATCTCTTTATTCCTATCACCATCCCAGCCTACCATATCAAAGGTGTGAACAGAATGAATATTTAAGTCTTCTGCTTTCAGGTATTTCGCGAAAGCTTGGCTTCCCACCAATTCTTCTTCCTCTTGATCAAAAAAGACAATGATCACGTTCATCCTTCGCAAGTCCAGGGAATTGAGCATTTTTCCAACGCTATATATCAGCGCTGATCCTGACGCATTATCAATAGCTCCCGGACAATCTAATTCCGTATCAAAGTGTGCACCAAGAACCACGTACTCATTACTCTGATTAGTAGACGGAATGATTGTGTACACATTTCCTCCTCTAAAAGGTGAAAATATCATATCAATTAATGGATTTATGTTGGGCATCCGATATGATTGCTCCTTTGGCTCCAGGCCAATTGCTTCTATTTTATCCATCAAATACTGTCGGGCGATTTTTCTGTTTTCAGGTGTATCTCTTGATTCAAGAAGAGATCCATCAGATAGTGGAAATTTGCCAGATAGTTGACCAATCAGCTGCTGCTGTTCTTTGATTAAAAACTCTGTCTGCCCATTGACTGTAGCAATGCCGACAAAAAATAAGTAAATGATTATGACACTCTTTTTCACTCGTATCTAATTGAATCGACCGGATTCGATTTTAGGGTCTTGTTGCTGACTGTCACAATAACCAGACAGCTTATTACTATAACGAAAAGGATCACCAGCAAGAAAATCATTGGGGAAATTCCAATGCGATATTCAAAGCTGGCCAACCATTGAAAAGCCAGCCACCAGCACATTGGAATAGAAATGAGGGAAGCTAGCAAAACGAATTTGATAAACTCGCGTGTATGCTGACTGATGAGACTTAAGAAGCCTGCACCCAATATTTTCCGAATGGCTATTTCCTTTTTTCTAGAAATCACATTGTAGGAGGAGAGTCCGATCATTCCCAACACTGCAATAAAAAATGAAAGTATGGAAGCGCCTACAAACACATTTCTGAAGGTAGCTTCCTTTTCGTATTCCCGTTGAACCATATCATCCATAAATTCCCAAGTCATCACCTTGTTAGTATCATAAATGTTGTGGATAACCTCAATTTCCTCGAGTGTTGCAATGGTATTAAACCCACTCAGCTGAATGACAATATCATCCAAGCTAACGAATGGGTTGTTGTAATGACCAATAACACACGGGCCAATAGACTTTCGAAGTGATCGATAATGAAAGTCGCTTACGATTCCGATTACACGCGCATTTAATTCATCTCCAGCGACTTCTTGTATTTTGATAAGCTGACCGATTGCATTATTTCCACCATATATTTCTGCGGCGGTCTCATTTATGATTACAGAAATACTATCCTTACCAGTCATACCTGAAAAGTCCTGGCCTGCAATTAATTGAAGTTCCAATGTTGAGAGTCCATCCTTATCTACGCCATAGTATCTCATCGGTACTTTCTCATCTGGACGGTCTGCAGTATTTACCTCCACGGCGGTTCCCGATCGATATCCACTGATCATTCGTGTAAGCCCGGTTACTTTCTGAACATCTTTTAGTTTCAATAGTTCGTCTTTGATTTTTGAGTAGTTGTTCCTGACCTGTCCGCTGTTAATTTCCACAACGACTAATTGTTCTGTATTAAATCCAAGAGACTTACTATTCATGTACTTATACTGTTGATTCACGATTATCAACCCAGCCAATATCGTTACTACAAAAAGGTATTGAACAATGACAAGAGACTTCCGTAGACTATCCTTCCCTTTGGTAGAAATGGTCATGTTTTTGATCACATTTACAACCGAGTATCTACTCAGGTGAAAGGCCGGATAGAACCCGGCAAATAGTGTCACTAAAACAATGGTAATCAAAAAGTAGGGCAATGATTCCAGCAGGAACGGAATGGTTAATCTAAGCTCTATTCCGGTTAGCATGTTAAAATATGGCAGCAGGAAATAAGTGAACAGCATACCTAAACCGAATGATGCCAAGACCATAAGAAATGATTCTATTAAGAATTGAACTGCTACCTGTTGGCTTTGTGCTCCCATGGCTTTCCTCACACCGACCTCTCTGGATCGTTTGATGTATCGCGCCGTAGAAATGCTGATGTAATTGAAGCAAGCCATGAGTAAGATGATTGAGCCAACAATCATCAAAAACTTTACTTTGGTCCGATCACCTTTGACGTACTCATTGATTCGGCCATCAATGCCATGCGAATCAAAATGGAGGTCAAGAAGTCCAAGTAAATAATGCCTGTTGATGGCTTCTTTGTCCAAGTACTTTTCAAGCATTGCAGCAACTTTGGATTCAAACAGATCTTTGTCATTTGCGTCTTTCAATAAGACATATGTGGCTACAGGGTCACCTTTCCAATGAAAGAATAAATTCCTGAAGTTTTCAGAAACGTTATCCAGGAACACATCGTAATCCTGGGAAAGGATAAAATTGAACTGAATGTATGAATTGGCCGGAATATCCTCTAGCACTCCAGTAACGGTAAATCTGCCGTAAAACTCCAGATCCACCTCTTTCCCTATGGGATTATCGAATTCAAAGTACTTTTTGGCTAGCGATTCTGTCAAGATGATTGATCGCTTTTGTTTTAATACTTCAGAGGTATTTCCGTCTTTCAGGTCAAAATCGAAGATTTGAAAGAATTCAGGGCCAGCAACTATGCCATCTTCCTCGAAGAAGCGCTTTCCATCTGCTTCGGTCCAAGTAGAAGATGCTGCATGGATGGTTACTGCATTTTCTACTATGTCAAGATCTGTTCTAAGCGCGTTAGAAAGCTGCCAAGAAGTCCAAATTTCGGGATCTATGCCATCAGCATTTTCGAATTCCTGGATTACCTGATAAATCCTATCCGCTTTCGCGTGAAAGCGATCAAAGCTCATTTCATTTTGTACCAACAACACAAGAGCCAGGAAAACAGAAAGACCCATCGATAGTCCAAAAAGGTTGAGAGCTGTAAACTGACGATCCTTAACAAGGGCGCGAAAGCCTACCTTGAAATAGTTCCTTATCAATCCGAATTTGTTCATCTCGCCATGTTTAAGATTTACCCACCTAAGTGACCTCAGCACATTCCAGAAAAGAAAGGCGTTTGCTCTTTTTCTGGATTGCTTGATTCTCATCTGGTAGAGTTCCAGGATGTCACCTTCGATTTCATCGAGGTATTCATCCTTACAAAACCAGCGCAAGAATTTTAATGGCCACTTTGGTGGTTGAAGGTTCATTATTCGTACCGGATAGATTGTACCGGATTAGCTTTGGCAATCTTGAAAATCCTTGCCAAAACCGTGGTAAATGATATAAGCAAAACGACCACAAATGCAATAATGAGCAGATCTATGCTTAAGTTAATTCTGTATGCAAAATCTGCTAGCCAATCACCAAACAGCCACCAGGAAACTGGAGCCGCAATGACTAAGGAAATAAGCAATAGAATGAAGTAATCTTTCAATATTAGAGTCGCAATATTTTGAACACTTGCTCCCATTACCTTGCGCACGCCAATTTCTTTGGTCTTACGCTCTACAGTAAAATTGATCAATCCGAAGAGTCCAAAGGCAGATATGATGATTGACACGATCGAAGCTATGAGAATGATTGTGCTTCTACTTTCTTCTGCTTCATAAAAGCGTTCCCACTGCTGATCAAGAAAATGAATTTCGGCGGGCGTATTGGGATCAAACTGCGCATTCACTTCTTCTATATGTGCAATAGTTTCCTTTGGATTTTGACTGTATTTGATAGTGAAATAATCAATGGATCTTACGTGATTATTCCAATGGGTAATTAACACAGGTCCTATAGGTTCGTAGAGTGATTGAAAGTGGAAATCTTCCACGATTCCCTTGATTCGCATTTTTACTGAATCACCGTCAGACATTACCCAAATGCTTTCACCGATTGGCTGCTCGAAGTTTAGTGTTGCAGCCGCTTTTTCATTTATCAAAATATACAAGCTATCCGACTTATCTGCTCCAGTGAAATTTTCTCCATCCACCAAACTTATGTCATACGTATCGAGCCAATATTTATCGGCAGCATAGTGACTAAACTCGACGGGCTGATCCGTCAGGTTCTTACTCACACTTGCTATCGGGATATCTTTCCATTCTCCAGGAACTCTGGATGATGTTGACGCATTGATCACATCCGGATTTTTCTTTATGCCCGCAATGATATTTTTGAAGTTGCTTCTGGCAGCACCTGAGTTAATATCTAGCACAATTAGATTCTGATTGTCAAACCCTAAATCTTTTGACTGCACGTAGTTAAGCTGCCTGAAAATCACCATTGATCCGATGATCAAGAAAATGGATAGCGAATATTGTACCCCTACTAATCCTTTCCTCAGCAAATCTCCCTTACCTGAAAATGCATTTTTCATAATTAGCAGGGAGCGTTTCAATTTTGAATAATACAATGCTGGCAACATTGCAGAAACCATCCAAATGATGATTATTGTGGCGATGTGGTAGATGATGAAGTCCGAGGAATAGAGCAGCGCTAAGCTGAAATCTTTATTGGCAATTTCCAGAAAGAGCGGAAATAGAATTACGATCAAGGCAATGGAAATGATGTATGCAATGGCAACTGTGATAAATGTCTCAAAAAAAAGCTGGCCGATTAGTTGGCGGTTATTTGCTCCATTTATTTTTCTCATGCTTGCCTCCAATGTTCGCTTTAGTGCCTGCACAGAGGAAAGGTTCACATAGTTAAGTGCTGCAATGAAGATCACTAAGAACCCCATCATCAATATCATAGACACAAACTCTCGATCACTGTATGGAATTGATAGCAGCGGTGCTGGTCCACCATTTTCTATGTGAGTAGACCCTAGATGAACTTCACTCAATGGGTGCAGATAAAAATCAAATCTTTCTTGTGCCTCACCTTCAAGGTATTTATCAATGAAATTGTCCTTCGATGCATAAATATCCTCAGGAGTAGCTCCCTCTTTCAGCAACACCCATGTTTGCATGAATTGCGTATCCCAATCGCTTAGAAAATCTTGCCATCCTTCTGGCATTTGATCTGGATCCATGACGTACATGGAAGTGAATCTGTAGCTGGAATTTCGCGGCATATCTTTTATAACGGCAAGTACTTCCACAGTCTCAAACCTTGATTCATCTACAACCTCCCCAACCACATCGGTTTTTCCAAAAAGACTCAAAGCCAATTCTTCAGTTAAAACGATTCCTGTAGGTCCTTCAAATTGTTTTTGTGGGTCGCCATCGAGTATTTCAAAATCCAGGATGTCAAACATTCCCTTAGTGACTATCGCCCAGGTTCTGTCGGCAATTCTTTTGTCATCCTTCACAAGCACATGTGAACCGAAATAGGTTGTCCAGCCCGTTTCTTCTATCGCCGGGAAATCCGTTTTCAATGCCAGTGCCAGTGGGTTTGGGCCAGATAGGTAATGATGCACACCATCTTCTTCGGTAATCTCATGTACCACCCGATATACCCTGTCTTTTTTGCTGTGAAATTGATCAATATTCTGTTCGTCATAAACGAACATGAGAATGAAGAAAAGAATAGTAAGCCCAAGAGATAGGCCAAGTATATTCACTAAATAGTGTGGTGTCTCTTTTCGAAATCTGCGAAAGTAGATCTTGGTATAGTTTTGATATAAGTTCATAGTCCAATTATTTAGTTGAGTTTTTTTGAGGTTTATCCACCTAAAAGTTCTAAGCACATTCCAAACAAAAAACAACCTGGCTGACCTCAGAGAATCTTGGGATCGAACATGAAACATCTCGATCATATCGCCTTCTATTTCATCGAGATATTCGTCGCGACAATACCACCTCAGAAATCTGAGTGCCCATTTTGGAGGTTGCAGCTCTGACATTATTAAATGTTGGCAAATTGCAGTTGTGGGATTTTTTGATAGATGCTAGTGCGCAAATCATGAGAAGCATCCAACACCTTCTTTCCAAGCGCTGTAACTATGTAGAATTTTTTTCTACGACCTCCTCGCTCCTCCGTAATGCCTCCAAAGCGAGAGTCAACAAAGCCCTTTTTTTCCAGTCGCTTGAGTGCAACATGTATGGCACTAATGTTAATCTTCTTTTTCGTTTCTGATGTTAGAAACTCATGAATCGAAACGCCATACGCTTCGTCGTGCTGGGCTGCAACTGTTAGCAGAACCAGCTCTTCAAATTCACCTAATTGATATTCCATGGATAAAAATATTTACTTAACAAACGTGAATGTAATACATAAGTTTCACATTTGTTAAGCAAATGAGAGGGCTAAGATGAATATGGTTTAAAGCTTAGTTGATACTTGATAAAATATCCGTCCCGAGATACTTCATATCAGGAAGCGTATACCAACTTCTTTTTTTTGGAATTTTGATTCCATTCACCGAAATCTCATCTTCAAGTGTGATCAACTCCCCCTTGGTTTCTTCTGCATCTTGATAAAATTTGTATTGTATCATTCTTCCGGAGAAATCATCAAAATAGAAATACCAGATATCCTTTTCGTAGGCAACACGAAGTACTTTGCATACTTTGTCAGCTACAGTTGCATCGGCTGATAACGTAATTTCAGGTGTGCTTTCATCATACAGCTTCATTGGCAGACCCCATAGATAGAGATAATAGTTTCGTAGAACAATTGCCCGATCCTGGTCTTTATCTCCTTTTAACACCTTCGCATCATCTAAGGTCACTTCATAAATTTCCTCATCGTTGCGATTGATCTTCATATAGCTTTCCGAATTGTTTATTACGACAATCGTTGACCTATTTGGGCCATTGGGTCGGGTTTCTGTAAAGTTGAAAGTAGAGGAAAGTAATGGCCAATTGCCTTGCGAGTCGTGATAAGCGATGGCTTTGGCTAACACCTTATCAGCGGTGTTTTGAGCTAGACAAAGTGCCGGGATAAAAAGTAGCAGAAAGATGTATTTCCTCATTGTTTATTAGATTGAGATTGATGAACGGAAGTTATTAAAAATGAACAAACCTGCGAAAACCGTCTGGCTCTTTGGATTATACCTAATTGTTGAAGGGCTATTTTTAATGCTAGCCCCTTCCTGGGTATTAAGTGGAATAGGCTTACCCGATCCCGAGAGTGTTTGGCGCTTGATTCTAGGTTTTGTGGTGGCTGTGCTAGGCTACTACTATGTTCGAAATGCCAATGAAAACCTTATCCCATTCTTTGGCTTTACGGTACAAATTCGGATTATTCAGTTTGTATTCTTCATCTGGCTTTACGTATTCGATAGAGGTACACTATCGCTGGTAGCTTTTTCATTTATAGAGTTTGCCGCCGGGATGTGGACCTGGAGAATGCTCAAGCGCTCATCTTCTCACTAATTTTATTTTTTAAACAAAAATTAATTTTAGTCGTATTGATATTTTAAACAAAAATTAATTTAATGAACCTGCAGTTAGGTACACTCGAAGAAATGATCCTGATTATTCTTTTGATGAAAGATGAAACCTATGGTGTAGAAATTGCCAAAGAATACAAACATCAACTGGGGCAATCGATTTCCCTCCCAGCCATTCATGTGGTTTTAAAAAGATTGGAAAAGAAAGGGTTTGTCAACTCTAGGCTAGGTGATCCCACACCTGAGCGTGGCGGAAAGGGCAAGCGTCTGTATCAAGCCACTAACAAAGGATATGAAACTGCTCAAGCGCTTCAACACCGAAGAAGTGAAATTTGGAAAACCATTCCAAAAATGAGTTTTAGTCAGATATGAAATCCGCGCATGAGCCACCGAAATGGGCACTTTCGTTGCTCGAGTTTTTTCTTCGCTCCGACTATTCGGACGAAATCCAAGGAGACATCACTGAGGCATTCCATTGGCGTGTGAAAGAAGATGGACTATTTAAAGCCAAATTCTTATTCATCTTCGAGGTGTTCCGATCATTAAAACCTGTTAATCTCAAGTCTTTTCAACACTTATCTCTAAATACTATGATCTTTCGCAACTATATCAAAATCGCTTTTCGCACGCTATTGAAAAGAAAATCAACATCCTTTATCAATATCTTCGGATTGTCTATTGGAGTAGCCGCCTTTACTTTTATATTCCTATATACTTATCAGATTTTTACATTTGACGCGCATCATCTAAACAAGGATCGAACTTTTCTTGCCTACAAAGAGCGTATCACTCCTGATGGGACTCAGGCCACCTATGATACCTGGATGCCTTTGAAAGACCGGTTAAAAGAAGATTATACTCAAGTAGAACATTCGGCGAGGTATTATACAACTGATGCCAGTATTAAGAAGAATAATCGATACCTGGAAGAACCCATTGTATATACAGACCCTGAACTATTTGACATTTTCACTTTCCCACTGGTACAAGGAAACAGCGCCAACATGTTTCCGACCAAAAACTCTGTGGTGCTTACAGAAGAACTCGCGTTAAAATATTTTGACTCACAGAATGCTGTTGGACAAAGTCTTGAAATTTTCTTGCAGGAAGAGGATACAACTATGCGTTACCAGGTTTCTGCTGTTATCAAAAATCATCCGGTCAATGCATCCATGCAACCGTCCTTAATTATTCCGGCTGAAAGCATTCCAGCGTATCCAGAACTCGCGAATAACTGGAGCGGCTCGTTTTTGGAAACCTATGTGCTTTTGAGAAATTCGTCTGACGCTACGAAATTAGAAGCTGATTTTCCCAATCTTGTTGAGTCGATTTGGAACACCGAGACCAGAGACAATACCAACTTCAAATTACTGCCCTTTGATGAAGTTTACGACACTTTCTTTGGTGACACATCAAATGCATGGACACTATTTACAATCGGCTTGGGAATACTCTTAATAGCGATCATAAATTTCATGAATCTGGCTACCGCTCAAGCAACGCAAAGAGCCAAGGAGATTGGTCTAAGAAAAGTGCTCGGCGCATTTCAAGGTCAACTTAGAACCCAATTCATTACCGAATCATTTGTAATGTCTTTAATAGCTACGCTGATCGGACTTCTCATTGTTACTTTGACCATTGATCAATTCAATCAGTTTTTTGATGTTGCTGTTTCACTAAAACAATTCAGCGCCGTTCAATTGATTGGTAGTTTTGTTCTTCTAGTAACAATCCTTGGGATGCTTAGCGGAAGCTACCCTGCGCTGTATCTTTCATCCATTGGTGCCATCGAGGTGTTGCGCAAAAAGTTGGGTATGGGTGGTTCCTCCGCATTTAGAAATACACTTGTTGTAATACAATTCGCTATCGCACTTTTTCTTATTGCCAGCACAATCATTGTCAGTCGACAAATTAATTATATGTCAAGCAAGAACATGGGATTTGAGTCAGAAGGTATTTTACTGATCTCGGCATCTCCCAGGAGCTTCACTGATCGAGAGTCAGGATTAACCAGGCTAATTACATTCAAAAATGAATTAAAGAACAAATCTTACGTCAAGTCCATTTCATCCAGCAGGTCGGTACCAACTTCTTGGACACGCAGTTTCACATTTGTAACACCTAATGATTGGGAAGGTGATCCATTAAGAATGAGGTATACTTATGTAGATGCTAATTTCTTTGACATCTATGATATTCCAATCAAATACGGCAGCAACTTCCTGCCTGATTCAGAAGGAGACCAAAGAGGCTCAGTCATTCTTAATGAAGCGGCCATGAACGCTTTTAAGTTTTCACCTGATGAGGAAAATATTATCATTCTGGGAAGAGAGATGAGAATCAATGTGGTCGGAGTGGTAGAAGATTTTCATTTTGAAACGTTGCAGAACGAAGTAGCTCCCACGCTTATCTTCCATCGCGTAGCAGACAATCCCGCAGCGCATGGACTGATTACAATCAAGATGGAAATGAGTGATCTAGGTCAACGAATAGAAGAGATTGAAACCATGTGGAATGAACTGGGGTCAACCCAAGAATTCACCTATTCTTTTATGGACGATCGTGTCGCTAACCTTTATGAAGCTGAGAGCAGATACCTTGGAATGGTGGGTTTATTCTCCGCTATTTCAATTTCTATTGCCTGTCTTGGGCTATATGGGTTGACCTTATTTATCATCGAAAAACGTAGAAAAGAAATAAGCATACGGAAAGTGCTTGGAGCTGAAATTAACACGATTCTGAGGCTTATATTTATTGATTTCACCAAATGGGTAGCGATTGCTTTTATCATTAGTGTCCCTTTTGTTGTCTACTTCATAGGAGAATGGCTGAAATCATATCATTATCGAATCAGCATTTCATGGATCACTTTTGGGGCTACTCTGTTTGTCGTTCTTGGCTTAGTAATTCTAACCGTAGGATACCAGTCGCTAAGGGCAGCATCTGCTAATCCTATTAAATATTTAAAAGATGAATAATCAGGAACCTTTGCGCGGAAGTGATCTGCTTACGATCATAATACTCAAGAGTGCCAAAATGGTTCCCATCACAAAAGGTGCACCCGGGAAATAAACTTCATTGTCAGGATTGGTATAATATCTGAATATGCCAGTCATCAGCAGCGGACCTACGATTGCTGTTAATGTCATCACGCTGGTGAGTCCACCTTGCAATTCGCCTTGGGCATTTTTAGGTATCTGGCTGGTCATGATCGACTGAAGAGAAGGGCCTGCCAAACCACCGAATGCATATGGAACTATAACTGCATACACCATCCAGGATTGAGAAACAATGCCCATCATCAACAGGCCGAATGCATTGAAAGCAAAGCCTGTATAGACTGCATTTGTCTCTCCTATCTTCTTAACAATTGGACCCACCAGACCACCCTGAACAATCGCTACCATCACTCCGACAAAACTGAGCGACAAACCTATTTCCAGCTCTGACCATCCAAATTTTTCAATGGTGAAGAATGACCAATTGGCATGAGTAGCATTAGCCGCTACATAAATGACGAAAAGAGCTACGACCAGCCATACGATTTTCTTATGGCTCAAAATTCGCTTCAATGTGCCAAACGGGTTGGCACGCTTCCAGGTAAATGGTCTCCTGTCTTCTGGCGACAGAGATTCCGGAACCACGAAGAAACCATACGTTGCGTTGAGTAGCGAAAGTCCGGCTGCTGCCATGAATGGAACGCGTGTACCCAATTCCCCAAGGATTCCCCCAATGGACGGTCCTACCACAAAACCCAATCCAAAAGCAGCACCGATCATACCAAAGTTCTTGGCTCTGTTTTCTGGCGTGCTAATATCTGCTATGTATGCATTGGCCACAGTTATACTACCACCAAACAAACCAGAAATCATGCGGGCAATGAATAGCCAAATCAAAGTCGGTGCAAAAACAATAACCAGGTAGTCAAGACCGAGACCGATTAGTGAGGCAAGAAGTAAGGGTCTTCTGCCGTACTGGTCACTGATACCACCTAAAATCGGTGCTGCAAAAAACTGAACGATGGCATATGTTGCGGCAAGCATTCCGCCAAAAAATGACGCCTCACTGGTACTCAACCCCGTAATCTCTTTTATCAGTGCAGGCACCACGGGAATGATTAATCCAATGCCAATGATATCAATCAATACAGTTATGAAAATAAATATAAGTGCGGCTTGCTTTCTTTTCATGACTTGAAAATTCGGGACATAGTTAATCCATTCCCTTTTAAAATGATAATTACCAAAAAGTGACTTTTTTCGACAGTCTGTTAAACCGCCATAAATTAAATATACCTGCAATTGTCAGACCTAATGAAAGGGCATACCAAACCCCATTTACTCCCCAGTTCAGAACAAAAGCAAAGACATACCCGCAAGGAATCGCAATCAGCCAATAGGAAACAAAAGTGATGATCGTTGGAATTTTTACATCTTGTAATCCTCGCAAAACACCTAACCCCACTGCCTGAACTCCATCCGAGATTTGGAATGCCGCAGCGATGATAAGCAAAGTCGCAGCTGTCTGTTGTACCGCTTCATTTTCGATATATAAGGCCGGCAGCGCATTTCTAAACACAATAAAAATCAAGCTGCAAGTACCCATAAAAATCGTGACCAATCCAAAAGATGAAAACCCCGCGATGCGAAGGTTTCTCTGATCTTTCAATCTCATCTGATTGCCAATTCGGATAGTAGATGCAGCGGCCAATCCTGTGGCTGCCATATAGCTAATGGCTGCCAGATTTAATGCGATGTTGTGAGCAGCCAATGCTTCTGCGCTGATCCAGCCAACCATAATGGCTGCCGTAGCAAAAGCTCCAATTTCGAAAACATACTGCATCCCGGACGGAAGCCCTATTCTCAAAAGCGATTTGATTCCTTCCCTCTCAAACTTCCATTCAAATCCTACACACTTCTTGCGGATCCACCAGATCATCAATGCAAACATGATTACTCGAGCCAATAACGTTGCGATCCCCGCTCCGTTTAGGCCTAATGCTGGTGCTCCCAACTTGCCATAAATAAGCATATAGTTAAAAAAGACATTCAGGAGGTTTGCAAACACTGAAACAACCATAGGACTGAAGGTATCCGAGAGACCTTCTGCATACTGCCGGAATGTTTGAAAGATCATAAGCGGAATTAAGGAACCGCACATGATAATCAAGTATGGACCAGCAGCCTCTGCTACCGGTGCCTCCTGACCAAATAGATGCAAAATATGGCTTGCCAGGTAGCCCAGCACAAAAAGGATCAAACCGAGACCCAGATTCATGAAGAATCCATTTTCCAGATACTTCAAAAGCTTGCCATGATCATTAACGTCGGTGGCTGCTACCTTTGGTGTGATAGCGTAGCTCACTCCTATCCCAAAAAGCATTAGCACATGATAAATAGTGCCTGCAAAAGTCGCCGCGGCTAAGGGTATTACACCCAAACGTCCAACCATTATACTATCAGACACACCAACCATTATATGTCCTAGCTGGCCGATGATAACCGGCAGTGAGAGGACAATATTTTTCCGCAAGTGTTCCTTGAGTGTCATGATTTTCAGAGTCAAGCCGCAAGGTAATCTCTTCATTTCTTACCACGACAATTAAACCCGTGACGGTAGACCATTTGTCTATTGTAATCTCCCCTACGTTCCTCTAACATCTTGCCTGAAAGAATGGCTAAAGCATAAATTTGACCGGAATAAACACTCATGGATCAAATCATAATATCCATCGTTCATTTCACAATGTTCATCTAACACATTCATAAATCGCATTATCATTTGATAATATTTTGATAATTTGTACCTTCAATTAAAAACCACCATTGATGAAAACCTTAAGATTGAAGCAGTTAGCTTTCCTTTTTGTTATTTTCCTAATTGCTTGTCAAGAAGACTCGATAATAGAAGAAGTTGAACTGGTAGATGAAGACATGATTGCTGCTACTCAGCTGGCAGACGAATATTTCAACGACCCAAAAGCTAAGCGCGAAAAAGGCGAGCGAGCCATCACCATTCTGAAATATGAAGACGGCAATATCTACTTCAATACAAACACGGATGATGTAGATGGTTATCAAATTGTGGAAGAAACCACCATTACCGCACATGTAGAGCCTGGCGAATTTGTATTCTGGTATCGTGGAGGAGGCTTAGATGACTTAGAAGAAGTTGACTTTGATGAAGATGCTGAAGCCTACCTGGACGAGCTGCCTGACGAATACAAGAAAGATAAAATGTGGGTACTCCACATTCCTAGCGATTATGATCCTGAACATAATGAGCTTAAATACGACATTGTGTATGAGTCGAAAGACGATAAAGGGGTTGTAGTCCGTTTAGATCCAAAAATTAGAATAGGCTCAGGAGGCGATGCAGTAGGCGAAGATCCAGGTGATTCTGAAGGCCCTGGTGAAGAGTAGTATGTAATACTCACCCTTATGAAAAGCACTGCTAAATATTATCTAGTTCTAGCTTTAGCTCTCTTTTGCTGCCTAAACAGTTTTTCACAAAACAAATTATTAGCAGACAGTGTAAAAGAAGAAATAGCTAAAGGAATACTGTCTCCGCGTGAGGAGATGGAAGCATATTATCGCCTGTGCGGCTTTACAGTTGCCCCGGATGAACAACTTCAACACGCCGAGTACCTTCTTGAATTAGCTGAAGATGTAAATAGTCAGGAGTATCGAATCAAAGCTTACTCACAGATTGGAATCTCCCATCGATTAATGGGTAATCTTGAAAGGGCGCTTGAGTATCTATTCAAAAGCGCTAGCCTATCAGCCGACAAGCCACAGTTCAATTTACTGCTTGCTGAAACTTACGGAGAAATCTCTACTTGTTATACCTTAAATAAGGATTCAGAAAATGCGCTATTCTATGGATCTAAAGCAATTGGACTGTTGAGAGGGACAGGCAAAAGAAAAACCCTGGCACTGAGTCTTCTAAACTTAGGGTATGATTACTATCTGATAGGAAACTATGATTCTGCAATGGCATACTACAATGAATCTGAGCCGCTGTTTGAGACATTCGGGATGGATTTAGGCATCGCTTACATTGTAGGAAATCGAGCGCTTGTTTACTGGAAGCAAGGTGATGTCGAAAAGGCAAAAGAAGATTTATTCAAGGCCATAGAAATGCTCAAACCCATGGGGGATAAGTACGGAATGTCCGATTACTATAATCAGTTAGGTAAAATTTTTCAGGAAGAAGGCAATGACGATGAGGCTATCATGTATACTTCCACAGCATTTAATCTTTCCAAAGAAATTGGATTAAAAGAGCAAGCGCGAGACGCTTCCAAGATATTGTATGAATTGAACCTGGAGCGTGGAAATCTTGCAGAAGCCATAGAATATCAGACACAATATTATGCCTACAAGGACAGTATTCAAAACCTGGAAACCACGCAAAGGCTTGGTGATATGAGGACAGAATATGAGGTGGGGAGAAAGCAATCGGAAGTAGATTATTTGCTGGAGCAAAAACGAAATACCCGAATCATTTTGATTACAGGAGGTTTTCTACTTGCAGCGTTTATCTGCCTGGTTATCATCGTGTATTCTTATTTCAAATCTAAAAACAGGCTGAGCAAGCAGCTGGAAAAGCAGAAAGACGATCTTGTAGTGTTGAATCATACAAAGGACAAATTCTTCTCCATTATCTCTCATGACCTCAGAGGTCCGGTGAATACATTGAATGGATTAGTGACCGTGTCTCAGATGTACCTTGTTGAAGGCAAGGGAGATCAGGTGAAAGTGATGGTAGATAAGATGAGCGAGTCTGTTGATCGTTTAACTAAATTGTTGGATACGCTTCTAAACTGGGCACTTCAGCAACGTGGACATTTTCCTTACGTGCCGGAAAGACTGGATTTGGGTGAGATGATGAAAGATGTGGTTGAAATGTTTAGAGACAATGCCACATCAAAAAGCATTGAACTTGAATTTGAATCAGATGATGCTTACCACTTAATGGCAGATAAAAATACCACATCAACAATCTTAAGGAATCTGGTAAACAATGCCATAAAGTTTACCAATGCAGGTGGTCATGTCAGGGTAAAAGCAACATCAGATGCGTATCGGCAATTCTGCACTATCGTAGTGTCTGACGATGGCGTAGGAATACCAAAAGAAAAGCTAAAAGGACTTTTCAATTTAGATGAAACCATCTCTACGAAAGGTACATTGGGAGAGACTGGATTGGGGCTTGGATTACAGCTAGTGTATGAATTTGTTTCACTCAACAATGGAAAAATTGAAGTGGATAGTGAATCTGGAAAAGGAACCACCTTTACGATACACCTCCCCTTGGATTCAGCCTAGTTCACTTAGCTAAGATTCTCGAGAGGCGGTAAATAGCTGCTACGCTTAAGCTATCAGTAATTTCCCCTCGATCACACATTAAAACGGCTTCCTTAAACGGAAGCTTTTTTATTTGTAAATCTTCCGTTTCTTCAAATGCGGTTTCACCTTCTGTCAACTCCTCAGCTAAGTAGGCAATTCCGATTTCGTCAGTGACAGAGTTTGATGTATGAATCTTACATATCTCAGTCCACTTCTTTGCGGTAAGACCTGTCTCTTCCTTGAGCTCGCGCTGTGCCGATTCCAACTTCGATATTTCCAGTGGCCCACCTCCCATTGGAATTTCCCAGGAGTATTCATCCAATGTATATCGAAATTGTCCCACTAGCCAGGTATTCTGATTTTCGTCAAGTGGAACAATTCCCAAAGCCCAATTCTTATAGTGCACTTTCCCATAGAGGCTCTTGCCTCCACCAGGGTTAGTCACATCGTGCTCGGTGAGTTCGATCCAGGGGTTGGAATAAATTTCTTTTGAACTATGGGTGATCCATGGATTTTCATCTTGCATTCAGCAAAGATAAAATGCTGCTGGCAACACTAATCAAGACCCAAACCAAGTTCTTTTCGAATTGCCCTATCCTTATTACTGTTTTTACCCCAATAAGCCGACTTGATCGTATTGATCCGCTTGGCTTTTGTGGTGAGCATTTCCGGATTACCAAAGCCACTCATATAGGTCTCTTCCCATCCCAATATTGTATGCGGAAATGTAGACTCAAAATAAATGGAAAGTGATCGGTCATCATAT